>JBEKUO010000163.1:0-11679 GCA_049514955.1 Bryobacteraceae bacterium | reverse complement strand
CAATCGGCAGCAGCTAACCAAGCTGCCCCACAATGGCACCTGCGCCTTGCGTACCACATACGCTCAGATTCCACCCGTGCTGTTGATGAATTGCGCCGGTCTCCACTTTCTTGTCGCGCACCGTGGACGGTCCGGCATGCGCGTTCGCTCGGACCATTCTGTTACCATGTCGTAATCGGAACCGGAATCCAGGAGCCTTTGCTCGCTCGCGTGCCACACAAGCGGTGGCTTCCGGAGTGGTTGACGGTTTGTCGGAGTTAGCCCTAAACGCCCGGATGCCCGATGTGGCCTGTTCCCAGATTCGCGTTGCCCTTCTGCCTTGCATTCCTTGGCGGAACTCCTCTGGCTTTTTGTTCCGACGTCTCCATACCGGCTAGCGTTGCCGGTCCCGGCGCCAGTGTTCCCGTGCCCGTTTCCTTTGCCAGCGGCGGGAGCTCCGTCAGCGGCTTGCAGTTCGATCTGGTCTTCGATAACTCGGCCTTGAGCCTCACGACCGTCGTGGGCCTCGCCGCCAGAAGCTCCGGAAAGACGGTCTATATCGCGCCGCTGTCTTCCCGTCAAACGCGCTTTCTCATCACGGAGCTAAACCAGAACACGATATCCGACGGTGCCATCGTCCAGTTATTCGTTAATGTTGGCCCCGGCGTGGCGCCCGGGGCTTACTCCATCCATTTTGAATCGGTCGTGGCGACCGATCCTTCCGGCCAGTCAGTCCCTATGTCGAGTTCCGATGGGACCGTTAATGTGGAACCCATTTATGTTGCGCCTGTGTCGCCCGTAGGTGTGCTGAACGGAGCCAGCCTTCTTCCGGGACCTGTGGCGCCCGGAGAAATCGTCACCATCATCGGTTCGGCAATGGCCGCGGCAGCCACCCCGCAGGGCGCCAGCGTTCGCTTTGATAGTTTTCCTGCGCCCCTCCTCTACCAGTCGTCCGATCAGATCAACGCCGTCGTCCCTTTCGGCATCGCCGGGCGCACCTCAACCACCCTGGAAATTGCCAATTCATCCGGTTTGTCCACGAGCATCTCCGTCCCGGTCGCAGACTCTGCGCCCGCTCTGTTCACCCTGGGTGCCAGCGGTACCGGGCAAGGCGCCATTCTGAACCAGGACACGACGGTGAACTCGCCCGACAACCCGGCACAACGGGGAACCATCATCGTCGTTTACGCGACGGGTGCGGGCCAGACGAATCCGCCCGGCACCGATGGACTGATTCCGGCAGCGGTCCTTCCCAAGCCGGTTCTCCCGGTTTCCATCCAGATCGGAGGGGTTCTTGCCGGCATTCTCTATGCCGGCGCAGCGCCCGGAATGATCTCTGGCGTCCTTCAGGTGAACTGCCGCGTGCCGTTGGAAATCGATGCTGGGAAGGCAGTACCCGTGGTGCTTACCGTAGGTACAGCGGCCAGCCCGCCTGTTACAGTCGCGCTGAAATAGTCGGAACCGCTCATGGTCTGAATAACGCTCCCTGGTCCAGCGTCCAGAACGAAAAAAGCGCATTCCCAGCCAGCGGCCTCGCTTGCGGATATCGCAGGCGAACGGCTGCGGGCAAACCCGCTCCATCGCACAGCCATGCGGCGCGGCGTACGGAATCGGGCCAGTGCTGCGATACCGCGCCCCCGTGCGGAGCGAAGACTTGCAAGCCTTCCCCCTCGAAATCCGCCCAGTAGACATCGGCGTATTCTTCGGTCACCGTACGGATGTTCGGCGCTTCCGTGCGCTGTCTCAAACAAAAGACCAACTTCTCTTCGGGAAGGCCCGGCATTGCATCGATCAGCCTGCGAATCTGCCGCTGCGAGCTCTCGATCAGCCCCGGCAGACGCGGCGAAGCCCGCAGGAGCTGATACGGCAGCGTCGCTACCGCCGGATCGATCCATCGCTCATACGGGAAATAACCAGCCGCCAGACTGACCGCCACGACGGCCCCTGTCCACTGCCAGCGATTGAGCGTCGGCAATGCCAGCCGGGCGCCCAACAGCGCCAGCGGCGGCAGCGACAACAGAACGTAGCCGGGCTGCCCGCAGTGCAACAGGTAAATAACGGCCAGATTGGGAACCATCCATAGCATGAAGAACATTGGCGTTGGCATGCCTGGCGTTGCCGGCCTTTGGCCGCGCCATAAGCGCGCTTGAGACGCGGCTAGCGGCAGTGCCAGTCCAACCATCGCCAGCATCAGGTAAAGGCACACATCCACCACCATGTGTGCGTGCACCACGAGTGGGGCGCCAAATAGGACGGACGTCGTACGTATCGCGGCTATCGTCTGCTCTCGATCCATGGCGGCCAACCGGGAAAAGCCTCCGGATAACAGCGCGCAGGGGATGTACCAGGCCAGCCAAAATACCACTCCAGCGACGATAGCCGCAACCGCGGCAATAGGCTGCTTCCGCCACGACCGCCACAGCGCCACCACCAGCAGCGGCAGCAGAAGAGTGGCGCCGCTTTGGCGAAATCCGGCCGTGATCGCCCCTATCGCAAACGCCGGCGGCGCCCATCGCGTCTCCCCGCGCCATAGACGCGCCGCCAGCCAGCCGATCGAGCAGGAGGCAAACAGGTCCACCGCATAGGTCAGCGGCGTGATGGCATAGACGCATACCAATGGCGAGAAACCCAGCAACGCCGTAGCCGCCAGTCCGGCGCGATCGCCCAGCGCCTCTCGCGCCAACGAGGCAAAAAATAGCAGCCCGGCAACCGTGAACGTCAGCGCCAGCAGCACCTGCGCGGAATTCGCCCGGCCGGTGATGGGCGTCAATCCTTTAAGCGCGAGTATCCAGAGCGGGTAGCCCGGCGGCTGCGGCTGATGGTGAGCGATGTCAAACTTCTCCACTCCGCGCTCGAATTGCGACGAGTCCCACGTATAGGAGTAGCGTGTGGCCACGTGCGGCAACGCGAGGGCGAGCCACACCAGCACCAGAAACCAATAAAGCAAACGCGTCACGCTACTTCCGAACTCCCGGGATCGCTTCCCGCAATACCTTCTTGCCGGATGGCCCGCGTGTGCGGCGTGGTGAGGGTCATGACCACAATGTCGGCCTCCGTACGTGGGCGCGCATTGTTCGAAAGTCCGGTTTCATCAGACCTGCAGATTGCGCAGATAAGGAACGCTGGCCTTCATCATCTCCAGGCTCATCTCCACGAAGTAATTCTTTACCCCGCCAGTTTTCGCCGCGATAAAGATTTTCTTCCAATCGAGCGTGCCCTGGCCCACCGCCATCGTCTTCTTCGTCGCCGCCGACCAGTCTTGCACGTGCATCGAAACGAACTGGCCGGGATACTTCGTGAAGTACTCCGCTGCGTCGTAGCCGCGGCTGATCGTGGAGACTTGGAACTGGAACTTGACCAGCTTCGGATCGAGCAGGGTCAGCAACACGTCGTAGGTCCGCTTGCCGTCGACCATCGAGAGTTCAAAGCCCTCATTGTGCAAGCCCTGCTGGATGCCCGCCTGGGCCGATTGTTCCCCCATCTTGTTGTATTCGTCGGCCGCCCGCTTCACATCGTCCATACTCGGGTTCCGCGGTCCGTCGAGGCTTGGCACCATCATTTGCGTCAGGCCGGCGTCTTTTGCCCAGTCGATTCTGCCCGCAAGATTCTCCCTGAGCTCCTTGATGTCGAAGTGGGAGCTCTCACATTTGACGCCCATATCGCCGAAGATTCTGCGAAGCTCGGCCCCTTTGTATTTCGCGATGCCGCCGAATCCGGAATCCGCGTAACCCACCGGCGAACACAACTCGATCGTCTGAAATCCGGCATCGGCAAGCTGCTTGATCGTGCCTGGAAAGTCCTTGGCGATCATAGCCCTGACAGGATAAGTCTGACATCCGATCGGCAGCCCAAGCGGATTGGCGCGAAGCCCCAGTGCACCCGCGGACAACAGCCCGGCCGCATGCTTGAAAAACTCTCTTCTCGAAGTCGTTGGCATTCACGCCTCCTAACGCGTTGAAGCGGTATTGTCTCACGATTCGAGACAAGCGCCGGTCGGCGTGGGGCGGGCGCCCTCGCCCGCGTCGGACCCCCGGGTCCGACAGCCGGAGTTTCTATTTTCCCAAAGGGTGCCTTGGTAGCGCTGTTGTACAAGAAGGTGGGGCAGGCGCTTTCGCCTGCCAACAGCGAACTTTAGTTTGCTGAAGCGTCGGCCCCCCGGTCCGGCAGCCGAGCCAGGTGGCTCGGCGCGCGCCATGGTCCAGTCGGCAAAACCTGTACAATCGATCCAATGCTTCCATCTTCTGTCATCGCACTGTCCATATTCGCACTTGCCCCTCTACACGCGCTGGCGCAGGAGAAACCCGGCCCGGCCGCCACCGACACGGAAATCAAGATCGGCAACATCATGCCTTATACCGGCGCGTTCTCGGAGTATGGCGCGACCGGGCGCGCCGAAGCCGCTTACTTCCAGATGATAAATGATCAAGGCGGAGTCAATGGCCGCAAGATCAAGTTCATCAGCCTCGACTCCGGCTCCGATACCGGCAAAGCGGTAGCACTGGCGCACCAGCTCGTGGAACAGGATCAGGTTCTGGCGACCGTAGGCATCTGGGGCACTCCCGCCAACCTGGCGATCCGCCCGTATATGAACGAGAAGAAAGTGCCGCAGCTCTTCGTCGCAGCCACCGAATCGGCATTCGACGATCCGTCGCATTTCCCGTGGACGATGGGATTCCAGCCCAGTAAGCGCACCGAAGGACTGGCCTATGCGAAGTACATCCTGCGGACCAAGCCGGGCGCCAAAATCGCGATACTCTACGCGCACGATCCGTCCGGCGATGAGTGGCTTCTCGGCATTCGTGACGGTCTCGGAGAAAAAGCGCCGGCCATGATTGTCAAAGAGGCTTCCTTCGAGTATTCCGATCCGGCGGCCGTCGACGCACAAATCGTCGCGCTCAAAAACTCCGGCGCCGACGTTTTCCTGAATCTGGCGGTGGGCAGGTTAGCGACACGCGTCATTCGCCAGGCATACGATATCGACTGGCATCCGCTGCAGTTCATTCCCAACGCCTCTCTCTCTATCGCCGCTTTCCTGGAGCCGGCTGGCCTTAAGAAGTCCACCGGAGTCATTACCAATGCCCGTTCCAAATCCTGGCTCAAGCCGCAATCGGAACACGACCCCGCCGTGCGTGCGTTTCTTGACTGGATGAGAAAATATAATCCCGGCGCAAGCATTCGGGATGCCAACAATGTCTATGGCTACGAAGTCGCGCAGGCGCTGGTGGAAGTGCTGAAGAAGTGCGGCGGCGATCTGACGCGTGCGAACGTGATGACGCAGGCCGCCAGCCTCGACCTGGAGCTTGGCATGCTCCGTCCCGGAATCAGAATCACGACCAGTCCCACCGACTATCAGCCGATCAAGCAGTTGTTCCTGATACAATTCGACGGTCAGGACTGGGTTCCCATCGGCAAAGCGACCGGCAATTGAGCAGGCAGGATCCCATGGCGCGACGAGGAAAGCTCCCAACCATTTATCCCAGGCAGGCATGCGACCCTGAGGTTGCCGCGAAGCTGAACGAGTGGATTTCCGGCATCGCTCGCGTGTACGCCTGCCGCGCCCTCCACGTAGTCGAAATCGACCGGTACTTCAGCGTCAAATGGCTGCACTTCTCCGGTAAGCTGCTCGGCGCCCTGGCAGTCTGGAAAAAGAGCACCACCATTCCGCCCTTCATTCCCAGCAGAGTCCTCTCCGAGGAACGCTTTTTGCTCAAGGGTCCCTGGGCCCGCTATGAAGACAAGCCGAAGGGGTATCGCTTGCACATCTGGCAAGAGAGTTGCCGGAACCTTGAGCGGCGAGCCGCGCGTATCGCCCCGGATGTTGCGCTGGTCTGGTATGGCGGAGGCTCCGCGGCCGAAGGGCAGGCCAGCTTCATGGTCTACATCCCCGTGGGCGGTCAAGAACACTGGTGCTGGTACGTCGGCATCAAGCGCACGGGCGGCTGGTCCGTGGATCGTATGAAGGGAATCAATCCGATCGAACTCGCCTATATCGAAGCGCACGGTAAGCCCAACGTCTTCGGACCCGTTCCCAAAAGAACTCCCCGCGGCTGGCGCTGATCTCGTGTCCCCGTGTCGCCGCGTACCCGTGCCGCCGTGTCTTCGCGTCGCCGTGTCCCGCGTCCCCGAGTCTCCGCGTCACCGTGTCCCCGTGTCGCCGTGTCGCCGTGTCGCCGTGTCGCCGCGTCTCCCTGTCGCCCGCTCGCCCCCTCGCCCGCTCGAAACATCGACGCCTTTTGTCGATGTTGGCGCGCCGTGCGCGCCTAGGCTCGCCTACTCCTCCCGCAGCGCCGTGGTCGGGTCCAGCGCCGCCGCCCGGCGCGCCGGCAGCCACGAAGCCATCCCTGCGATAACAAAAAACAGCACCGCCATCGTCACGAAAGTAGCTGGATCGGTCGCCTTCACCCCCACCAGCATGCTCGTCATCACGCGCGTCAGCTCGAAAGCCGCAACCAGCCCGAGCGCCACACCTGCCGCACTCAGGCGTAGTCCCTGTCCGACCACCAGGCCGAAGATGGTGCGGGGTTCCGCGCCCAACGCCATGCGGACGCCGATCTCCGCGGTCCGCTGCCGCACCACCGTCGATAGCACGCCGTAAAGCCCCACGCCCGCCAGCAGCGCCGCGATCACCGCGAAAACTCCGATCAGCAGCAGCGAAAATCGCGTGTGCGCCTGCGCCTGCTCCACCAACTTGTCCATCGGTTGCATCTCGGTCAGCATCAGGTGCGGGTCGAGCTTGGCCATCGCCGCGCGCACCACCGGCGCGTACTTCGCCGGATCGCCCGCCGTGCGAATCGCCCAGAAGCCCACCGCGCCGTGTCCCAGGAAACCGTCTGTGAAGTAGATCTGTTCGCGGCCCGGCTCCGCCAAGGAAACATTGCGTTGGTGCGCCACTACGCCGATCACTTCCACCCATTCCGGCTCCGGCGTGCGTAAGCGTATGAGGATGCGCTTGCCTACCGCGGATTCCCCAGGGAAAGCCTTCGCCGCCAGAAGCTGATCGATGACCACGCCCTTGCGATCGGGCGCGTTGTCCGCGTCCGTGAACACGCGCCCCGCGATCAGCGGAGTGTGCAGCGTGTCGAAGTAACCGGGGAGCACGATCTGGAAGTCCACAGCCTGGAATTTACTGGGGTCGGTGAGCGCCGGCTCCAGCCCCCAACGTATGGGACTGAATCCTCCCGCAAGCGGGAAGGGAAACGAGGAAGTCACGCTTTCGACGCCGGGCAGACTCTTAAGAGTGGTCTGGATTTCGCGTACGTAGGCCGCCGCTTCTTGCGGTTGTCGCCCCTGCCGGCCTCCCAGCAGAAGGAAGCTCAAAAGACCGTGCGATTGAAATCCTGGATCGATGCGCTGCAGCTCGCGGAAGCTGCGGATCATGAGCCCCGATCCGATCAGCAACACAAAAGATAGCGCCACTTCCGCAATCGCCACGCTGTTGCGCAGCAGCCCGCCACCTGCCAAACCGCTGGCCCGGCCGCTGGCGCGCAGCACTTGCGCCACATCGGGCCGCGTAGCCCGTATCGCCGGCGCCAGTCCGAAGAGCGCAGCCGCCCCCAGCGTCGCCAGAGCCGCAAACGCCAGCACTGCCGGATCGATGCCAATTGTATCCAGACGCGGCAGGCTCGCGGGCGCAATCACCCGCAACTCATGTATGCCAGCCCAGGCGAGTCCCAGGCCAGCCAGCGCGCCGATCGCCGCCAGCAGCAGCGACTCGGTCAGTGTCTGGCTCACTAGCCGCCACCAGCTTCCGCCTAAAGCCGTGCGTATCGCCAACTCGCGCTCTCGCAATGACGCCCGCACCATCGTCAAATTCGCCACATTGGCGCAGGCGATCAGCAGCAGAAAAATAACCGCGCCCATCAACGCCAGCAGCGCCGGGCGGACTTCCTCCACAATGTGCTGACGCATCGGTTCCAGGCGTATGAAGAATCCGGAGGTGTCCAGGATGACAAAATTCTTCCTTAGCTCTGCGGCGACCTGTTCCACGGCCTGTTGCGCCCGCTCGCGGGTAACCCCATTCTTCAGCCTGCCGATCAAACTGAGGGAAACACTATTGCGGTTGGCGTTGTCGTACGTCAGGCGCATGGCGAACCAAACGTCGGGCCGCTGTTCGATGTTGGCGTCGGGCGCAAAAAGCAGCTCAAAGCGTGGAGCGAGCACGCCCACGATCTGGGTGCCGCCTTGCCCCGCTCCGGGCATTGGCCGGCCGATGATGGCAGTGTTCCCGCCAAAGCGCCGCTGCCAGTACTCGTAACTCAGGATCGCCATCCGCGGCAACGGTGGCGGACCTTGTGTGGCAGGCGCGGCCCCGGCCGCCGGCGGTGGCACAGACTGCGGCTGTCCATCCGCCTCCGTGAAATCGCGGCCATGCAAGATCTTGGCGCCCATCATGTGGAAGAAGTTTGGCGTAACCCCCGCCGAGCGGATCTGCTCCGGCGAGCCGTCCTCCCTGTTGATGATCCCGCGGCCGGTCCTGACCGCGCCCAACTCCTCGAATACGGCGGCCGTGCCGTTCCGCAAGTCGATGAAATTGGCATTGGAAAACGGGAAGTCTTTCACGTTCCGCTTGCGCATGTCCGAAATCGCGAAGACCAGCCGGTCCGGGTTCTTATAAGGAAGCGGCCGCAAGAGAACCGCGTTAGTAACGCTGAAAATGGCCGTGCTCGCCCCGATGCCCAGCGCAATGGTGATGGCAGCCGTGGCCGCGAACACCGGACTCCTGCCCAGAGTCCGCGCCGCATACGTAAAATTTCGAAACAGCATCGCTGCGCCTCTGCGTACCAGGATATCAGTCGTGGCGCAGGCACTCCTGCCTGCCGGGGTACCCTCTGGGTCGGGCACTCTTGCCGGCGCAAATTGGGCTCTCCTAACCTGGTGGGAGATAGACCATTTCGAACCGCCCCCACACAACCACTGTCCACCAGCCACAAACCACCGGCCACGGCGAGCTTTGTTCGCCCATTTGCTACTCCCGCCGGCGGTGCGGTATCATAACCCATCCCGTCGCGATCTTCCATGCGGCGGTCAACGCCACTTAAGGAACTACGAAGGAGTCGCCTCGATGGCCAATCTCGAAATACTGATCTCGGCAGGGGTCATTGCCGCAAACAACAACCTCACCGCAGCGGATATCCAGACCATCAACGCTCTGGCTTCCGCCGAAGTCAACGCACTGATCGCCTTGAAGTCCGCGCTGGGAGACGATTTCATCACGCGGAATACGGTCGATGCACCCAACTGCTTCTTGTAGCGCCGCCGAGCCAGCCCCTGCGGGCCACGGCCATCTCCTGAAGCAGAAAATCCGGCTTGCCAGCGGCGAACTGTTCCTCGCCCTCGACCGCTTCTGGTCCCAGGCCGATGTCGCCGCGCGCTATCCGGAGTTGCTTTTTCACATTCATTGCGTGGTGCGCGCTACGGTCCCCGCCATGGAGACTGCCCGGCGCAATGCAGAAGCGCGCTCCCCAGCGGATCCCGTGGCCACGGCAATGGCTGCTTATCTGGCGCGCCACATTCCAGAAGAATTGCACCACGACGATTGGTTGCTCGACGATCTGGAATCGCTTGGCGTGGCCCGTGAAACCGTCTTGCGCCGCGTGCCTTCCCCTGCCGCGGCGGCTTTGGTGGGGAGCCTCTACTACTGGGCGCTGCACGCCCACCCCGTCGCATGGATGGGATACGCAGCAGTCACCGAGGGTCATCCGCCTTCCGCCGACTACCTCGTCTCTGTCATGCGCCGCACCGGGCTGCCCCAGGAGGGCTTCCGGACCTATTTGAAGCACGCCCAATTGGATCCGCACCACTCGCGCGAAATGTATGCCGCCCTCGATGCTATGCCGCTCACTCGCGAGCAGTCGTCTCTGCTCGGCGTGGTCGCCTTCCAAACCATTCATCACGTAGCGGGGCTCTTCGCTGCTCTCACCGGGCCGCAGCCGCCGCACACCGCCGCCTGATGGAGGACACTAAAGAGAGAATGATCGGCCGCGTGGTGTCGCGCTATCGAATTCTGGAGAAGCTCGGCCACGGCGGCATGGGGGTCGTGTACAAGGCGCTGGACCTGCGCCTGGAGCGCTTCGTCGCGCTGAAGTTCCTCCCCGCCGATGCCTGCGAGGACGAAACCACCCGGCAACGCTTCATGCAGGAAGCCAGGGCCGCCTCCGCGTTGGATCATCCCAACATCTGCACGATTTACAGCATCGAAGACACCGATCGGGGCGAGATGTTCATCGCCATGGCTTACTACGAGCGCGAAGTCCTTTCGCATCGGATTGCGCGCGGCCTCGTGGGTGTCAGGGAAGCCGTCGAGATCGCCATCCAGCTCGGCCGCGGGCTCTCCAAAGCCCACGAGCACGGCATCGTGCATCGCGACGTCAAGCCCGCCAACGTCATGCTGACCCCCGATGGAACGGTCAAGCTGCTGGACTTCGGAATCGCCCTGTTGGGCGGATCCGTGCGCAGCACCAAGCCCGGCGTGGCCGTGGGCACGCCTGCCTATATGTCGCCGGAACAGGCCTGCGGCCAGTCGTGCGATGGCCGCACCGATATCTGGGCGGTGGGCGTCGTGTTGTATGAGATGCTGACGGGACAACTGCCATTTCGCGGCGACCGCCACGACCTCGTGCTTTACGCGATCCTTCACAACGAGCCCCGCCCCGCCGCCGAACTCCGGCCCGGCATACCCGCCGATCTCGATCGCGCGATCTCTACCGCGTTAGCCAAAGATCCGGACCGGCGCTACCCTACCGCCAACGATCTGGTGGCCGCCCTCCGTTCCGTGCGTGAGCTTGAAACCCTGCCCTCCGAGTCCTCCGTTACCCTGGTCGAGGGCCGGACCGTGCCCGCTCCATCGCATAGCACCGTAGCCGTTTCTCGTCCGGCGCCTTCCATCGTAGTGCTGCCCTTCGCCAATCTCAGCCACGATGCCGACAATGAGTATTTCAGCGATGGCCTTGCCGAGGAGATCATTACGGCGCTCGCCCAGGTGGCCGGCCTGCGCGTGGTTTCCCGCACTTCCGCGTTTCAATTCAAGGGCAAAGCCGTGGATGTGCGCAAGATCGGCGAAGATCTGCGGGTGGCCTCCGTTCTGGAGGGCAGCGTCCGCATGGCGGGAGACCGCGTACGCGTCACCGTCCAGCTCGTCAATGTGGCCGATGGCTTTCAGGTTTGGTCGCAGCGCTTCGATCGCCACATGGACGATATCTTCGCCATTCAGGACGAGATTGCCCAGAGCATCGTTTCCGAGCTGCGGGGCAAACTCACTGGCGAGATCCCCGCGGCCCCCGTCGCGCCGCGCCGCCGCCCTGAAAACATGGCGGCTTATACCCTCTACCTCAAGGGCCGCTATCAGTGGAACAAGCAGACCGAGGAAGGACTGCGTAGCGCCGTCGAGTATTTCGAGCAGGCCATCGCGGAGGATCCCCAGTTTGCCCCCGCATGGGCGGGACTGGCCGATTACTACATGGCCCTTGGCTTCTGGAGCGTCATGCCGCCCGACGAGCTGTGGCCCAAGGCCCGAACCAACGCCCTCCGCGCTCTGGAGCTCGATCCGTCGCTGCCGCACGCGCAGGTCTCGGCCGGCTACGTGCGCATCTTTTGCGATTGGAACTGGGTCGAAGCCGGCCGCCATTTCCGTAAGGCCGTGGAATTGAGTCCCGGCAACTCCCAGGCGCGCTACGCGCACGCCGTGTACCTTACGCAGACGAA
>JBEKUO010000162.1:0-11681 GCA_049514955.1 Bryobacteraceae bacterium | reverse complement strand
TGCTCAAGGCAATCGTTACGTCAAGCGAGGGCGATGCGATAAGCGATCTGACCGGCATTCTTGCAGACGGCCAAGTGGCTGTCAGCATCGGAGACGGCATCGTCACTCTCAAATCGACACCTCACTGCCGTGACCAGCCATATGGCAACGTTGTTGTTCTCCCTCATTGAGGCGGTAGTCATTCTGTATCGCACAGCGTTTTGGGACAAGTTGAACGTAAAGTGTATAACGACTCATCTTGACGCAATCGTCGGATGAACTCGCGGGCCGTGTTGGTGCCAGTGATCTCCGCGGGCGGTAACGGCCTAGAGGTCGGTGCCGTTCGTGATGCTGAATCATCTGGTCAAAGGGCGTGATGAAACGCAACGTCGGACATCCAGGACCTTCGTCCCGATCAATTCCCCGCCGGGATGGCAGGTCTGGCGACTGGTGACAGAGGCATCCAAATTTTCCACATGCACGGTTCAGTCAAGCCTCCGTTTTCTGAAGCCTCAGGTCTTAGCGTGGCCCGCAGAACACCGCTCTGGTGGGAAGTCACGGCGCAAGTGGGCTGCTGTTTGGCCCCCTACGGCAAAACAAGTTCACCCCTATGTGGTTTTTCCACGCACTCTCCACAGGAGCTTCGGTCTGCAAAATGTGCTATACTGTTGACAACACGGAATTTAAAACCTGTGGATATCGTCACCTAAAATCTTTCAAGCCCTCCCCTCAGGAATCCCGTTTGGTTTATCCTCAATAGAAATACCATGGCAACTACACCGGACACGTATCGCTCAGTCGGCGTCGACACCCAGAACGAAGAACTGGGGCTTAAACTTTTGACCGATCAAATCAAACGCACATGGCCAAGCAAAGGCATCGGCGCGGTGAAGCTGGATATCGGGCGCTTCGCCAACGTGATTGATCTTGGGGCAGGAATGGGCCTCGCGATATCGGCGGACGGCGTGGGTTCAAAGGTCATCATCGCCCAAATGATGGAGAACTACAGTACGGTGGGGATAGACTGCATCGCAATGAATGTCAATGACATTCTCTGCGTCGGCGCGACGCCGCTTTCCATGGTCGATTATATTGCCATCGAGCAAGCGCAACCGCGCGTGCTCGCGGAAATCGCCAAGGGGCTGAGTGAAGGCGCGCTCCTGGCGAACATCTCCATTCCCGGCGGCGAGATCGCCCAGCTCGCGGACGTGCTGAGACCTCACACACCGGGAATCGCGTTCGATTTGGCAGGCATGGCGGTGGGAACGGTGCCGCTCGACCGCATTTTAGTGGGTCGGGATA
This sequence comes from Bryobacteraceae bacterium, assembly GCA_049514955.1. Lineage (GTDB taxonomy): Bacteria > Acidobacteriota > Terriglobia > Bryobacterales > Bryobacteraceae > Bog-159. Next base: position 10,400 of record JBEKUO010000162.1, on the reverse strand, counting down.
TCCGGCCAGGCGACGCAATCGTCGGAATTGCCAGCAATGGCATTCATAGTAATGGCCTAACGCTGGCAAGGAAGGTTTTGCTAGAGACAGGTGGACTCGACCTCCATTCGGCTCCCGGCGGCCTGGACCGTCCCCTCGGCGACGAACTGTTGAGGCCTACGCACATCTATGTGCGAGAAGCCGTCGAACTGCTGGGACGAGGCGTTCCCGTCCGAGCCTTCGTGCACATAACGAGCGACGGTTTCCTAAACATTCCCCGTGTCGAAGCGGACGGCGTGGGCTTCGTCATCGACAGCCTTCTTCCAATTCCGCCGATTTTCTCTTTGATCCAGGACTGCGGCGGCATCACCGCTGAAGAGATGTTCCTCGTTTACAACATGGGTGTTGGCTTCTGCGTCATCGTCGATCCGTCAGGTGTTGACGCCGTGCTCTCCGTCGTCGGCCGTCATGGAAAGCGGGCTTCCGTCATCGGGCATGTCGTTGAGGATTCCGAGCGTGCCGTGCACCTGCCACAGAAACGACTCAAGGGCGTTGGTAAGGAATTTCGCGCGTTTTGACGAACCGTGGCTGACCAAAGTGCTTCAAGGTCTGCGGGCCGAAATCGACGAACTCAAACGAGAGTCGGCTTACTGCGATCACTGGCGGGCGTGGTACCAACGTACGTGCGGGTTTCTTCGGGATACGTATGGCCCGGACTCGCCGCAATTAGCAGGTTTCCTCGAAATCCGTTTTGAGCTTGACGGTCCGGCCCAAGCGGCCCAACGAAGGATCGAAGAATTCGTGCCCTCGCTATCCCCCCTAGAGATCTCCACCGGCCACTACTATATCGAGAGCCTCAGCGAGGCCGACGAATATCTGCTGTCGCTGATGGTGCCGTGATAAAGCTCGTCCGGGTCAAACGTTGGCCAGAGGCATTGAACCTAGCGTCTCTGGACAGGAAGTGAAGGGGCTTTCAAAAAAGGAATTCATTGTGATGTCCTAAGGATTTAGTATTGAGTGTAGACGATTTTGTGGCTGCGAGAACACCAAGCGCCCACAAGGTTCAAGAGGTCTCTACGAGGTTCAAACAACTCGCGTGAAATCAATAACTTGGAAGTGGCACATTTCGCGGAACTTGCTCAGAATAGCTCGTTCAGGTTCGGGATCAGGGGGTTTACCAGGAGGTCGGCAGCCGGAAGTTCTTTAGAATCAAGACGCCTTCTGAGCAGCGTGTTGAGCCTTGTGGGTTCTGCGCATACGGAATTATCTACAACGGGTAGCCGGGCCACAGAGCGCTCCCATCTGTCTGAAAACAGAGCAGCAATCGAGGTCGCTGTACGGGAGGCCCTCTGGGTTTGCACCAGGAGCGCGGCAAATGCGTTTGGCGAACCGACTTAAATGGTGCAGGTCGGAGTCCGAATTTGGCGGGTAGTTAAGCAAGCGGGCGACCTGTAACGCTTCGGGTCGATCTTTCGCTATATTAAACGCGGGGAAACGCCGTTGGCGAGTTGGCCCGTTCCAATATGCCGGTTTTGACGTTTTATAACAAGCCGAAGGTCGCGTTTGGAGAGGCAAAGCCCCCTCGCAGCCCAAAAAAACTGTCTCTGCGGCCTCAAAATGTGGGGAATGGAGGTATACTAAACCGGCAACCCAAAATCGAAAACCGCACTTTATACTGTCGAGCGCCTTCTGATACGGTTTGCTTGCGGCTAGTAGTGCAGGGGTAGTTCTATGAACGCATCCGACAGCGTAGGACTTCGGCCCTTGATGGAGCGAACCGAGGGCACGCGCGACATCGCGGTCGGCGTCATAGATGGGCCCGTGTGGCTGGATCACCCTGCCTTTACAGGCCGGCGCATTTACGAGATCGGGGGAAGTCCGCCATCCACGTGCCGCAACTTAGGCAGCTTGGCCTGCACTCACGGTACATTAGTGGCAGGAATGCTGGCCGCGAAGCGCGGCTCTGGCGCGCCTGCCATCTGCCCTGGTTGCACGTTCATTCTGCGCCCCATCTTCCCTGAGAATACGGAGGGTAACGATCCCATGCCTATCGCTACGTCGGCGGATCTCGGGACCGCAATCAGCGAATGTGTCGCCGCAGGCACCAATGTAATCAACTTGAGCGCGTCGCTAGCTCAGCCATCATCGCGAGGCGATCAGCAGTTGGAGGAGGCTCTAGATTATGCTGCTCAACACGGCGTGCTGGTGGTGGCGGCGGCTGGAAATGAGGGCACAGTGGGCAGTTCCGCCATTACCCGTCATCCCTGGGTGATCCCGGTGATCAGTTGCGATCTTCAAGGAAAGCCCACGGAGCAATCAAACCTCGGGAGATCTATAGGCAGGCGCGGACTAGCCGCGCCGGGTGAAAACATTACGAGTATTGGATCAGACGGCAAATCGGGCACATTTTACGGGACGAGTGCGGCTGCGCCGTTCGTAACAGGAACAATTGCCCTGCTCTGGTCCGAGTTTCCCACCGCAACAGCCGCCCAGATCAAGCTAGCAGTGACGCGAACGGCCGGGCGTGTGCGGAGAACGGTCACTCCGCCCTTGCTGAACGCTTGGGCTGCGTACTTAGCCATGAGCCGTAACTAGCGGAGAGATCGCAGCGTGAACAAAGATCAGAGTGAAGCAGAAACGCCTAGAGCCGAACGGCAGTCCCATCGAGTGCGGCTCCCGGGATTCCTGATAGAAGAGGAGATCGGCCTTGGGGATCTGATCAAGAAGACGACATATGCTATCGGCATCAAGCCGTGCAGCGGGTGTGAGAGGCGCGCTGAGGCACTCAACCGCTGGATGCGCATAACCCGATGATTGCAGCAGTTGAAACGGGTTCTGAAGGAGGACCACGATGGAGCACTCTCAAAATCAGGTTCAAGTAGTAGATCTCGGTGCTGCGCCGGGGGAATCGGTCGCGGGAATTACATCCCCCGTCGATCCGGACGTAGTTGTATCACAAGCGTGTCCAAATTGCGGAGCTACGCCGGCAGCGTCTACGCTAAGGCCAACGCCTAACCAACAAACACAGCATTCGCAATCCTGGGTCTACGCGATCGGCAGGATCGAGTCGCGTTTCCCAAGAATATCTGTGGAAAAGGAACTCGCCCAAGCCACGGGCAGAGCTGACACCAAGGGCCTTACCGACCGCCAGGCGCTGCAATCCGTGCTTTCCAAGCCGGAAAATCGCTACCTAGCACGGCAGCTCTGCTGGGTCATGACCATCCAGGGGCAGGAGACGTACCTCCTGGTGCCCCGCGACCCCGCGGATATCAGTCTGCTCGTGGAAGCGCTGCGCCCTAACCCCACACCGTCGGACCTCGATGTCGTCATCGGGATGATGGGGCCGATCGCTCCGCCGGAGATGTGCAATGGCCTGACGGTTCCCGTCGTGGTCTTCGATCAGATTTACTCCTTTGATCGCAATGCGCTGATCAAGGCGATTCCGAAGCCCGAGAAGAGTTCCATGAAAGAGTTTGGGCCCGCGGCAGAGGAGGTGTTCGACCGAATCATCCAAATGGCTGATAACGCGGGGACCGCCTTTGGTGATCGGGCGCTGAACTACCTCGCCGTCCGCTACCAAGCCATCTATGCCAAGGCTGCCGAATACTTCGAGCAAAACTGTTCGCTCAGCGGCGTCGCCGTCCGGCGATCCCAACTGAGCGGCCCTCGCACTTCGCTCGACGTGATCTTCTCGTACACTCACCGCAGCACGGATGTGGTGGACAAGTGGTCTGTGCGCGTAGACGTGACGGATGAGTTCCCGTTCCTGGTCACCAAGCTATCGCCATATTATGACAGGTAGGATATTTTGCTGGCGGGCCGGCTCGATGTCGTGTCACAGTCGAACTTGCCCCGAGCGCTTGAATGCCCTTAGGAGTGAAAATGCTTCCGGGATTCTCCGCAAGTTCCTCGCTTTACCGAACCGGGCAGGTGTATCGAGTATACGGTGGCTCAGCCGCCGTCGACGCTGGCCCAACAGCAGCAATGGACCTGCCGGCTGAGCCCTCAGATGTTCTGCCAGCGCACTGTCATCCTGATTCGTCGGGTCACGTGATTTACCCAGCAGCCCAAGCCCCAGGATGCGATTTTAGCTTCCCCTGCGGGAGTGCGGGAGCGCAACCCACCGCTGGTTGGCCGTTCTACAGATCTGTGGTGAATTACGCTAGCGCACCGGTTTCTGCGGCGGGCACAGAGGGCGGATTGGTGCGGCCATCGCTATGCTATTACGAGGAAGGGTTGGAATGTTGCGTGGGGACCGATGGCATCACGGTATGCACACCACCCATTCCTCAATGCCCCCTCGGCCAAGTGTGGTGCCCAGAGAGTGCAAAATGCCGGAGCCTGGACACCAACTTCGACTGCGGTCGGTGCGGCAACGCTTGCGCGAAGGGGTATGCTTGCTATTGTGGCGAATGCCAGCCGTTGCTCGCCTCGGGCTGTCCGGCGGGCTACTCGATGTGCAATGGGACGTGTTGCGGGGGCACCTGCGTGGACGGGGAGTGCCGGTGCGGCGCAGGGCCAGCCCCCAAACCGTGCGGCAACTGCGGCACTCTAGACGCTACGTGTAATGCCGGCGTGTGGTGTTATCCACCCTTAACCAGCTGCTCCGGCCAGGGCGTTTGTCAACCAGGCACAACGATTAGGTGCGGGACCGGTCTGTACGAGACATGCTCTTCCAACTGCCAGTGGGGTGCGTGCTATTGTTCTCCGGGCACGACAATGTCGTGCGGCCTGGGTACGCAAACCTGCACTTCTCAAGGCCAGTGGGGACCGTGCTATTGTCCCTCGCCTTACACGATGTGCCCCGCGACCGGGACCTGCGTGGACTTAAGCAGCGATACGACCAACTGCGGCGGTTGCGGCAACGCTTGCTCGAGTGGAACATGCTGTGGCAATCTGCAAGCTCAGACCGGTGCCTGCTGCCCAAGCGAAGCATGCTGTCTTGGCACCTGCTGCCCCGACAGTCAATCGTGTTGTGGAGACAGCTGCACCGACGTGAGTAACGACCCATTTAACTGCGGAAGTTGCAACATGGCTTGCTCGACCGCAGAAACATGCCAAGACGGATCCTGTGTGTGCCCAATTGTCCCCCCGCCCTGTAGCTGTCCGCCGTGGGCTGGGTTTTTGCTCGGGAACTACGTGTGCCACGGACTTACGAATGGACTTACCAGTAATAATAATTACAGATTAGTGGCGGGAGGTCAGTACATCCAAGGTCTCGTTGTGACAGTGCAGGTTTCTTCGGAGCCAGGTTCTGATGTGATATCGGATAACGGGTTCTCCGTCCAGCTAAATGCTGTAGGTCCGGGCCCTTCGACAACCCAGCAGTACATTTTTAACGTTAGCGGTACTTCGATTCAGGCCACGATCAACAATTGGATGAACGACTCCACGCAGATCGTCAACAACTCTTACTACCTCTGTTCTACGCCCATCAATAATGGAATCCCAGCCGGATGGTCCCTAACGATCGAGCTACAGTACGACAACGACATCGTTACTGGGGCAAAGTACTATGCGCGTGACAATTCTGGTAACCTCCGCGGGTACGACTACCTCGCCGTCGATAATGTAGGTTGCAACACTGAGGATGTGTGTATCGGATTCCAGCCGGGCGACGCGTCCCCGATAACCGAATTTACCGTGGACATAGTGGGGCTAACAAACGGTCAAGGGACAAACTTTTCCTCTGGGGCCGGAAACATCACGTATAATGTAACGAGCGGGCAAACAATAAGCCCTATCCCTAACCCTAGCTCTTGCATTGGCTTTTGCGGTGCAATTACAGTAGAGCATTCGAATTCCAACTACGGGACGGTTAGCGCCTGTCCCGCGCAATCTCTGAACCAATCATTCTCGATTACGCCCATGACGTGCACGCAACAGAACGGATCCTGCACGGGCGTTGGCGGTGCGCCTGAGACGCTCACGGTGTTCGGAGTCCCTCAGACCTGTCATTCCAATTGGGTGTGGGGGCAGTGGCCATGGATCATCGCCTGCAGCGATGGGACGACAGTCGAAAACTGTGGCTGCGGCGTACCGTGCTATTGGTAAATTCCGTGACGTGTGCTTTCTCAACGAGGCTTGCGAAATGGCGATACCTAGCGTGAATGCAGCCTATACCGTTCTGCCACGATATATTGCACTACGGGCCTTTCTTTGCGGAGGGAACCCTGGATAATCTATCATCTCATTGAAAACAAATGGCTTGTAAGCGCTTGCTTTTGGGAGGCTTGGCGAAAAACGCTGCGTTGTGGTTTCGGGTGTCATGGGTTCACGAGAGGGTTCATGTACGCCCCAGGGTCGTACTTGTCGGGCGGTTCTGGCACATTTCTACAGCGCCATGCTGGGCGCGAAAGGCGATCACCTAAAAGGACAGCTTCGGACTGGAACATCGAAGGAGTTAAAAGAAGGCGATTCGATCATAGGGCACCGTTCAATGCGCGAAGCGAAAATCGGACTGAAGTCCTGAATGTTGAGAGTAGAGTGTAGATGATTTTGTGGCAGTGACAGCACCAAGGTCCCAAACGGCGCAATCGCGTTCTACAAGCAATGCGTAACTCGCATAGGATGAATGCGTTGCAAGCGCCTGATTCTTGGGCATTTCGCTAACAGCCCCTGATCAGGTTCGGGACCAGGAGGTCGGTGGTTCGAATCCACTCGCCCCGACCAATCCTTCGGATTATTTGAATCGCGCCGGTTGGAGGCATCCGGCTTCCAACCGCCTTTTGCCTTTGTGACGGCCGTGGGCGCCTATTGAGGTCCGCCTTCGGTCACTTCATCATCTGCCGGATCGAGCTACACACTGACCGAAGTTGCGGGTTATCCATGCGTCCGATAATGTTACGGATCACGGATCCGAATACCCGCTTCGTAGCACCTAGGCCGAGGTTCGCGGATTGCTCGACGAAAAAGCCTACCTTGGCGAGCTTCAGCGGTCTCATGAAGTAGTAATCCATGCCGCTGTCAGTGAGCTCCACCACAATGTCCGCCAACGCATTGCGATGTTGGGTGCTGTCTTTGGCTTTCTCGAGAGTCGTGAGTACCGCGAGCGTCTTCGCGCGGAGGCTCTCCGAGTGATAGAAGCGAAGAAATGGCTTGGCTGACGGCGGCGAAGCCTTCACCAACCGCTTCGCACGTGGCGGCGCTGTTGGCTTGTCGGGTCGCTTGGGGGATGTAGGCACGAGTTCTCCTTCGGTTGTGGCGCCGCGGGTCTACCTACTTCCCGTCAACTCCGTAAGAACCGGCGTTGTACACGCTGCGAAGCGCCTCGAGGATGCCGGCGGAATCCACCGCGAGGGCGCGGGCCTGTTGGTCGGTGTAACTGTAGTCGAGCACCAGAGAGTAGATGTTACCGTCGAAGATAATACCGGCCAGCTCGCCATTGCGGTCTACGACGGGGCTGCCCGATTTACCGCCAATAATATCGGCCGTGCACACGAAGTTCAGCGGCGTCGAGAGATTCAGACTGGTCTTGCGCTCCAGCCAGCTCTTCGGCAAGGCGAAAGGCGGCGCGGAATCGTGCTCGGCCGCATGCTCGTAAGCGCCGCCGATGGTGGTCGCCCAGGGAATCTTCTTGCCGCCTTCCGAATAGCCTTTGACCTCGCCGAAAGCCAGCCGCAGAGTAAACGTCGCGTCCGGATAGCTGTCGGCGCCGTACAGGGCGAACCGGGCGCTGGCGATTTTGCCGTACGCCTGGCGCCGCGGCTCATCCACCTGCTCGTCGTAGATCTTGCGGGCATGGCGCGCCGGAGGATCGACCAGGCGCGCCAGCAGGATCATGGGATCCTGAGAAGCCTGGAGGGCCGTCAGACCGCCATCGGCAAGCTGCTTGCGCACGGCTACGTCCTTCAGGTGCGTGCCCTGGACCAGTTCGGCGGCGCGATTGGCGGGTGACTTGCCCGCGAGCGCTTCCCGGACGATAGCGTGATCCTCGCCCAGCATCCCCGCGAGCATGCTCAGCGAATCGGCCAGTTCGGCGGTTTCCAGATTCTCGTAAATGGGAGCGTCTGAGAAAAGCTCCTGCTTCAACGACTCCAACTGTGATTCCGAATACTCCGGCAGCCGTTCGGCGTTGGGCTTGCGATTCTCATCGGCCAAGCGCACCAGTGTGCGCGCGATGCCGAATAGTTTGCTGTCGAAGCCCCAGCCGCGTTCCAGCAGGGCGAGATCGTAGAAGATGCCCTGGGCGGTGTCGAGCGTGGCGGCTACCTGGTCCCATGCGCCGCCGTAGGCTTCGCGGAGCTTGGGATCGTGCATGACCGCATCGCGGAGGCGCTTCTCCTCGGCGCGTTTCTGGTCCATGAGGGCGGGATCCTGCAGACCCTCCTGGATGCCGATGTAGGCCTTGCGGCTGTTCTGGTATCCGAACAGATCGTCCAACGCGCGGCGGGCATTTTCGCGGTTGCGCTCGCTGAAGGTGCGCAGAAGCACCTCCCGCCGGAAAAGCAGGTCCATGATGAATGGGTTGCTCCGGTCGCGGAGGTATTCCAGGTGACGGTCGAGACGGGACGTGGACCCGGGATTCCCGGCGACGAACACCAGATCGCCCTCCTTGGGCCCGCCTGCGTTCCACTTCAGGTAATGCTCGATGCGAACCGGCTGGCCGTTTTCATAAACGCGGAAGAATGCGATGTCGGGATCGTAGCGGGGATACTCGAAATTGTCCGGATCGCCGCCAAAGAAAGCCATGTCCTTCTCCGGCGCGAAGACCAGGCGGATGTCCGTGTATTTCTTGTAGCGATAGAGATGATACTGGCCCCCGTTATACAGCGTCACGACGTCGCTGCGTAAGCCGGTCTTGTCCAGAGATTCCTTCTCGATGGTGTTGATAATCGCGCGCCGCGCTTTCTGCGTTTCGGCCGGATCCTGCCCCGGCTTGGCCGCCGCGTTCACACGGGCGGTGACATCCTCGATATTCATCAGGACGTTTAATTCCAGGTCGGGACACTTGGCTTCCTGCTCGCGGGTGCGCGCCTGGAACCCGATATTGATGTAGTCCTTCTCGGCCGTGCTGATCTTCTGGATGCAGTCGGAGCCGACGTGATGATTGGTCATCACCAGCCCGTTGGCCGAGACAAAGGATCCCGATCCGCCGTCGTTGAAGCGCACCGCCGCCTTCTGCAGGTGGTCGAGCCATGCCGCGACCGGCTCGAAGTTATACCTGGCCTGCAAGAGCTTCGTGGGTGAATTAGTGAAAAGCCACATGCCTTCGTCGGCCTGTGTGGGGGCGGCGGCCGCCATTACAAAAACGCCGCGCACGAGCAAGCGTACAGAGAGCGTAGTGTATAGCGCATAATGGGTTGCCCGCCCACAGTCTATCGCGTTTTGACCCATCAGCGCGCCGCGCCGCCGACCGGAGAAGCATGCGCTGTTCGGCGCCCGGATCGACGACAATAGGCGTATGTCGGATATTCCGAGTCAGCCCATCGAACCGCGCTGGCTCTCTATTATGGCTCTGTTGGCCGTCGGCGGCCTCTATTGGGCTCTGCCGGAGCGATTGAGTCCGGGACCGGGCTGGCTGCCTCTGGTGCTGGCGCTCCCGCTTGCCGTTACCATTCTGGTCCTGCACAGAATGTCCAAGTACGCTCTCAGCCGGGTGTTTGGCTTTGTCCTGTTGGGGGTCATCACGGCGGCCATGATTGGGGAACTGGTCCTGCTGGTCGCCGCGCTGCCGGATCACAAGGAAGCGCCCAGGGACCTGTTACGGTCGGCCGGCGCGCTGTGGATCTCGAACATTCTGGTGTTCGCGTCGTGGTACTGGCGGTTGGATGCCGGTGGTCCACTCCAGCGCGAGATGCGCGGCGTGCACCTGAAAGGCGCGTTTCTTTTCCCGCAAATGACGCTAGACGACCCGGCCTGGATACCCGGATTCGTGGATTACCTATTCCTGGCATTCAACACGAGTACGGCTTTCTCACCGACGGATGTTCCGGTGCTGTCGCGATGGGCGAAAGGGATGATGATGGTGCAGTCCACGGTCTCGTTCAGCACCGTGGCGCTGCTGGCGGCGCGGGCCGTGAACATATTGTGATGCGAGTGTGGCGCACGCTTCAGCGCGGGGTGCCCCTTGGGCCGGGCGAGGCTCAGCTCGCCGCTGGAGTTTCTACATTTGCCGGCCCGGGTGGGGCAGGCGCTTTCGCCTGCCAACCGCTGAGCTTCAGTTCGCTGGTAGCGGGACTTCGTTCCGCCACGGCGAGCTTCAACTCGCCGAATCGTCGACCGCGTGTTGAAGGGCCATTGTCATTCGCTGCGGATGGCGGCCAGCGGATCGATATGCGCCGCGCGCCGGGCAGGCAGAAGCGTTGCCAAAGCGGCGACCGCGGCGAGTGTGAGGATGGCGCCGGCCAGCGCCACGGAGTCCATCGGGCTCACGCCGAACAGCACGGAGCGCAGTACGCGGTCCGCCATCCACGTCAACA
>JBEKUO010000161.1:0-11700 GCA_049514955.1 Bryobacteraceae bacterium | reverse complement strand
GGGTCGAACTCCCACCCGAGCGGGAAGGTACGGGTACGCTCACCCTTGAGGTGGTGGAAGATCCGTGGGGGCCGTCCTCCGGGGAAGAATCTCCGGAAGACTTACTGCGCGCGTGCGCCGATATGCGCGACTTTCGAGCCTGGGAGAGATTCCTGAGCCGGTTTAACCCCATTATCGTGGCTACAGTTGTGCGCACCAGCCGGCGGTATGGATTCGATGGCGCCGGCTTGAGTGACGACTTGGTGCAGGAAGTCTACCTTAAATTCAGCGCGCACGAGGCAAAGGTGTTGCGCCAATTCAAGCCCCGGCAGTATCCGGGCGCCGTATTCCGCTATGTGATGGTAATTGCGGCAAATGTGGTGCACGATCACTTCAAGTCGAAGGGGGGCAAGTATCCGGATCAATCCCCTTTATCGGACGATGTAGCGGGGCCGGACGAAACGGAGTGGCGGCTGCTGCTGCGCGAGATCGACGATTTGCTGCGGAGGCCGCCCGTCAGCGAGCGAGATCGCCATATTTTCTGGTTTTACTACAGGCATGGGATGTCGGCGAAGGAAATTGCCGCGCTTTCCAGTCTCAAACTGACCACGGAGGGCGTGGAGAGCGTACTGGTGCGTTTGAACAAACTGATTCGGAGCGCTTTCGAGGGCGGTGAAAGGCAATCGCGCGGTTGAGTCGTTTCTTAGGATGACGTATGAAAACTGGGGATAGAATCGGCGGAGACCCGATTGAACGGCTGCTGGCGGGTGCGCTGGCACACCGGCGGCCAAAAAAGACGCGGCGATGTCCCGACGAAGACCGTTTGCGGCTGCTGCTGCCAGGGCAGGTGGAACCTAAGGAAGCCGAGAAGTTGCTGACGCACGCCGCCGAATGCGACTGGTGCGGGGCGGTGTTGCGGGAAGCGGCGCAGGATCTGGCCGAGCCACCCACGGGTGAGGAGGAGGAATTGGCCGGCAAGGGGCGGTTTGCCGATCCGGGCCGGCGGCGGGAGTTCGTGGAGCGCATCACGGGAGGCGGACGCACCGATCCTAAACCCTGGCTTCTGATTTTGCGGCGGCCGGCCTGGGGGCTGGCGGCTGCGGCGCTGGTGGTGGCCGGGGGAGGCGTCTCTTACCAGCAATGGGCGCGGGGACCGGCGCGCACGGAGCGGTTGCTCGCCCAGGCGTATACGGAGCGGCGGCAGATGGAGATGCGTCTGCCGGGGGCGGAATGGGGCCGCGTCCGGACGCAAATGGGCGTGGAATCGTCGAGCTTCAACCAGCCGCTAGAGCTAACGGACGCGATATCCAATATCAAGCGTGGCATCGCCGGCCATCCGGACGATCCCAATTGGTTGAAGCTCCAGGGCGAGGCGGATCTTTTGGATGGCAAGGAAGAGGCTGCCATTGCCGAGCTGGAGCGGGCGCACGCCCTGCGCCCCGCGGACGCCTCGATCTTGTTGGACTTGGGTACGGCGATCTTCCAAAAGGCGGAGAAGGCCGACGATCCGCAGTTGCGGGCCCAGGCGTTCGAGCGGTTTTCGGAAGGGTGGCGGCTGAGGCCGGACGATCCCGCGCTGCTTTTCAATCGCGCGGTGGCGGCCCAAAAGATGTACGCCTATACCGAGGCGCGGGACGACTGGGACGCATATTTGCGAGTCGATTCAACAAGCGGCTGGGTGCAGGAGGCCCGCCAGCACCTGGACGAAGTAAAAAAAAACTTGAGCGGCAGCGGACCTACGCCGCCAGCACAACACCCGACGCGCTGATGGCGGAGTTGCGGAGCGGCGTGGCGTGGGAGAAACTGACGGCTCCGGACGAGGAGTATCTCAAGGTTGCCGTTGCGCGTCTGTTGCCGGAGTATTATGCGGGGGACGCCGCGGCCGATGACACGGGAAGCATTTTGCATAGGATGGCCGATGAGTTTGTGTCCCGGCATGGCGATACGTGGCTGCGGGATGTGCTGAAGACGCCGCGCTCGCGGATGGCGGCGGATGCGTTCGCGGCGTTGCGGCAGGCGGTAGAGGCGGATGGGGCCGGCGACTGGGGGCGCAGCTCGACAGAGGCGGGGACGGCGGAACCGCTGTTCCGCTCCGCTGGCAGCGAGGCAGGCGCGTTGCGCGCGCAAGCCGAGCGCGTTCGAGCCCTCCAAGGCCTCTACAAATATGGGCAATGCGCGAGCGCCGGGCAGGCCCTCTGGCGTGCCCTAGGTGATCGCAGCTACTCGTGGCTGCGCACGGAAACGCTACTGGAAAGTGTAATCTGCGAAAGAGCGGGGATCGATTTCGAGCGAACCTGGGCGGCGCACCGGGTTGCGATCCAGATGGCCACGGAGTCTCGTTATTCCATGCTCTTGCTGCGCGTTCTGGGATTGAGCGCGTTGTGGCAAACAGACATAGGAAACACCGCCATGGGCTGGCGCGAGTACATGCAGGGCCTCGCGCTATACTGGACCGCCAAGTATCCGCTCATCCGCGGCCAGTTTTTCTACGCCGAGTTGAGCTGGGTTCCGCAGTTAAACGCGCCGTACTCCGCGGTAGCTTGGGCAAGAGAAAACGTCGAGATCACGTCATCCCTCAAACTCCCAAATTATTATGCCGGCGCGTTACACCAACTCGCCTTAGATGAGATGTCAGCGGGCATGCGTGAGTCAGCCTTGGCGCACCTGGACCAAGCCACCCGTGCCGCCGCGATGTTGCCGAACAATGAACAGCGGCAGCTACATTCGATGTATACGACAATCTCCTTGGCCGAGATGGAGGCAAATCTGGGCAGTGTGGACGCACCGATTGCCCGGCTGGTGAGCCTTCAGCAACAGGTCGAGCGCAGCGATGAGGCTCTGCCCAAGTTGAGGTTCGACGCTACGTTGGGCCGGTTGCGGCTCCGACACGGCGAGTACGCCGAAGGCGAGACCCTGCTGCGGGGCGCACTCGAGATTGGGAACGCCGCCCGGGCAACGCTATCCGAAAACGATCGCCTGCCCTGGGCACGTTCGATGGGGGACACCTACCGCGCCCTAGTCGAGTGCGAAATCAGGAGGGGAACCGATCCGCAAGAGTCCTGGGCGCTCTGGTCGAGCTATCGGGCTGCCCTGTTGGATCAAGGCTCCGCGGCCAGTTCTAGCCGGGATGCGGCTCCACCCGGCGAAGCCATGCTGTCGTTTGCCGAGCTGCCGTCCGGGGTGGCGGCCTGGCTCCGTACGCCGCGCGGGTTCCGCTTCCGCTGGCTCGACACCCAGACTAGAGGTGTGCAGGAGACCGCAAGCAGGTTAGTGCGCGGATGTGCGACCGACCGCTCCCCCGAGTCCGTACTGCGCGGAGATGCGCAACAGCTTTCCCGATGGCTGCTGGGCCCGTGGGAGGGCGAGTTGGACAGAGTGCGCGTGTTGGTTATCGAAAGCGATGGCCCGGTGGCGTCTCTGCCGTGGCCGGCACTGGTGCGATCGAACGGGCATTACTGGTCAGAGGACTTCGCGGTTCGGATTCGCGCCAGAGCTGGCGGGCGCACGGAGGCAGGCGCGCCGTTGAGCACCGCCGATAGCGTTTTGGCGGTAGGCGAGCCCGCCTTGGCCGGCAGCGATCTGCCCCCTCTACCGGAAGCCCGGCGCGAGGCCGAAAAGGTTTCTTCGCTGTTTCCTCGTTCTTTATTGTTAGTGGGGCAACAGGCTACATTGACCGAACTGCAAAGGCAACTTGAATCGGCCGAGGTATTCCACTTCGCCGGCCACGGCTATGGCGGCGAGGGAGGCGGTCTGATCCTAAGGGGAGCGGCCGGCGGTCCGGCCATGCTAAGGGCTTCGGATATCCGGGATCTGCATCTCTCTCGCAGCCGCCTGGCGGTGCTCTCCGGTTGCTCCACCGGGTCGGGCGAACTGAATGGGCCCGGCGATCCCCAGAGCCTGGTGCTCGCATTCCTGCGTGCTGGAACTCGGGAGGTGGTCGCCAGCTTTTGGAACCTGAGCTCGGCAGGCACACAAGTCTTCATGCAGGAGTTTTATACTGCAATCCTATCGGGTGCGCCGGCGGACGAGGCGTTGCGTACGGCAGCGGCTCGCGTCCGTGCGCACAGCGAGTATCGTCACCCATATTACTGGGCCGGACTTCAATTGTTCAGCGCTCAATGAACGTCGGAAGGAGAAGAGAGATCGGCAATGGGATCAAATAGCTGTGAGACCAACCTCAAGAAGCTGAACGTCGTCTTCCACGGAACTTTCTTGTTCGTGGTGAGACCCCACGACGTTGAAGTGCTGATTCCCAAGGTGAGCATGCACGCATATTACGCCGGATCGTGGAAAGCCGGCGGCCTGCATGCGCTTGAGCAAGGCAGTACTTATACCCTGGACCTCCACGAAAACGTTCCGCCGCCTGCGTACCCGCCTGCGGAGTTCGAGGAGAACAAGAACCTGTTCTTCGATGAAAGGCCGCGCGCCGACGACCCTACGCTGCGGCGCCTGATCCTGCCGCGCCGCCCGAATCACATCCACACTCTCCAGTGCGTGACGCTGGAAAAGAAGAATTTTGTCCACAGGTCCGACGATTCCTCAGTGGAGATACCTCCCAAGGTGGTGGGGCTGATTCATGTGCTTACGTTCGATTTATACGGTTCGGAGCCGCCGTCGATCGATAGGCTTCCGAAGTGGGAGCCGCTTCCCGGCATAGATGACTCGATCGCGAATCTCCATGTTTTTGCCGATCCCCCATCCCTGATGACCGCCATGCGTAACGGTCAGATGAGTTCGGAGAGTCCGGCCTTGCGCCATCCGACGGAAGCGTTCAATGCGCTGATAAAGCTGACGTCGGCCCCAGCATTCGCGCGCGGCTTGAGGAGTTCCTCCCACTCGGCCAGCCTGAAATTTCAGTTTCCAGCCGGCGAGATCCCGCTGGTGGAGCCCAGCGGCCATGAAGTCGTTCAGAAGCTGGGGCTGCGCCAAATAGAGTTGGTGACCCTGGCGTTGTCGAATTTGTTGCCCCGCGACGCTCATAAGATGGGCCCCGCGGCCATGACCGACGCCGATACGGGCTGTCGTCCGACGCTCAATTGCATGTCCGGAACCTACCCGCCCACGTAATTACAAACAGAGGAGGAACTGAATGTCATCCCAAACGGCCACGCCGCCAATCCGATTTGAGTTCCGGAAAGGCACATTCCTTTCCCGCGTGCAACTGCACCTGATCTACTGGGGAACGCACTGGCGCGACGCCAAGCATCCAAGCGTGGCGGACGTCAGCTCCGCCGTGAAGAAGATTATTTGCCCCGGCAGGTATCTGTCGGGGCTTGCCCAATATAATCGTCTGGGTTGCGAGCCGGTTGTCGATTTCGTCCAGACCCCCTACGACGTGGACGCCGAAAATCCGCCCAAGACGTTCCAAGACGACGCAACTCACAGCGACGTAGTAGAAGAGGTCAAGAGCCTGATGGGCCCCATCGAGAGGGAGTCGCCGCCCGATCCGCATGCGCAGCCGCTATACCTTGTGATGATGCCGCCAGGAACCACGTGCAGCAGCACCGATACCGACGGCGAGCTACTCGCGGGCGAGCACAACTGGTTCGTTAAGGATGGCCACCGTCGCGTGTATTACGGGTGGGTGCTCCACGGAACGATCGAGAGAATGACTATAGCGCTTTCCGAAGAGTTAGCGGAGTCGATCACCGACCCGGAACCGCCCTGCTGTGACGATGCGCTCGCGGGGTGGGTAATGAAGGACAACCAGGGCGAGTTCCAGGAAGTCTGCGATGTCTGCGAGGGCATCACCGCCACAGTAGACGGTGTACGCGTACAGACCTACTTCTCGAACGAGAAGATGGACTGCATCGCGCCGCCGGCTATCCCAAAGTAGTCGGGAATCGGGAACGCAGGCGAAACCGCCTGCGCTACGAGAGATCTACTCCACCACGAACGCAGGCTGAACTAATGCTACGCGATCGCGAGGGCCCGCAGATACCTTTCCGCGGATCGGGCGATGGCGCCCTTCGCGTCATGCAGGATGGTCCGATTAGGGAAGGCTCCGTAGAGCCTATCGAACCGGAGGGCCTGGAGCGTGGAAGAGACGCGCTCGACCGCTTTGGGGCCCAGTGGAATGTAGTTCGGGTAGCTGTACATGAACGTGACCCAGCGGCGGTCGGCGCACACTTGCGGCTGGTCTCCGGCCAGCAGGACGCTTTGTCCGGCAGCGCCGGCCGGCCAGAGCGCGACCTGAAATCCGTCAAAATGGCCTCCCGTCCGGTGCAGGCTCAGTCCGCCGAACAGATCGAAGCGATCTCCGTTCCAAAACCGAATGCCGGCGCCGGGTCTCATCACCCACCGCTGGTCGCGAGCGTTGAGGTGAATCGGGACATCCCCGAACGCGCGGCTCCATTCGATCATCGTCGTGTAGAAGTGGGGGTGCGAGATCGCTATAGCTCGAATCCCTCCCAGCGACCGGACTCTCTCGATGGTTTCCGGGTTGATGAGCGCCAGACAATCCCAGAGCAGGTTTCCTTCGTTCGTTTGGACGAGAAACGCTCTCTCGCCGATGGCGAAATCCGGCTCCGTCAGGATCGAATGCAATCCGGGCTCCTCTTCACGAATCGCGTTACGATGATGTTGCTGCAACTGGGGGAGTGTCAGCCACTCCTGGCCTCCGTATCCCACGAATTGGCGCTCGTCCTCGCAGATAGGGCAGCGAGAAGGCGATTGCATGGAAGGCGCGAATTGAGTCCCACAGGTCTTGCACAGAAAGGGGGTCATGGCCGTATCGGTGGCATAGCGCCTACAATCGCGGGTGCATGTCCTCTCCCTCTGCTCCGCACCGCGTAGGAAACGGTCCGGCGAAACTCTGCGCCGTCGTGTGCGGCACGGATCGCAGCCCGCCGGTCCGTCGATTGCAACCGCCGCAATCCAGAGCGGCAGCAGATATTGTCTCACGATCCATCGGCAAGGACGCGCAGGGAAATGCGCCGGTTTTCGAGTGCGACCCACAGCATGTCCGTGAGGTTCGCCTGTTACGCCATTGTGCCTGCGGCGGCTCGGCCGCCGTTTGGCAGGCGAAGCCCCGCTACCAACGAACTGAAGCTCGGCAGTTGGCAGGCGAAAGCGCCTGCCCCACCCAGGCCGGCACGCGGATGGAGAGTATGCGAGTCTTTTGTGCGGATATGCAGGAATGGCCGGCGAGTCGGTTAGGATGGAGATGGAAGAGATTTCGAAACCATTTTGCCCGTCTGCTAATCGGAGGCAACGATGTTGAAAAAGCAAAGGGTTTTCGGCGGGATCGTCACGCTTGCATTTGTCGCGATTGGCCTGTTACTGTCGTTCAGCCAAAGCCCCGGCCTGCGCCCGGACGACCGGGATTCGCAAGGCGGCGGCATCCACAAAATCAAGCATGTGATCACGATCATGCAGGAGAACCGTTCGTTCGATAGCTACTTCGGAACGTTTCCGGGAGCGGACGGAATTCCCATGCGTAATGGCGAGCCCACGGTTTGTGTGAACGACCCCGCGACGAATAGGTGCGTCAAGCCGTATCACGATGCCAACGACCGCAACGGCGGCGGTCCGCATGGCGGGCCTGCGGCGAGGTTGGATGTGAATGGCGACAAGATGGATGGCTTCATCGCACGAGCCGAGCAGGGGCGCCAGGGCTGCCTGGACCCGGACAATCCGGCCTGCACCAACACCGCAACTCCCGACGTGATGGGTTACCACGATGGCGGCGACATACCCAACTACTGGGAATACGCGCGTGATTTCGTTCTGCAAGATCGTATGTTCGAGCCAAACGCCTCCTGGAGCCTGCCGGAGCATCTGTTCCAGGTATCGGAGTGGTCGGCTGCCTGTAAGAAGCACGACGACCCATTCAGTTGCACCAATGCGGTGGACATCCCCGGGCTGCCTCCAGACTTTTTGGCCAGGGGAAGAGGAATAGGAAGAGGAACTCCCAGAGCTCCCATCTACGCCTGGACCGATTTGACATATCTCCTGCATAAGAAGGCGGTCAGTTGGGGTTACTACATCGTCGAAGGTTCGGAACCAGACTGTGAAGACGACGAGAAGGTGGGCTGTCTACCCGTCAAGCAAAATGAGAAGACACCTGGAATCTGGAATCCTTTGCCGTATTTCGACACGGTCAAGAACGACGGCGAGCTGGGCAACATCCAATCGGTGCAAAAATTCCTGGAGCATGCGCGAAAAGGTACTTTGCCCGCGGTGTCGTGGATTGTGCCCTCTTTCGATGTGAGCGAGCATCCGCCAGCGCTGGTGAGCCGGGGACAAACCTTTGTAACCACGTTGATCAACGCCATAATGTCGGGACCCAACTGGAAAGACTGCGCAATATTCCTGGCATGGGACGACTGGGGCGGCTTTTACGACCATGTCGTCCCCGTCGATGTGGACCAGAACGGCTATGGCTTGCGGGTTCCCGCGATGGTGATCTCGCCTTATGCCAGGAGAGGCTTCATCGATCGTCAGACTCTGAGTTTTGACGCCTATGCAAAATTCATCGAAGACGACTTCCTGGGCAGCCAGCGGCTCGATCCAAAGAACGATGGACGGCCCGATCCACGAACGAGCGTGCGGGAGGAAGCCTCTCAACTGGGGGATCTGCGGCGCGACTTCGATTTCGATCAGCCCGTGCGTGCGCCGCTGATCTTGCCCGAGCATCCGAAGACCGCTTTGATTCCGCCGGCTGGACCGGCCAGAAAGCGCTGACGGCGCAGGGTCGCCGCGAGGGCGTCCGCGACGCCGACGCTCGTGGTCAGACGGAAATCCTCTTTGCGGGCCGTCAAGACATCGGCGGGTACGCCATTTCGCAGCCAGAGGAACGCCCGAGGCCCTCGCAATGTTGCCAGTTTCGAGCGCTCGTCAGACAATCGCGGCTGTGGGTTCGGAGTGACCTATGGCAGCGAGCCGAGCCGAAGGGTCCACGGCGTAATCCGGCATATTCGCAGAAGATCCAAGCTAGTCCATGGATCGTCCTGGAGGCGAGCGCCGATCTCATCCGGGCTGCTTGCGCGTACGACTAGAAGAACCTCGGTCGTGCCGTCCAATGGTCCTCCGAGGATGACGAAGCCATCCTTTTCGAGGGCGTTCATAAAGGAGGCGTGACTGTTCCAGTCTTGTTGACCCTCCAGCGGCAACGCGGGCTGCCAAGCGCCGCCACACGCCCGAATCACAACAAATAATTTCATGCTCTTGGTCCTCCAAACTCCTGAAACCCAGCAGTTGGCAGGCGAAAGCGCCTGCCCCACCTGGGCCAGCAAATGCAGAAAGCCACGTTATGGGGCCAGGTAGATTCCGGCGGTGCGCGCTGGAAATCGCGCGTGGATCTTGCCGCCGGCGACGTGCAACTCGGGCGCGGCTTCGAGGCGATCCACCAGGCGGGCGCCTTCCGTCAGCCGCAGTGCTGAAAGATCGCAATCCACATCCGCCGCATCCGGCGCGTTATTGATCAACACGACCACGGGACTGGCGGGCCCTGTACGCGCATAGCCGTAACTCTGCTCGCTGGCGCACAGGTTGACCATAGGTCCGCGGCGCAACGGTTCCAGTTCGCCGCGCAGGCGGGCCAGACGGCGCACGCGATCCCAAATGGCTTGCTCCTGCGGCGTGCGGCCGGCGGCGGTAAACGCGTTGCGCGTATCCTCCTTCCAGCCGCCCGGGAAATCGCGGCGGTTGTCGGGATCGCCGCCGCCCCGCATCCCGATCTCGTCGCCGTAATAAACCATGGGAATGCCGCGCGCGGTCATCAGGAACGTGAAGGCCAATTCGAGGCCCTCGGCCGTCGCTCCGGTTTCGTTCATGAAGCGCGCCACATCGTGCAGTCCCAGGAAAGTCACGAGGAGGCTGGCGTTGGGATACAGGTAGTCGTGCGCGGCGGTCACGGCTACGTCGCGAATCGGCTTGCCCTCGGCGAAGGCGTGGCGGATGGCGAAGAACTCCGGGAAGTCGAATACCGTGTCGACGCCCGAATCCACGCCGTCGAAGCGCGCTTGGCCGCCTTGAAAGAACGAGGTCATGGCCGGGTCGCCATCGAACACCTCGCCGACCACGCGAAGCTGCGGATACTCGCGCTTGATGGCGTCCATCCAGTCGCGCCAGAAACGCCGCGGCACATACGGCAGGGTATCCTGGCGGATGCCATCCAAGCCGCTGATGCCCACCCACCAGAGGGTGTTCTGAATGAGGTAGCGCGCCACGTCGGGGTCGTCCTGGTTCAAATCCGGAAGGATATCGATGAACCAGCCGTCGAGCGTGGGCGCGCGCAATTCCGGCGTGGCGTGCGGGTCGATCAAGGTCCAGGTCTGCCAGGTGTTGGCCACGTGATGGGCTTCTGTGCCGTGGAACCAGGTGGGTGTCGGCGAATCGTGCACCCAGGGATGATAGGGTCCGGTGTGGTTGGCGACCTGATCCTGAATCACCTTGATGCCCTCGCGGTGCGCGGCGTCGACCAGGTCGCGGAATTGAGGCAGCGTTCCGAAGTGCTCTTCGACGCCGTAGAAATCGACCGCGCCGTAGCCGTGATAATCGGTGATGCCCTCGCCGTTGTAGCGCTCATGCTCGTTCAGGTGGTTGACATTGTCGTAGACCGGATTGATCCAGATGGCGGTCACGCCGAGATCTTTGAGATAGGGAAGGCGATCGACGATGCCCTGGAAGTCGCCGCCGTGGTAGTAGCGAGGCTTACGACGGTCGAACAATCCACGCGAGACTGCGGGATCGTCATTGGAAGGATCGCCGTTCGCGAAGCGGTCGGGCATGATGAGGTAAATGATGTCGTCGGGCGAGAAGCCCTGAAAGCGGCCGGCGCGGGGCAGGGGCTGCAGCACATCGAAGGGAGCGGAGGCCTCACCGCCCGCTGTGACGATGCGCAGAGGATGCGGCCCGGGTGTGGCATTGGGCGCGATGGTGACATCCACGAACAGGTATGTAGCGGCGGCGTTCACGCGCGCGGGACCGGCTTCGAGGTCCGGACTTTCAGCGACGGCGCGGGCGCCGGCGAGGTTGCGCCCGTGGATCAACAGGCGCACGGGATTGATGGAATGGCCGATCCACCAGTTGGGCGGTTCGACTTTGGAGACTTCGGGCGGGGCGGCGAGCAGATTCGCCGCGACTGAAATCAGCAACAGCGCGCATCGACAATTTGGCACAGAGCGATTGTACCCCGTGCGCGCGGGCACTATTTCGGCCGCGATGCGGGGGGCACCAGCCCGTTCGCCCGGTAATAAGCTACCAGCAGTCCGTAGTGCTCAGCGGAGTGTTCGATGACCGAGAACCAGGGATCCAGGGACTTGCGGAAGCTATCCGCCGGCAGCGATTTCAACGTGGCAGTGGAATCCGCGATGGACTTCTCGAACAGAGCCACGACTTCTTCCTTGGTTTTGTAATTCTTTGGGTCGAGCTCGTCCCATTTGACCTTCTCGCCGCGGCCGGCCTTGGCGGCAAAGATATTGCCGGAGGCGACGTGCACGATGACCGCGCCGAAGGAGCGCATCTCGGGGCGGAGGCGGTAATCGTACTTGTCCGCCGGGAAGTCCTTGGCCATTTCCAGCACCTGGCGATTGATGGACGCGGGGAGATGTGTGGCTGGATGTTCCTCGATACCACACGCAACCGCAGCCGGCAGTGGTGTGACATGCGGGACTGCGGGAATCGGGCGAAGGTGAGGCGGTTCCGGGAGAAGCGGAGAGAGGGGCGTAACCGAACTGCGTAGCGACAATTCGCGTATTCCACCAGCGCCCAGCCCGT
>JBEKUO010000160.1:0-15015 GCA_049514955.1 Bryobacteraceae bacterium | reverse complement strand
ATTGCGATCAGGCCATCCGGCCGCACCTGCACATAGTGAAAGGCGATGTCGTTGTTGTTCAGCAGCACCAGCGGACTGCACTGCAGCGTGGAGTTGGTACAGGCGGTGACGAACACCTCATCGGAGCTCTGGCTGGTTACGTACCCATTGGCAGCCACATAGACATCTCCCGCGCCGGTGCCGGTGCGGCGTTCATCCACAGCCAGGTTGAACTGAAAGGAAAAAAACGGTTGTGAGACTGGGTTGATGAGAACCGGTGGGGTCTGCATCCAGCAGGAGGCGGCTTGCGCTTGCAGATGCGTGCCGTTGGGACAGTTGGTTGAATTCAGCAGATTCGCCGCGGAAGCGCGGAACAGGCCGATGCCGGAAGTGGCAGCGAAGCGCTGATCCGCCATGAAGAAGGCGCCGCGCGCAGGGTCGGCAACCACGGAAGCGTCTCCCACCCCGAGCAGGGTGTTCCCTTGAAACGTGAAACCGGGCAAACCGCCTTCAAACTGCACGCTGCAATCGGCGGTGCTCGAGCGATGGACGTAATAACCGCTCGTGCTGTTGTCCCAGGTGCTGCTGGCGAACGAACCCCGGTAGTCGTTGGCCGTCTGCACGATCAGGTCCGCACCAGAGCCCGCGCCGTTCAGAATGAAGTCGGCGGCCGCGCTTTGCTGCGGTACGGCGCCGGCCCGCGGCTCCAGGTTGAAGCGCGCGCCGGAATCTCCGGTGCAGGGCACCGTGGCCGCTGCTGCTTCGGGCTGACTGGAAGCGGCCGTGATGCGCGGCAGGCGGGCCTGGGCCGCCTCCAGCGCCGCAGGTGAAGGATCGCCGAACGCCTGGTTCAGATACTTTGACAAAGGATGTCCCGAAACCTGCATCAGGCTGCGGCCCTCCTCGGAAGCCAGGAATCTGAGGGTTGCCGAGCGTCGCAAGTTCGCCGGAATCGGTGGACGCTTTGCCCTCGTGCGGGGGCGCGGCGTATTCTGCGAATCGAGCGGCGCGGGAATCATCGAAACGAACAGGCAGGCAATCAGGCCGATCTTCAGTATTCTCATTCTGTTTCTCCGGGTTCGCTAATACTGGAATCTGGTCAGGAGATTGTTGATGACAGGAAACGTCACGCCGTTGTAGATGCCATCGGCGATGCTCCCCGTGAAGTGGATATAGACAACACTTTGGCCGGCTGTTCCGGTCCCACCGGCAGCGATGCCAAGATAGTTTCCGGGCAGACTTTCAGTATTGTTGAAACCACCGAGCGCGCCGTCATAGAGCTGCGACGTGATCTGTTGCGGCGTGCCGGCAGTCGTTTCGCCCGGCAGGATCTGCGCCAGAAAGACCTGCATACGCGTCTTCAGCGGGTCGTTCTCGGTCGAGTAATAGGCAATGTTCACGGTGCCGGTAGATGCGTCCAGAGCAAGGTTGCCGAACAATTGCTGGCCCTCGGCATCCGATACTTTCTGGATAGGTGACCAGGTATTGCCGCCGTCCGTCGAACTGGTGACCACCACGTCGGTCTTCGGACAGAGCGGGAAGAGATCGCCCACGGCGTACAGGGGAACGTCGCAACGGTCGTACACCAGGAACGTAGTCACCGTTGTGTCATCGCTTTCCAGCCGGTCGATGTGCTTGGGAAGCATAGGGTCCGGGGACTCCAGCAGTATTGGGTTGATATTCTGCGGGCTGAGCTGGACCTCGCCCGGGATGCCCGTGGGTTGGTCTTCGGTCAGGACCGGGACCGGCGCGGCGCAGGTGGGGGGATGGGGGGCGCCGCCCGGCGTGCAGTTCACGAAGCGGATGTCGAGCGCGCTGCTGGGACTAACCTTTACCGCATTCACGTAGGAGATCGTGATGCCGCCATCCGGCCGCACATAGACCCAGGGAGCGCCGGCCCGCTGGTCCGTGCCGCTGATGGTGACTGACGAACTGCAAACCTCCATGTTGTTGGCGCAGGCGGAGAGTGTGACGGAAGTGGGCTCATTGAGGCCGGCAAGGTTAGTTTGAGCGCTGGCCACGTACACATCGCCGGCGCCTGTCCCGGTGGTCCGCTGGTCCACCGCAATCGAAGGATCGAACAGATCGGTGATCGTGCTGAACGTCTCGTAATTGGCGATCTGTGCGGCCTGTACGAAGCAGACCCCTGTGCCAGGCACCGTTCCGTTCGGGCATTGCGTGGTATTGAGAAGAATCGCCGGCGTGGTCTTCAGCAGCCCCACCGCCAGGCCTGGTCCGTTGTACCGTAGATCGGCGACAAAGAAAGCGCCGTGCGCCGGATCCGCCACGACGATGGGATGTCCGAATATCTCGAAGCTCCCGAGGTCACCGGTAACGATGAAGGGCAACTCCCCTTCCAGATCCGCGCCACAGTCCGAGGCGTCGCGCTGGACGTAGATCGCATCGGCCATGATGTCGCCTACAAACCCGACTGGCGGCAAGGGCCGCGTATCCAATGCCGTGCCGATTACCAAGTCCGCGCCGTTGAGTCCGGCCCCTGGCAGGACGGCCACGCTTTCGTCGAACTGTCCGACGGCGTTCTTCAGCGGCGCCAGATTAAACTTGTTTCCGTTCGGCGTACAGCCGGTGCTGGCCTCTTGCGCCGTTGCAAGAAACGCGCTCAGGTGCAGCATCGCCATGAAACCGAAAACTGCAACATTCCAGCGGCAGGTCTGCATAGCCCTCCTATTCAAGCGCCAATTTGTTACAAGCTAGCAGACTCCGGCTCTTCGAGGGTCGGGGTTTTGTAAAACCTTTGTAAGAAGTAGTGAGAGAAGGAGCCGATACGCACTGTTCGTACGCGGGGCAACAGGCGGATCTGCCCGGCCACCGCGCCGCGTGGTCCCCGGCTGCTCGCTCCGCCAGCGAGGGCCTCTCTAGGCCGCAGGGAGGCTCTCGAATCCGCGCAGAGACAACGGTCCCAGCGCCCTCACCGTCTCCACCATCTCGGTGACCAGCCGCACGAACTTCTCGCCCTCGGCGGCGGAGACATAGTCGAAACGGCAGCGTTGTTCTTCGATGCCAAACTGCGCCAGCATGCGCCGCAGCATGCGATGGCGCTGCGTCGCGCGATAGTTGCCTTCCTTGTAATGGCAATCGCCGGCATGGCATGCCAGGACCAGAACGCCGTCCGCGCCTAGCCGAAACGCCTGGAGCAGGAATTGAGGATCCACCCTGCCGCTGCACATCACCCGTATGACGTGCAGATTCGGAGGGTAAGGCGTCTGGGAGGCGCCCGCCTTGTCCGCTCCCGCATAGGAGCACCAGTTGCATAGGAACCCGGCGATCTTAGGGATGGCGCCGGCCGGACACGCCTCCACGCAGGTTCCACAGCCCTGGCAGAGCAGTGCGTTTACCGTCGCGCGGCGGCTGTCGGGCAGGAAGCCGATGGCCTTGTACGGACAAACCGCGCCGCAGGTCCGGCAACCGGAACAGCGCGGCTCGTCGACCGATGCCGTAATCGGATCGATGCGCAGCCGTTTGCCTTCCACCAGCCCCGACAGCACATAGCCTGCCGCGGCCAGGCCCTGGTTGATGGATTTCTGAATGTCCATGGGCGCCTGGCAGGCGCCCGCCAGATAGATCCCTTTCATCTTGCTCTGCGCCGAATCCAAACGGCTATGCAACTCTTCGAAGAAACCGAACCGGTCTGGCGAGATGTCGAGCGTAGCGCCCAATTGCGCCGCGTCCGCCGGACCCACTACCGCCGGGCAGAGTACAATCACATCCGCGGAAATCCGGGCTTCCGCGCCGGCCGCATCCCGATAGATTACGGCCTTGCTGTCGTCTTCTGTGACGACCCTTAGGTCCGCCAAGCTGGTATAACGCACGAACGTGGCGCCGGCGGTCTGGCGCGCGTGCTCGTACAGCGCGAATTCCTCCTTGCCCGGCACGCACAGCTCCTTATAGAAGTGCACAATGGCTGCTTCGGGCAGCTTCTTTCGCACCAAGTGGTTGAACTTGAAGGCGTACTGGCAGCAAACGCCGGAACAATAGGGCCGATGCTTTTCGTCCAGACTGCCCACGCAATGTATAATCGCTACGCGTGACGGCGGTCCGCCGCCGGGAGCGCGTAGTTCGCCCGCTGTCGGACCGTTGGAGGCCAGCAGCCTCTCGAATTCCAGGCTGGTGTAGACTCCCGGAATTGCGCGGTGTCCGAGGGCGGAAAATTCCGCGCAACTGTACAGAGCCGAACCGATAGCCACGATGATGGCGCCGGCGTTTCTCTTCAGGTGCTTGACGCCGCAATGGAAGAGGACCGTGTCCTCCACCGGGCAGGCGTCCAGGCAGGCTTGACAGTCCTCGCCCTTCCAGCGCACGCACGCCGCCTCGTCCAGAAAGGGAGCGTTGGGGAGCGCGCCGGCGAAGGCCAGCGACATCGCCTTGCGCTCGTCCAGCCCATAGTTGAACTCGTTGGGACTCGACGCCGGGCAGGGCGCGATGCACTCTCCGCAGCCGATGCACTTCTCGACATCCACGTGGCGCGGGGCCTGCCGGATCTTCGCCGTGAAGTTGCCGTAATAGCCGGTGACCTCCGTCACCTCGGCCAGCGTGAGAATTTCCAGGTTGGACGCATGTGGTCCGTGCATCACCTCGCCCAGGACGGGCTCCAGCATACAGGGTCCGCATTCCATATTCGGGAACAAATCTTCGTAGCGCACGGGCATGCCGCCCAGCACGGGTGTCTTCTCCACCAACACCACTTTACGCCCGGCTTCGGCAAGCAGCAGAGCCGCCTTCAGGCCCGCGGGCCCGGCGCCTATGATCAGGACATTGCCCGATGCCTCCACCTCCCGCGTTTCCAACGGCTCGTGCCGGCGGACCCGCGCCGACGCGCCGCGTATCCAGCGCGCCGCCTTGCGCGTCGCCAGTTCCGGATCGGGCGTTACCCAGGCGACCTGCTCCCGGATGTTGACCATCTGCAGCAGCCAGGGATTCATGCCGGCGCGTTCCAGGACGCGCTGGAACGTGGCTTCGTGCTCGCGCGGCGAGCACGCCGCGACCACCACGCGGTCCGGTCTGTGCTCCGCCAGATGACGCACGAGAGATTCTTGCCCCTCTTCGGAGCATGCGAAGTCGACAGCCTCCATCCAGGCGATCTCGCCGGAAAGTTCGGACGCAATCTTTTGCGCATCGATTCGTTCGGATATATTGCTTCCGCAGTTGCAAAAATAGACGCCGACTTTCATGGTTTTTCTAACTCCCGCTCCAGGCAGGCGCTCTCGAAGCAGGCAACGACGCGCTCGACGACCGCGGGCACCGCTTCTTCCACCATTGGAGAAAGGCCCTCGCGCACGGTTTCCACATCCGCCGCTTCGACCGCCCAGATGCGAATTTCGGCCGGAAGGGAGAGCCCCGCGGCTCTGCCAAGGTCGAGCGCCATGGGCAGATTGGCGTCGTGCGTGGAGTGAATATGCCTCCCGGTCCACAGCGTGCCGGGGTTGGACCCATGGATCGTTCCCGGTGGCCCGCCGGTGACTATGGCATCGATGACGATGGCTTGCTGGTAGCCGGCCAGGGCTTCCATCAGACGGAGGCCGCCGCCGTACATTTGCACTACGTCAACGTCGTCGCGCCCGGCCAGTCGCCCCGCGAGCCGGCGCGCAATCTCCAGCCCTACCCCGTCGTCGCTAAGCACCGGATTGCCTATGCCCACGATGATCGTTTTCACGGCAGCCGCCTCAGCGTGCGGATTCGCTCGCCTTCGTGACTCCGTATATCGACTACCAGCGGCATCTCTCCCGGCAGGGAGTGCGTGGCGCACGACAAACACGGATCGTAGAGGCGGAAGGCCATCTCGATGCGGTTCAACAGCCCTTCCTCCACGACTTGTCCAGCCCGGATCAGGCTTTCCGCCGCTTTCCGGATCGACATCGAGATGGCCGCGTGATTGTGGGTGGTGCCGACGATCAGGTTCACCTTGCGGAGCCGGCCCTCTCGATCGGTAACGTAGTGGTGGATCAGCGTGCCGCGCGGGGCCTCCATGCTGCCGATGCCCTCGCCCGCAATCTCCCGCGGGATACTGCGCACCTCGGGCGAAGTGACTTCCGCGTCGGAGGCCAGTTCCAGCATGCGCTCCGCCGCATAGAGCAACTCGATGAGCCGGGCCCAATGCGTGGCCAGCCGGTGATGCACCGGCCGATACCGCCCGCCGGCCTTGCCGGAGCCGCAGGTTTCGTAGAACCGCTCGAAAAACTCCTGCGCGCGCGGCGTGGCCAGGCGGTCGGCGACGTTCAGACGGGCCAGCGGCGTGGCGCAATAGACGCCGCTGTCGCTGCCATCGCGAAAGCCATGCCACCCGATCCTCTTGAGGAACGGAAACTTCAGGTAGGTCCACGGTTCGACGTGCTCGGCGATATGGCCAAGGTAATCCGAAGACGGAAATACGGCGAAATCGCGTCCCTCCGGATCCACCACGCGGATTCTGCCGTCGTAGAAGTTGAGACAGTTCCGCGCGTCCACCGTTCCCATCGAATAGGTGCGGTGGCAATAAGCTTCGGACCCCAGCATCTCGCGATATGCGGAGTTTTTCAGAACGATGCTCTCGAAAAGGGACAGCGTGAACAGCGCGAACTCGACGTTCTGGCGGGCGGCCTGCTGGATCTCCTGCCGCTCTGGCTCGGAGACCGTTTTGCTCCAGCCGCCCGGCAACCCCGCCGTGGGATGTATGCCACGGCCACCCAGCATCTGGATGACGTGGTGATTGCGCGCGCGGCACTCGATCACCTGCTTGCCAATCTCCAGTCCGGCCTTGCGAATCACTCCGAGAATGTTGCGTTCCGCCGGCGGCGCGTCCGGGCCTACGATGAAGTCCGGCCCCCCCAGCGCATAGAAGTGGGTGGTGTGGTCGGTGACGAAGAAGGCCATGTACAGGAGTTCCCGAATCTTCTTGGCCGCTGGTGGCGGATCGGCCGCGAACACCTGGTCGAGCGCCTTCACTGAAGCCATGTGATGGGCTTCCGGACAGACGCCGCAGATCCGGCTGGTGACGATGGGCATGTCCTCGGCCGGCCGGCCCACGCAGAACTGCTCGAAACCCCGCAACTCGGGGACCTGCAGGTAGGCATTGGCCACATTGCCCGCCTCGTCCAGGAAAATCTCGATCTTGCCGTGACCTTCCAGCCGCGTGATCGGATTGATAGAGATGCGCTTCATTGCACCTTGCCCCTTAGGAGCGAGCCAGCCAAGCTGTATTTGTAGAACGTACCCGACGGATCCGGCAGCGCGGCCATCATGGCGTCCGCCTTTTCCGCTACTTCCCGCTCCGTCATGCCTTTAAAGGGCCCGGGATCGAGGACCGACCCCAGCGCCGCCAGCATCTTGGCGCCTTGGTCCCGCACTCCTTCCGGCGGCCCGTAACAACCGGTGCACGGCATGTTCACCCGCGGACAGAGCGCGCCGCAGCCGTCGCGCGTGGCTACTCCCATGCAAACGATGCCTTGCTCCAGCAGACATTGCGTGGTGTCCGGGACGATCTCGTAGACCCTATGAAATTCCCGTATGGTCTTGTTGTCCTTTTGCCGGGTACACTCCGCGCACACCGAGGACGTTCCGGCGCCTAGCACGCTGCCGCGCGGAGGCAACGGCGCGCCGGAGGTCAGGGCTTCCACCACGTTCCAGATCTGGTGCGGTTCGGGCGGGCAGCCCGGCAGCAGGTAATCGACCTCCACTTCATCGGCCAGCGTCCTGACCGTCTCGAAGAACTCGGGAAGCTCGAGTTCTCCCTCCGGCACGGGCGTGGCGCCGCGGGGAACTACGGCAGCGGCATTGTCGACCGAGGCGCCGGCCAGGTAATTTGTACGGATGTGTTCGTCCCGGTTGTGTAAGTTGCTCAGAGCTGGAATCGATCCGGCGATAGCGCAGGCGCCGTAAGCCACCAACAATTGGCTTTTCGACCGCAGCAAACGAGCCATCTCGGCGTTCTCGGACGTGCGGATCGCCCCATTGAATAAGGTGACGGCGATGCTGCCGTCCGCCATACTCTCGACATCCCGAACCTTGGTGTCCAGCAGGCAGGGGCAAAATACGAAGTCGAAATGGCGATCGAGATCGAGGATTCTCCGGTGCAGATTCACGATAGCAATCTCGCACCCTCCGCAAGATGCAGCCCAGTAGACTGCCAGCTTGGGTTTTTCCGCCGTATCTGTCGCCTGCGAAGTCACGTAGTATTCCCCCGGCAGAACGAATGTGGGTCGCGCCACAATCGCCCCCAACAAAACTATCGGCGATTCAGCCGGCTGCTTTACCCCGTGCTGGCAAGAAAATTTTCGGCATCCCGGTATAAATGCCCGGGCAGGCTCGGCCGATAGTCTTGTTGGCGGGCTTCTACGAGCTGCCGTGGGAACAACTGGTTACTATGCAACTTAAACTCAAACTCGCCTTTGCGGCGCTCCTTCTGTTGTTGGCAGTCTCGGCCCTACTGGTCTTCTTAGGTGTGGGCGCTCACGCTTTGTGGATTGTGGCCGCGCTGTGGATTGCGGCGCTGAGCGCGGCCTTTATCTTGAGCCGCCGGATCTCGCGCGAACTCGGAGCGATTGCCGTGGGTGTACGAGAAGGGTCGGCCCAGGTAGCGTCCGCCGCCGTGCAACTGTCCTCGGCCAGTCAGTCGTTGGCGCAAGGGGTGTCGACGCAGGCGTCTTCGCTCACCGAAGCGTCCGGCACCAGCGAACTGAT
Organism: Bryobacteraceae bacterium; assembly: GCA_049514955.1. Taxonomy (GTDB): domain Bacteria; phylum Acidobacteriota; class Terriglobia; order Bryobacterales; family Bryobacteraceae; genus Bog-159. The sequence continues at coordinate 6,363 of JBEKUO010000160.1, read as the reverse complement.
GGCGTCCATCATGCGACAAACCGCCGAGAGCACGCGTTCGGCCACCAGTCTTATGGTTGACTCCGGGCGATTAGCGGAAGAAGTCACGCAGGGATTGGAGAGTTTAGTCCGCACCGTGGGGGAGAGCGATGCGTCGGCCCAGAAGATCTCACGGATTACCAAGGTGATCGACGAGATCGCCTTCCAGACCAACATTCTGGCCCTTAACGCCGCGGTGGAAGCGGCGCGCGCCGGAGAGGCCGGAGCCGGCTTCGCCGTGGTGGCTGACGAGGTACGCAGCCTGGCATTGCGTTGCGGGCAGGCGGCCAAAGACATCAGCGGGTTGATTGAAGACACTGCCGGTAAGGCCAGAGAAGCCGATGCCAGCCTCGATGCGGTCGCCCAGACCATGCGATCGCTCATCCAAAACGACGGCAAAATCAAGGAACTGGTGGAAGAGGTCACCTCGAGCAGCGACGAGTTGGCCAGAGGTACCCAGCAGATCTCAGAAACCATGCGCCAACTGGAAGATCTTACCCAGAAGACGGCGGCAAACTCGCAGCAGACGGCGGCCACCAGCCAGCAGATGAGCGCCCAGGCCGTCAGCATGCAGAGTATGCTCGGGCGGCTAGAGAGTTTCGCCCAGACCACAGACAGATTTCGAGGAGAATCATAATGGCCGTTAAGACGATTGACGCGCGCGGATTGAAGTGTCCCCAGCCTCAGCTCAAAATGTTGACCGAGTGCCATTCCATGGCCAAGGGCGACATCCTGGAAGTGGTGGCGGACTGCCCGACCTTTGAAGCCGATGTAAGGAATTGGTGCCAGAGAGCCAAGAAGGTGCTGCTCTGGATGAGAAGCGAAGGCACAGCCAAGCGTTGCCAGGTCCAAATCTGATCGGCACGCCCTGCGCGGTCGCTGCCGGGGCCACGCGAAATCGGCCGGTGGAGGCGAGGTTCACGCGGTGCCAGCGCCCAACCTGCCTCATCGGCTCGCCTTTGGCGTCGGGCTTTCGCCCCGGCATGCCGGGCCCGGCGGCTCAACTCAATTTCGCGTTTGCTCTGACCGGCTTGACCCCACAGCTCTGGTACATGTGTTATCAGGCTATCGGGGCTAGGCTTTCCCGCGATGCTTGAAGGACGCCGATCAATAATAGAACTTCAAGCCGAACTGCACCTGGCGCGGCGCGCGCGCGGCCGTGACATAGCCGAACGAGGGCGTACCGAACACCGTCGCATTATTCGAATTCTGCGGCCCCGGTTGCGCGAACAGGAAGTTCGGATGGTTGAAGATATTGAACATTTCCGCGCGGAATTCGAAGCGCCGGTGTTCGCCGGCCGGGAGATTCTTTTGGAACGACATGTCCCACTCCTGCAGGCCCGGACCGCGCACCGTGTTCTGGCCGACGTTGCCGAAGGAGCCGTAGGCCGGATCGACGAACGCGCAAGTGTTGAAGAACGTGCCGGGGACGCAAGGCGTGCCGTTGGGGTTCTGTCCCGCCACCGAATCCGGCCGTTGCTGGCCGTCGGAGTTGGCGAAGTTGGCGTTGGCATCCGTCACGGTGTACCAGGTGCCGTCCGAAATAGTGGTGACACCGGAGAATTCCCACTCGCCGAGCACCGCGTTAGCGAACCTGGAGGCATCCCCGCCGAAGTGCCTTCCGTGGCCATACGGCAACTCCCAGATGTAGTTGAAAACCAGGCGGCGCCGAATATCGAAGTCCAGGTTGCCGTGCTCCCATTCCGGGTGCTCCCACCACCGGAAGGCGTCGTTGTTCTGCGCGCCCAGATTGGCGTTGGACGCATTGCCCAGGGCGTGGCCCCAAGTGAAATTGGCGAGCAGGCTGAGCCCGCCCGAGAAGCGATGCTGAAACTTGGTCTGCAGCGCATCGTACTCCGAGTTGCCCGCCGTATTCAGATAAGCGATGCTGGTGTCGATCGAGGGGAACGGGCGCCGCGGCGCGTAAGGCGCGCTCGGGTCGGCCGTCGGAGCAGCCTGGTTGACGTTCCCGAAGGTATACAGCTTGGTTCCCTTGGATCCCACATAGGCGACCTCTAGCAGGGAGTTGCGGCCGACCTGGTATTGCGCCGTCAAATGCCATTGCAACACGTAAGGCGTGCGCATGTAGGGATCCATCGAAAACAGCGTCGGCGTGTTGGGATCCACTAGCGAACTCGCCGGGAATCCCTGGGACAAAAAGCCCAAGCCCGGAACGGAGCAATCGAGCGCGGCGCCGGCGGAAGGCAGTCCGCAAGGCGCGGCAAAGGTCTGGCTGACAAAGTACGGCGGATTGAAACCCGGGCTGGGATTCGAGTAAGGGCCGTTCTCCGAGGCATTGTAGAAAACGCCGAAGGCGCTGCGGAGCACCAGCTTCGAAGCGGCTTGATAGGCGAAGCCCACGCGGGGGGCGACGTTGTTGAAGTCGGAATGCACCAGGCCGGCGGGCGCGCTGTGATTGACCACCAGCAACTGCGCGAAGGTGGGGGTCAGGGTCACGTTGCTGCCGGATGGAATATCCAACTGGCCCGTGAGCGGGTTGAAGTTGGCCTGCGACTCGAACCGCTCCTTGACGACCCCGAAAAACTCGTAGCGCAGGCCGAGATTCACGGTGAGCTTGTGGCTCACGCGCCAGTCGTTCTGCACGAACGCCGCATAGTTCTTGCGCGTGTAATCCACGTTATGCAGGTTGTTGATGCCGCCCCCGTCCGGCTGTCCCGCTAGCAGGTCCGCCAGGCCGCTACCCCCGGTTCCGGGCTGGGCCGGATTGTCCGTGTACACGGGCCCGAAGTCCAAATAACCGCGGGGAGCCGCGGGTTGAAAAATCGTGAACTCCTCCGGCCGGAAATCTCCGCCGATTTTCCAGGTCATCGCGCCGCGAATCAGGGTGACGGTATCGGAGAACGAGTAAGTATTCTGGATCTCGAGCGAGGGAAGATAAGTCGGGCTCCCCAGGTTCGAGGCGTCGCTGAAGGTGAACTGCGGCAGCCCTCCGTTATCGGTTCCCTGCGAATACGGCACACCCGGAAATCCGATCTGGGCGGCCACATCCGTGTTGTAGTTTTGCTGAAAACGGCTGGCCCGCAAACGGTTGTACCCGATGCGCAACTCGTTCACGCGCGTCGGGCTGAAGACGTGCGTCTCGCTAATGGCCGCGTTGTACCCGTCGAAATCCTGAATGCCCGCGAAGAATCCTCCGCCATCGGCCAATCCGGGAAGCGGGGAGGGGATCGTGGTGGGCGCCTTGGAGAGGCTGAACCGGTAAAAGGCGTTGTCCCGGGGCGAGAAAACCTGGTCGACGCGCACATCGCCCTGGTTGCGATCCTCTACCAGCACGGGGTTCGAAACGTAGTTGTAGCCGCTGCCGTTCGCATTGGGCGCCGGAAACAGGGCCATCAGCTTTTGGCCCAGCGGATCCTGGCGGGAAGCCGGAATCACGTTAGAGGGCATCCCGTTCGCGCTATAGCTGAACGGCACGCCGCAGTAGCCGGTGGGCGACGATGCGCTGGCCTGCGTGAGCCGCGTATCGAACAACTCCCCCGCGAAGGTTGGCATGCCATTGCAGTCCGGCACCCCGGTGGGGGAAGTCAAATCGAGCTGGGAGGTAAAATCGCCGCTGGCCTGCGCGGGGGTCGGCACCAGCGACGTCAGCGTTTGACCCTGGCGCACACGCAGACCCTCATAGTCGCCGAAGAAGAAGAGCTTATCGCGGACGATGCGTCCGCCCAGCGTTGCGCCGAACTGGTTCTGCTTGTATGGCGGCAGCGAAGGATCGTAGAAGTTGCGCGCATCCACTTTGTCGTTGCGCAGGAACTCGTACAGCACGCCATGATATTCGTTGGTGCCCGATTTCAGCGTGGCGTTCACGACCGCTCCGTTCGCGCGGCCCAGTTCCGCCGAGTAGGTGTCGGTCTCCACTTTGAACTCCTCGAGAGCGTCCACCGACGGCATCACTACATAATTAGCCTCGTTCAGCAGATCCGGCAGATTGGAATTATTGTCGATGCCGTCGAGCAGGAAGTTGTTCTGGAGCGATCGGGCGCCGTTCGCCGAGAAGCCGTAGCCCTGCTCGTCGCGCGCGCCCGGCTCGCTGAACACCACGCCCGCCGTGAGTTGCGCAAGCTGCACCGGATTGCGGCCGTTCAGCGGAAGCTCCTGCATGTAACGGCTGTTGATTACCTGGCCGCGCTCGGAGTTGTCGGTTTCGAGCACCGGCGCCTGGCCGGTGACTTCGACGGTCTCCCTGACCTCGCCTGGCTGCAGCGTGAAATTCACACGCGCGCGCTGCTGGATCTCCAGGGTGATGTTTTCGGCTACCTCGGTTTTAAAGCCTTTGGCGCTGACCGAGATCCGGTAAGTGCCTACGCGCACCGGGCTCATCACGTATTGTCCGGTAGCGTCGGTGGTGGCGTTATGTATGAAGTTGGTGGCCGTGTCGACCGCCGTGACTTGCGCGCCCGGAACGGAGGCGCCGCTCGCGTCCAAAACGGTTCCTACGATTGCGCCGGTGTCTTTTTGCGCGAGCAATATCGCGCTGGCGCAGAGGATCAAGGCTGCCATGCGTATGCACATGCCGGAATTGTAGGTCCAATCGCGCATCCAGTCAACCGCGTGCAGAACACCGATAAGGGCGGTGGACCCAACTCGGGGCGGGACAATCCTGTCCATCGGCCTGGAGTTAACTTCCGAAACCTGGTTTGGTTAACCGAATTCGGTGTACCATTCGGGGGGCCGGCCCAGTATCGTTGGATCAGCCCACACCCGCGTTCGACAAGCCAGGCGAAGGGGCTACGCGAGAAACCATGCATCTGTTGAAGCAACTGTGGCGGGACGAAAAGGGCCAGGACCTCACGGAATACGTCCTGCTGCTCACCTTCATTGCCCTGACAACCGCAGCCCTGGTACTGGCGCCGGCCAGCACCGTCAATGCGATCTGGGTGGGCGCCAACAACGAATTGAGCACGGCGGGATCGTTCGCCGGCTCGTAGCGCCGTGGCGCAGGCCCTCCTGCCGGCGCAGGCGAGGCACGGTGGGACAGGCGCTTTCGCCTGTCAACGGATCCGTCCGAATACTGATCGCCGCGTCGCCGTGTCGCCGTGTCTCCGCGTCCTAACATCGACGCCTTTGTCGATGTTGGCGAGCTTTGCTCGCCTACAAGCTCCAGCAGCGTCCACTTGGGTACTATGGAGCTATGGAAAAGTTGCCGGCATTCCGAAACGAACCGTTGACCGATTTCTCCGCACCCGCGAACCGGCGGGCCATGGAGGAGGCGCTCGCGCAGGTGCGGGCGCAATTCGGCCGCGAGTACGAATTGCTGATCGGCGGCCAGCGTGTGAAGACGGGCGATCTGCTGCGGTCGCTGAACCCCTCGAATCCGCGGGAGGTGGTGGGCGTGCATCATCGCGCAACCGCCGATCTGGCCCGGCGCGCGGTGGAGTCGGCCTACGCTTACTTCCCCGCCTGGTCCGCCACGCCGGCCGAGGAGCGTATCCAGCGGCTGTTGCGCACCGGCGCGATCCTCCGCCGCCGCAAGATGGAATTCGACGCTTGGCTGGTCTTCGAAGCGGGCAAGACTTGGCCGGAAGCGGATGCCGACGTTTCCGAGGCCATCGATTTCTGTGAATACTATGCGCGCGAGATGCAGCGGCTCGGCGGCCCGCAGCCGGCAGAAGTGCAGCTTCCGGGCGAGCGCGACGAGATCCACTACCTGCCTCTGGGCGTGGGTGTAGTCATCCCACCATGGAACTTCCCTCTGGCGATCCTGGTGGGGATGACGGTGGCCTCGCTGGTGGCGGGCAACACGGCCATCGTCAAGCCCTCCAGCGAGACGCCCACCATAGCGGCCCAATTCGCCGAGGTGCTGCTGGAAGCCGGTTTTCCGGATCGCTCGTTCTGCCTGCTCACGGGCAGCGGCGCGGCCGTCGGCGACGTGATCGTCGAGCATCCCAAGACCCGCTTCGTAGCGTTCACCGGCTCGCGCGATGTGGGTCTGCGCATCAACGAGCTGGCCGCCAAGCCGCAGCCGGGCCAGATCTGGATCAAGCGCGTGATCGCGGAGATGGGAGGCAAGGACGCCATCGTGGTGGATGCGGATTGCGATCTGGACCAGGCGGTGGAGGGCGTGGCGGTCTCGGCTTTCGGATACCAGGGGCAGAAGTGCTCGGCCTGCTCCCGCGCCATTGTGCATGCCAAGCTGTACGACGCGTTTCTAGAGAAGCTGCAGGCGCGGGTTTCCAAAATCAAGGTGGGCGCCGCCGATCAACCCGGCAACTACATGGGGCCGGTGATCAGCGACAGCGCGCGGCGCACGATCCTGCAATATATCGAGACCGGCAAGCAGGAGGGCAGAGCGTTGCCCATCGCGGTGTCTGTGCCGGAGGCCGGATA
>JBEKUO010000159.1:0-11753 GCA_049514955.1 Bryobacteraceae bacterium | reverse complement strand
ATTACCCGATCGACGAGAAGGACAGTCTCTTCGGCAGGATCAGTTGGTCCGATACCTCGAAGTACGCCGTGCCGCCTTTTCAGGGCGCGCTCGACGGCGGCAATTTCTATGGCAGCAGCGAGCAGGACCTCGGCCGTAATGCACAGATCGGCTTCACCCGTATCTGGTCTCCGACCATCATTTCGGAAACGCGAATTGCCTACAGCCGCCTGGTGACCGCGCGCACTCAGGCCAACGCCCAGACGGACGAATTCAAGGCAATCGGCATCGCGGGCCTCGATCCCACAACAACTCTGAACGGCGGCCTTCCGCAAATCTCGTTTGCAGGTACGACCTACAGCAATATTGGTGCTAACGACTGGCTGCCGACCAAGGAATTCAGCAACGTCTGGGACTTCATCCAGAACGTAGCCATTACCAGGGGCAGCCATGCGTTCAAGTTTGGCGCGGAAGTCAAGCCCATCGGATTCCCCTTCTTTCAGGTGCCCTTTCCGCATGGCGAAATGAACTTCGCCAGGACCGAAACGGCTTTTCCGTCGACTGCGACCGACACCGGCGGCAAGAACGGTACGTTCTCCGCCGACACGGGGGACGCCTTCGCCTCCTTCCTGCTGGGCGCCATCGATAACGGCCAAATCTCCACCACCAACTTCATCTCATCCACCCGGCAGTCCTACGATTTCTATGCCCAGGACGACTGGAAGGTCACACCGAAGCTGACCATCAATTATGGCTTGCGCTACGAGTTGTGGTCGCCGATTGGCGAACAGTTCGCGCGCCAGTCCAATTTCAATATCGATACGTTGACGCTGGAGATTCCCAGCGGGCCGAATCAGAACGCGCCGCTGCCTCCGAACTTCAACACACCGTATACCCTGAATGGCGTCACCTATCCGGCCGATTTCCCGAACGTAAAGGTATGCCGCGGGTGTGTTTCCCAGTACCTCATCCCGTGGGACAAGCACGATTTTGGCCCGCGGCTTGGCTTCGCGTATAACATTCGACAGAGGACTGTGATCCGCGCCGCGTACGGCATCTTCTATGGCGGTGAGGAACAGCAGGGCGGCAATCCCAACCGCGGCGAGTCTGCGCCCTTCAACGAGTCTCCGCAACTGAACCGGCCCTCGGGCGTCAGCCAGTTCTCGCCCGATCCATATTTTGCCAACGGCGCGGCCACCGGCGGAATCTCCGTGGGCTATCCGCTCACGGTGTTCACCACATTTCCGGTTAGTTCTCTCCAGTTCCGCGAAGTGTCGAACGATTTCCTGAATCCTATGGTGCAGAAATGGAACGTGGCCGTTCAGCAGGATTTGGGGCACCAGATGGCCCTCGAAGTCGGCTACCAGGGGAACCACTCGTCGCACCAGCTCTTCCAGCCCGACGACAACCCCTGTCCGAACCTCGGGACGCTCGATCCGAGCATCAACTGCAATTCCCTCCGGACGTATCCCGATATCGGCAGTATTTCGGGAACGGCCACCTTCGGCGTAGGCAACTACGAAGCTCTGACTGCGAAGCTGGAGAAACACTTGTCGAAGGGCCTGCAGTTCATCAGCTCCTACACTTACGGCCATGCCCTCGCCAACACCGGCACTACGCTGAGCGGGTCGCCTAATTTCCAGACCAAGAGCAACCTCAACTACAACCTGGACTACTCCAGCGCGGCGTGGGACATCCGCCACAACTTCACCACCGGTTTCACCTACGACCTTCCCTTCGGCCGCGGCAAGCAGTTCGGCTCCGACGTCAACAAGGCCGTGGACATGGCGTTCGGTAATTGGCAGGTAAACGGCATTCTGACGCTGCACACCGGTCAGCCGTACACCGTTAGCGCCAGCGGCTGTCAGGGCGTGTGGGCCGGCTGCTTCCCCGATCTGGTTTCGGGCGCCAATCCCAACGCAGCGCCCTCCGGAGGCCGCACTCCGTCACAATGGTTCAACACTGCGAACTTCACTGCACCCTCGCCGCTTTCGCAGGGCACTCTCGGCGACAATACGAACTACGGACCGCCGCTCCGGAATCTCGACCTCTCGATCTTCAAAGACTTCCCGTTCACCGAGCGTTACCGGCTGCAGTTCCGGACGGAGGTTTTCAACCTCACCAACACGCCGCAGTTCAATTTCCCAGACAGTGGCTATGGTGACTCGAACTTCGGCAAGGTGACCAGTACCTTGGCGGGGACCGAACGGCACATTCAATTCAGCCTCAAGTTCCTGTTCTAGAGTTGTGGGGTAGGTTGTCAACCTGCGGGCCGATTGTCAATCGGCCCAAAACCTTACAATAGGTCTGTGGCGGTCTTTCCAATTCAGCGCCGCGAGTTTCTGGTGGCGCTCGCCTCGTTGGAGTTCCTGCCCTCCAGGGGCTCCGGCTCAACGCACTATGCGGCGCACTTCCGCAGGCCCAATCCCTTCGACGCAATCCTGGCCCACGTTGAAGCCGGCTCCGACGAATTTCCATTCGAGAAACAGGCGCTGGAAATCGAGGACCGGCTCGCCGCCATGCTGCACGGCGAGACGCTGCCGCTGGCTGCGGGGTGCCGGGGGACGCCGCCGCTGCCGAGGCGGTACATTCGAATCGCGGAAGGTGTCTCGGAAGCCGAATTCGGAGACGGACAGGCATTCGAGCCGGGGATGGCGGAATGGATCCGATTGCTCGGCCGCGTGCGCCGGGCGCGATTTTTCGCGCTGCCCGGCGACGTGGTCCGTTATGAGATTGCGAGCGACGGGGCTTATCGTGTAGGCTCCTGGAAGCAGGTTTGGAAGGACGGGAAGCTGGAATCGTGGCACCCGCTAAACGAGATCCTGGTCACCGCCGCCGGGCCGCTCTTTGATGACATCACCGGCTACTCGTTCGCGGGGGTGGATTCGTTTCACCAGCAGTTGCTTAAGGGGAACGGCTGGTGGCGGGCGCGCCTGGATGCCGCTACGGGGATCACGGTGGATGGAACCAACGGCGTGGCGGTGGGCGATATCGACAATGACGGCTGGGATGAAATCTACGTTTGCCAAACCGGCGGATTGCCGAATTGTCTGTACAAGAACCGCGGCGACGGAACCTTCGCGGACATCACCGGGAAAGCAGGCGTCGGCGTGCTGGACAACACTGCCTGCGCGCTGTTTGCCGACTTCCGCAATTCCGGCCATCAGGATTTGGTTGTGTTGCGCGATACCGGCCCTATCTACTTCGCGAATAACGGAGACGGCGTCTTCACTCACCTACCGGACACCTTCCGCTTTCACACCGCTCCGCAGGGCGCGTTTACGGGCATGGCCGCCGCGGATTACGACAGGGACGGCAAGCTGGATTTGTACCTTTGCACCTATGTCTATTTCCAGAGCGAAGACCAGTCGCGATATCCGGTTCCCTATTACGACGCGCGAAACGGGCCGCCCAATTATTTGTTTCGCAACCGGCTCTCGGATTCGGGCGGATTCTTCGAAGACGTCACCGCGGAGACTGGCATGAATCAGAATAACGACCGGTTCAGCTTTGCGCCTGCCTGGTGCGATTACGACGGTGACGGCTGGCCGGACCTGTATGTAGCTAACGATTTCGGCCGGAGCAATCTCTATCGGAATCGAAAGGGCGCATTTCGGGACGAAGCCGCTGCTGCGGGAGTGGAAAATGTGGCGCCCGGCATGAGCGCCGCGTGGTTTGATTACGACGGCGACGGCCGGCCCGATCTGTACGTCTCGAATATGTGGACGGCGGCGGGCCAGCGCGTGGTCCAGTATCCCGCATTTGTTCCGGGGCGCGATCTGCAGACGGCCTGGCATAGCCACACGAAGGGCAACTCGCTCTTCCGCAACACGGGCGATGGCCGGTTCATCGCGACCGCCGCGCAGGAAGGGGTTGCCATGGGCCGGTGGGCCTGGAGCGCCGATGGGGCGGATTTCGATAACGACGGAGCGCCTGAGATCTTCATCGCCACAGGCATGATGACCAACGCTTCGGGGAAAGACCTGGACAGCTTCTTCTGGCGGCAAGTGGTGGCGAAATCCCCGGTCACCGTTCGCCCCGCTGCGGACTACGAGAATAGTTGGAACGCCATCAATCAGCTCATCCGCGAGGATTACAGTTGGTGCGGGCGCGAGCACAACGTGTTCTACAAACGGATCCATCCGGTCGCCGGCGGGCCGGCGAGGTTCTTCGATTTTTCGGGCGTCAGCGGAATCGATTTCGCCGACGACTCGCGCGCGTTCGCGGTGACCGACATCGACGGCGACGGCAACCTCGATATCGTGCTGAAGAGCCGCCTGGGGCCGCAGGTTCGCATCCTGCAAAATAATTGCGGTGCAAGCGGGCGCTCGATCGCGCTGCGGTTGCGGGGCGTCGCATCGAATCGCGACGCCATTGGCGCGCGCATCGAGGTCAACGGGCGCGTGCAGTATCTCAGCTCCGGAAGCGGGTTCCTGTCCCAGCACTCGAAACGCATTCACTGCGGACTGGGCGAAGCGGACGAGGCCCGAGTCGGGATTACCTGGCCATCGGGCCGGACGCAGGAGTTCGCGAACCTTCGCGCGGGAATGTGCTACGAGATTACGGAGGGAGCGGACCAGGTCCAGGCAGTCCCGTTCCGGCCCCGGACGCGCATAGCGGCGGCGCCGGTCCAGGCCGTCAACCGGCCCGAGTTCGGATCCACGTGGCTGCTCGATCCGGTACCGCTGCCCGACACCCGCAAGGGTCCGGGCTTTCTCCTTTTGACCGCAGGGAGCGCAACGGCGCCGCCCGGCCTGCCATTTGAGGTAGTGGATGTGACGCGCGCCGCGCCGGAGCTGGCGGCACATTACTCCATCTTTCGCCGGTATCTGTTCGAACTGCGCGCCGACCTGGAATTGCCGCTGCTCTTGCTGATCGACGATCGCAGCCGGGCCCACAAGTATTACGCGGAGATGCCATCGGCCGCGACACTGCGGGCCGATCTCGAAACACTGCTCGGCGGACGGTCGCCGGAGTTGGCGCTGCCCTTCGCGGGACACTACTATTCGCTCCCGCGGCGAAACCATCTGAAGCTGGCAACTGCGCTGTATTGGGCAGGGTATCCGGACCAGGCCATTCCGTATATCGAGGAGGTGTTACGGCAATCGCCCGACAATTGGAAAGCTCTCTTCGCGCTGGGCCAGATCTATTTGGAGGCGGAACGATGGAAAGCGGCGCTGGAGAACTTTTGGGGCGTGCTGCGGATTCGTCCCACGCACTTCGGAGCGCTGCTGGGCGCCGGCGAAGCCAGTGCCCGGCTGAACGATCCGGTGGAAGCCGAGAAGCTGCTGCGCAAAGCGGTGGAATCCGATCCGAAGAGCGCCGACGCGGCCAACCAGCTTGGTCTGGTGCTGGCCGGGCAGGATCGCGCCGGCGAGGCCAAGGAGTGGTTCCAGCGCGCCATTTCGATCGACCGGGAACACGCTGGAGCGATCAACAACCTGGGCGTGCTGTACCTGAAAATGGGCCAGACCAACGACGCGATTGCCGCATTCCGTTACGGAATCGAAACCGCGCCCGGCGACTCGACGCTGTACCTGAACCTTGGACGTTTGTACGTATCGCTGGGAGAGCGGGAGAAGGCGCGGGACGTGATCGAGCGGCTCTTGGCGCGCAAGCCCGGTGATCCGGTAGCGACGCGGGCATTGCGGGAGTTGGACTCACGGTGACGGCGCCGGATCACTGCTTTTCGCGAATGGTAATGACGAGATTGACGGCAAGGTCCTTTTCTACTTGGCGCACTCCGGACGTCCAGAGGATCTCCACACTATCGTTGCGCCGCGCGGTTCCAAGTCCGAAGTGCAGCCGCAGATCGCTTTGCGAAAGGTAGCTGCCGCCGCTGCGGACCTCGCCGATCTGCGTCAGCCCGCCGGCGGTTAACTGCACGCGGGCTCCGATCGCGCTGCGGTTGGATTTCACGCCCACCAGCTTCAACGAGATCCAGTTGCCCGCCGGTTTGCCGCTTTGCTTCAGCAGCGACGGCGGTTCGTTCTGATTGTTGACGAGCACTTCCACGTTCCCGTCATTGTCGTAATCCCCAAACGCTGCGCCGCGCGCGGCATGCTTTTCCAAAATACCAGGACCGGCCGACTCCGAGATGTCCACGAATTTGCCTTTGCCGGTGTTGCGGTACAAGATCGCGCGGTCCCTAAAATGTACGTCGATGCCCAGCCGGTCGACTTCGGGAAAGACGTGGCCGTTCACCAGCAGCAGGTCCTGCCAGCCGTCATTATCGAAATCGAAGAAGCCGCAGCCCCAGCCCACGAAGCGTGTATTCAGTGCCATGCCGGCGGCCAGCGTGGCGTCGTCGAAATCCCCGTTGCCGCGATTGTGGTAAAGCGTTTCGCGTTCGTCGGAGAAGTTGGACCGAAAAATATCGGGCCAGCCGTCGCCATCGTAGTCCGCCGCCGCGGCGCCCATGCCCGAGAGAGCGTTGCCGTTGTCGTCGAAAGCGGTTCCCCGCATCAGCGCTTCATCCGCGAAGGTGCCATCGCCCCGGTTGATGTAGAGAATCGACGGCGTCTGATCGCAGGCCACGTAGATGTCGGTCAGGCCGTCATTGTTGAAATCGCCCGTCAGCACTCCCAAAGCATAATGGTGCGCGGGTTTCGCGATGCCAGAAGCCACCGAAACGTCCGTAAAAGTGCCATCGCCGTTGTTGTGGTAGAGGATGTTGCGATCGAAAGGAAGACCGCGCGGGCCGCACGCCACCGGCAGATCGCGATACCAGCAATACGCATTTTCTCCCGGCTTGGGTGCGGCGCCGGGATCGAACTGAAGGTAGTTGGCGATGAACAAATCCAGGTGGCCGTCGTTGTCGTAATCCAGGAACGCGCAGCCGGTGTTGTATCGCACGCGGTCCTGCTTCAGGCCCGCCTTTGCGGTGACATCCTCAAAACCATGGCCGCTGCGATTGCGGTAAAGGACGTTCTGGCCCCAATAGGTGACGAACAGATCGGTGTATCCGTCGTTGTCGAAGTCTCCGGCGCAGACGCCCTGTCCCCAGCCGTTGTGCTCGAGGCCCATCTCTTTGGTGACGTCCGCGAACTTGCCGTTTCCGAGGTTGTGGTACAGGCGGTTCGTGCCGCCCGGTCCGGAAACCAGAAACACGTCGAGCAGGCCGTCGTTATCGTAGTCCAGAAGCGCCGCGCCGCTGCCGGTTGTCTCGACGATGTATTGCTTCGACCGGTCGCCACCGTTGGGAAAGGAATGGATGAGCCCGGCCTGGCGCGCGACATTGTGAAAATCGGGGTGAAAATCGGCCGCCGGCGCCGCACCCATCAGCACAGCGCAAAGCAGGGCGGGGCCCCGAAGAGAAGCCGTCCAGAAGCGGATCACCGCTGGGGCGCCTTGTCCCCCAGGCGCTTCAGAAAATCGGTGAACTCGCCCTCGGGCGCCTGCCGCAATTTGTCGAGCGCGGCCTGCTGGCCGGCGGCCTCCGCCGTGCGCCCGGCGTTGCGGTAGGCCATCATCAGGCTGTAGTGCGCGGACTCATTCTTGGGCTGCAGGCGCACGACCTTTTCGAGCAACGCGATGGCGTCGTCATACTGTTTCGCATCCATCCGCGCCTTGGCTACGGCCTGGAGCGCTTCCGGGAAGCCGGGGTCGAGACCGGCGGCGCGCTCGAAGCGCTTGACGGCCGCGGCCGGATCCTGGCCGGCGAGCAGAATCTGGCCGATCTGGTATTCCGCCACCGCGTCGCCGGGATTCAAGCTCAGCTCCGCTTCGAATTCCCGCCGGGCTAGCGCCAGGTTCTCCGGCGAATGCGACTGGAGGAGCAGCGCACGCCCCAGGCGGAAGTGCAGGTCGAGCGCCGCCGCGTTCTTTTCGATGGCCTTGCGATATTCCGCGGCCGCCTCCCCGTAGCGGCCCTGAATTTCGAAAATCTCCGCGGAAATCTGGTTGACCCGGTACGAAGATGGAACCTTCTGAAACATCTCGAACAGCGCCTCGTTCCAGGCTTTCATGTGAAGGCGGGCAGTCTGGTAGAGCACGTCGGCGTCTCCCGGATAAAGGGTTTTCAGGCGCGCCACAACCGGAAAAGCTTCGTCGTAATGTCCTTGCGCCAGCTCGCACTGCGACAAGGCCAGGCCGGTCAGGCGGCGCAGTTCGCTGTCCGGCGTATCCGCGAACTGCTGGGCCAGATCGGTCCGCGCGGCGTCACAATGGCCGCCGGCCGCGCGCGCCAGCGCCAGGAAGGCCCGCCGCTGCGGGCTATCCGCCGCTTTTTCGAGCGAAGCCTGCGCGGCGGCATACTCGCCGCGATGGAATTCGGCGATGCCTTTTTCGAGCGAATCCTGCTGCGCGCGTGCAGCCAGCGCCGCCAGTAGCAGGACGGCGCTAATGGCCCGCATCGTCGATCACCAGGTCCAGGCCGCTGAAGCGATGGCGCTCCCGGCCTTCGAAGAAGCGGAAGCTGACCAGCGGCGGCGCGCCCGGTGCGATCTCGCGCGGCGGCGAAAGCCGCTCCCCAGCCGCGGTGCCGATCTGCAGCACGCGCCCGGACAACGCCACCTGCCGGATCAGGAGTTCGCTGCGGGAGCCGGCCAGGAGAAATAACAAACCAATCGCAATCATTGTCCAATTCTACTCCCGCGGCGCGCGCTACTTGGCGGGCAGTTCCAGAGGCGTGAGCGCGCGCTCCTGGCTGCGGATCGCGTTAGTTTCCTCGGCGCTGAGGCGCTCGTGCGCGGCGTGCTCCTCGGCAGCTTCGGTCTTTTTGCCCAAGCGCTCGTAGACCCTTGCCAGGTGGTAGTGCGGAGTGGGACTGCTGGGGTTGAGCTCGATGGCGCGCTGGAACTCGCCGGCGGCGCCCGCGAAATCGCGCCCGCGTTCGAGCAGGATGCCGAGCTCGTAGTGCGATTCCCAGAAATCGCCCTTCAGTGCGATCGACTTGTGCAGCAGAGCCTCTATTTGACGGTGGTCGCCCGATTCGATTGACAGGACCTTGCCGTACAGGAAATTGGCGAGATAGTCGTCCGGTTGGGACTTGACCAACGCGGCGTACGCCTCGGTCACCTGCGGCAGTCTGTCCTCGGCCTGATCGAGCATGCGGCCCAGAAACAAATACGGTTGTTCCACCTCCGGCGCCATTTGGATGGTGCGCAGGAAGCAATCGGCGGCGTCCGTAAAACGGCGCAATCCATAATAGGCGACCCCCAAGGCCAGCTCCAACTGCGGACTCCGGGCGAAGACTTTTCGCCCTTTCTGGAGGATCTGCACGGCGGCTTCGGCGTTCTGATGTCGCAGGTAAAGCCGGCCCAGCCCGAAATAGTAGGACTCTTCGTAAGCATTCAGCTTGATGGCCTTCCGCATCTCCAGAACGGCATTCTCGGCCTGGCCATCCATTTCATAGGCTTCACTCAGCAGATCGTGTACGTCCGCGCGATCTTCCAGGGCGAGCGCCTTGCCGGCGAGCGCGATTGCCGGCTTCGGCAGCCGGGCTTGCAAATAGAGGCCGATGGCTCGCGGGAATGCCTCGTGGTCGGCGGGAGTTTTTTCCGCGTAACGGGATTCCAAAGGAGCAGCCTTCGCCGGATCGCCCGTCTCCGTGTAGAAGTATGCGAGGCCGTGCAGCACCAACGGGCTTTCCGGCGCGACGGACTCAGCTTTGGCGGCGGCCGATCGGGCGAGATCGGGCAACCCCAATTTCCAGTAAGTCTGGGCCAGTCCCATCCAGACCTGCGGGCTGTTGGGCTGGATGCGCGAGGCGTCTTCCAGGCGCGCGCGGGCAACTGGAAGATTATTGCCGTGCAGCGCTTCCAGACCAGCCCGCAGGGTATTCTCAAAGGCAGCGGGATCGGCCCAGAACAGCAGAAGAAAAATCCACATGGATTACTGCTCTTATTGCATCACCTCCGCGGGGCGGATTGTCAACCTGCGGACGATCGTTAATCGGCCCTTCCCCGGTCCCCAAGCGTAAAATGGGTCAAGTGCTTCGAATCCCCCTCTGTCTGGCTGCGCTGGCAGCCGCCCTTCTCTTAGTGGGCGGCCCATTGGCGGAAGTCCATTTTGTGGACGTCGCCAAGTCTTCCGGTCTCGATATTCCGAATACTTTCGGCGGAGTCGAGAAGAAAAACTACATTCTTGAAACGACCGGCACGGGCGTGGCGATCTTCGATTTCGACGGCGATGGGCGCAACGACATCTTCATCGTGAATGGCACCACCCTCGACCGCGCCGGCCAGGCGCCGGTCACTTCGCAGTTGTACCACAACGACGGAAATGGCCATTTCACCGAAATGGCGCGCCAGGCCGGCATAACGCACGAAGGCTGGGGACAGGGCGTCTGCGTGGCCGACTACGATAACGACGGCCGGCCCGACATGCTGGTCACTTACTACGGTCACAACATTCTCTATCGCAATCTGGGCAACGGGAAGTTTGCCGATGTAACTGCCCAGGCCAAATTGCCGGTGACAGGCTCCCGCTGGGGCACCGGCTGCGCTTTTCTCGATTACGACCGCGACGGCTACGTCGACCTCTTCGTCGCCAACTACGTGGACCTCGATCTCAGCGCTACCCCGCGCGCCGGGGCCAATCCCAACTGCGTCTGGAAAGGACTGCCGGTGATGTGCGGTCCCAGCGGTCTGCCGAAAGGCCGGAACGCCCTGTTCCACAACAATCGCGACGGCACCTTTACCGATGTCTCCGAACAGGCGGGTATTCTCAAGCCCGGTGGGCGATATGCGTTGGGCGTGGTGGCCGCCGATTTCGACAACGATGGGTGGCCCGACATTTATGTCGCCTGCGACATGACACCCAGCCTGCTCTATCACAACCGCGGCGATGGCACCTTCGAGGAGCGCGGCGTGGATGCCGGCGTGGCTTACAACTTCGACGGCCGTCTACAAGCCGGCATGGGCGTGGCGGTGGCCGATTACGACGGCAACGGCTTCTTGGATATTGCCAAGTCGAATTTCTCGGGAGATCTGCCCTCGCTTTACGAGAACGAGGGAGGCCTGTTCTTCAACGATGTCTCGCAGCAGGTGGGGCTGGGCAAAAACCAGTTGCTGGGTTGGGGGATCGCTTTCACAGATATCGACGAAGACGGCTGGAAGGATATCGTTCTGGCCAACGGGCACGTGTATCCCGAGGTGGACAAGTCGCAGGTGGGCGACCGCTACCTGCAAAAGACATTGCTGTATCGGAACCTGGGCAACGGACGATTTCAGGACATTACCGCCGAGGCCGGCCCGGCCTTTCAACAGGCCCGGCCCGCGCGCGGTCTGGCGGTGGGAGATGTCGACGGCGACGGGCGGCCGGAGATTGTCATTGTGAACATGAACGAGCCCCCCAGCCTCCTCAAGAATCTGGCCCCCCGCCGGCAATTCATTCGCGTGCGCCTGGTGGGCACCAAATCCAACCGCATGGCGATCGGGGCGCGCGTCACGCTCGAGGCGGGCGGGAGGACGCGGATCGACGAGGTGTTCAGCGGCGGCAGCTATCTGTCCCAGAATGAGCAAACCTTGCATTTCGGACTAGGCTCCTCGACCATGGTGGATCGCATCGAAGTGCGCTGGCCGACAGGCCAGAAGCAGGAGTGGAAGCGCGTACCGGCCGGCGAGACCGTTACGCTCACCGAAGGGCAGGCGGAAATCAGCGCGAAGCCGTTCCCCTGGAACGGAGGTGTTGCAAACAATTCACGATGAGGTCTGGAAGCCAAGGGGGCTACAGTTGCAGCCTCGTGGTAGCAGCACACGACCAGGATCAAAACCTTCTGTGAAAGCAAAAATCAAAACACCGACGGTTGGATCTCTGTAGGGCCTCTCGTT
>JBEKUO010000158.1:0-11777 GCA_049514955.1 Bryobacteraceae bacterium | reverse complement strand
CCGCAGGGAGACGCCCGCCGCCTACGCGATCTGCTCCATCTCCGTTTCCAGCATGGCGATGTGCTCGTCTTCTTCCGACGCCAGTTCCTGGCAGAGCTCCTTTTCCAGTCCTTCGGGCAGTTCGGCGGCCAGCTTGCGGAAGTGGTCGCGCGTGCGCCGCTCCATTTCGAGCGCGGATCGGTAGAGGCGCAGAATGCTGGAATCGTCCCCGACCGCGAGGTCGTGGAACAGCCAGCCCGAGAGCAGCTTTTCCGCCGCGGGCGTGATCTCCATTTCGGGGGCGTCCATATGCGCGTGATACTTTTCGTTCAGCTCGTGCAGGTGGTCCAGCTCAGCTTCGTAGAGGCGCTCGAGCACCAGCTTGTGCTGCGGGTTGGTGGCCTTCTCTCGCGCCAGCTTGTAGAAGTAGAAGGCGTTCAGCTCGAACTGCACGGCATCGCGTATGGCGCGGAGCCGCATGGGGTCGCCGAGTTCGCGACTCTCCACCACGGCCAAGTCGCCGCCGCACAAGAAGCACTTGCCATACGGTAGCGCGAATCCGGTGCAGAGCTTGTGGCACTGCTTGCATTTCCAGGTGTAGCGGATTTGCGCGCAGCAGATTTCGTCCTGGTCTAAAACGCGATGACACTTGGGACAAGCAGAAGGCATTATCGGCTCCCTATTTCGGCCAATTCGGGGACGGCCACACCCATGTACTCCAGCATTCCGTGGGCGGCGCGGCGTCCGGCGCCCATGGCCAATATAACGGTGGCGGCGCCGGTCACGATATCGCCGCCTGCAAACACGCCTGGAATGGAAGTCATGCCGGTGCGCTCGTCCGTTTCGATGTAGCCCCACTTGTTGGTTTTGAGGCCGGGCGTGGTCTGGGCGATGATGGGGTTCGCCGTGGTGCCCAACGCGTAGATCACTGTGTCCACATCGAGCTCGAACTCGCTGTCCGCCTTGGGGACCGGCCGGCGGCGGCCCGAAACATCCGGCTCGCCCAATTCCATTTCCTGGCAGCGTAGCCCTGTGACCCAGCCCGCGGAGTTGCCCAGAATCGCAACCGGGTTCGTCAGCCAGCGAAACTGGATGCCTTCCTGGATGGCGTGCTCCAGTTCCTCGGCGCGCGCCGGAGATTCGCGGCGCGAGCGGCGGTAGACGATGGAGACCGACTCGGCGCCCATGCGCAGCGATACGCGCGCGGAATCCATGGCGGTGTTGCCCGCGCCCACCACGGCCACGCGGCGGCCCATGCCCACGGGCGTATCGTAAATCGGCTGGCGGTAGCCGCGCATCAGGTTCACGCGCGTGAGGAATTCGTTGGCGGAGAAGACTCCGTTGAACGCCTCCCCGGGGATGCCCATGAACTTCGGCGATCCCGCGCCGGTGCCGATGAAGACAGAGTCGTAGCCCATATCCGTCAGGAGTTGTGGGATAGTGAACAGCTTGCCGATGATGGTGTCGAGCCGGATCTCGACGCCGAGCTTGCGCAGGTTATCGATCTCGGTATCGATGATGACATCCGGCAGGCGGAACTCCGGGATGCCGTATTTCAGCACGCCGCCCGCGACGTGCAGCGCCTCAAATACGGTGACCGCCACGCCGTTCTTGGCGAGGTCCCCGGCACACGCCAAACCTGAAGGACCGGAGCCTATAATGGCGGCGCGCTTGCCCGCGCGTCCGGCGGCCTCGACCGGCTCATCCCAACCGCGCCCCATGGCGCTATCGGCGACAAAGCGCTCCAGGCGTCCGATAGCGACCGGCGGAAATTTGTTGCCGACCACGCAGGATACTTCGCACTGCGATTCCTGCGGGCAGACGCGGCCGCAAACCGCGGGCAGCGTGTTGGCATCCTTGAGAATACGATAGGATCCGCGAATATCGCGGCGCGCCAGGGCGGCGATGAATCCAGGGATATCGATCGCCACCGGACAGCCCGGTATGCAGCGCGGCTTCTTGCAGCGCAGGCAGCGGTCGGCTTCCGCCAGCGCGCCTTCGAGATCGAGGCCGAGCGATACTTCCTGAAAATTGTGGGCGCGTACTTCGGGTGGCTGCTCGGCCATGTGCGCGCGCGTGGGCGAGATGGTGCGGATGTTTTTGGGCAGGCGCGAGCCGGGCGGTGGAGGCTCTGGCGCGGGCAACTCGGGAAGCGGGCACGGCGCTGAGACCAACGGCCGCGAGCCGTTGCTACCGCGCTGGGTCATGGCGGCCATGCGCGCGCTTTCGGCGCGGAAGCGCTCCAGCGCCTGTTTCTCCTCGCGCTCGAAGCGCTTCTGGCGTAGCGCCAGTTCTTCGAAATTCACCAGGTGGCCATCGAAATCGGCGCCATCCACGCAGGCGAACTTCATGGCGCCGCCCACGGTGACGCGGCAGGAGCCGCACATGCCCGTGCCATCTACCATGATCGAATTCAGGCTCACGATGGTGGGGATGCCGCGCGCGCGGGTTACCTCGCAGCAGGCCTTCATCATGGGGATGGGGCCAATGGCGACTACCTCGCAGGCGTCCGTCTCCCCGGCGAGCAAGTCGGCTAGGGCCGCGGTGACGAAACCTCTGCGGCCGTAGCTGCCGTCGTCTGTGGTGATTTCCAGCCGGTCGCTGAATTGGCGGAAAGGCTGCTCCCAGAAGACCAAGTCGCGCGTGCGAAATCCGATGATGGAGACGGTGCGGTTGCCCAGCCGCTTGTATTCGCGGAGCTGCGGAAAAACCGGGGCCACACCCAGGCCACCGCCCACCAGCACCACTGTGCCGTTGTGGCGGCCGATCGTGCTAGGCAAGCCCAGGGGACCGATGAAGTCCAGGAGGTAGTCACCCTGGCGCAGGCCCATCATCTCGAAAGTGGTCTTGCCGACTGCCTGTATGACCACCGTGACCGTGCCACGAGCGGCATCGAAATCGGCGACCGTGAGCGGGATGCGCTCGCCGCGCTCGTCTATGCGGGCCATGATGAAATGGCCGGGACGCGCCGCGCGGGCCACGTCTGGCGCGCCTACTTCCCAAAGAAATGTCGTGGGGCCAAACTGCTCTCGGCGAACGATAGGGTACATCCGCGGGTCCCCCCTTGTGCTTGAAACCGTATGATATCAGATATTCGGAGGTTGTGGTATTTTGCCACAATCGGCGCTTTCTAGCAGCATTTTTGCGGGCGACGGGGCGTGCCGGGCGGGTGTGGGTTGCACTTGCGGTTCCGCTGTGCCGCGCGCTGCGTCCTAGGATGTCAGCGTGTTGGAGAGGCGGTTCTGAACAACTCGCCGAGCGGCAGTTCGATCGCCGGATTGCCTGTGCGAACACAAAAAACGAGAGCAGGGGAGTTCCCCTGCCCTCGTTCGGCGTTTATACTCGCGCTTGCGCGCTTTTGGCGTGATGGGCGCTGACTTCAATGCCGATGAATTGCCGGCCTAGAATCTTAGCGGCAACCAGCGTGCTGGCGGCGCCGCAGAACGCATCGAGGACGGCGAGGACTTTGAACAGGCGGAGAACGGGCGCCCATCACGCTGGGAGCAGGCCGCGTCATCTGGCTCATGGATGAAGTTTTTCTTCAGTCGGCCATTTTGTTGGTAGCTGTTATTGGCCCCCTGTTTATGATATAGGTTTCTTCGGCTTGCGGCGTGCCAAAATGGCCGAACGAGGGAGTGCTCGGGCCGCAAGCTGATGAAACCTATATCAGTCGAGATGAAGAAACCTATATACGTCACGTATACGTCACGCCGCAGTCCGCGGCAGCACCTCCCTCTCAATCCGCGACATAACCTCTTGCCCGGCGACTTCCAGATCGTAAGCGTTCTGGAGATTCAACCAATACTGCGGCGACGTGCCGAAGTACCGGGCCAGACGCATCGCGGTGTCCACCGTGATCGCCCTCTTCCCGTTGACGATGGCGCTGATCCGGTTCATCGGAACACGTAGCGCGCGCCCCAGTTCATTCAGGCTGACTCCAATTTCGTTGAGCTCGTCGCGGAGTAGCTCGCCCGGGTGGATGGGCGGCAATTTCTCTCTTTGCGCCATAATTTTCCCCTTCCTATGCTACTAAGTTCCTCATCCAATCCGATAAACCCCTATCGATCACGCCACTTCGTCTCCCGCAACCCACTGAAAAATAAGCCCACGCAGCGATATCTTCAGCGGCTTCCTTCGGCCACCGTGCTAAGCTGAACTCGGTTAGGAACTCCGGTCGCAGATGCCCGGTACGCCGTTCTAAATTAAAAACGTAAAAGGACCGCCTGCGCCACTAACCCGGTCCTCTTGATGCCACAAATCGTTTTCAGCGGGAAATCCCGCCAGATCTTTGAAAATTAGCCATTTACCGGCCCGCAGAGGCATAGAAAGTTATAAAGAAACCATGTGGAAATTGGCTTCGTTTGTCGTATTTTTGTTTCTCGAAAACCGGCAGCCCCCCGCGTTTGACGACCCCCCTCGCCGTCCGCTATCCTGAAATTTCCAGATAGAGGCGCGGCGGCCATCAGTAGCCGGGCGGGCATTTCCGACGAGCTTCGGATCCCCGGCAAAAGGGGCCGAGTGTAGTTCCGCCGAAACCGGCGCGGATGGCTCAAGGCCGCGGCGGTTGGGGGGCATCGGCTAACACCTGCCCACTGTCACCCGATTGGCCTTCTTTGAACCGCCCGCGAGGGCAGAGGCGGGTGGAGCGCTATCGGAAGCGAAGACTCGCCGGATCTCCCCGCGTCTTTTCTTCTGCCGTCGTCTCCCGCCCGCATGTTGACTATGCAGCTTTTCGAGCTAACGCGGGCGCTGATCGATACCGAGTCCATCACCGGCAATGAGGAGCGTATCGGCTTCCAGTTGCTGGACTACGTCTCCGCGCTAGCCGCCCGTTATGGCGGCCACGCCGAGCGCATCGAAGTCGAACCCCGCCGCCACAACGTCTTCGCCTTCTGGGGCGAACGGCCGGCCGTCACGCTCTCCACCCACATGGACACCGTGCCTCCATTCATCGCATTGCGCGAGGACGGCGAGTTCATCTGGGGACGCGGCGCTTGCGATACCAAGGGCATTATCGCTGCCATGCTCAAAGCCGCCGAAGCGTTGCTGGAAGCGGGCGTGCGCGATTTCGGGCTGTTGTTCGTCGTCGGCGAGGAGCGCAACAGCGCGGGCGCTTATCATGCAGCGGCGCGGCCCAAGGGCTCGCGCTACCTGATCAACGGCGAGCCCACCGAGAATAAGCTGGCGCTCGGCTCAAAGGGAGCGCTGCGCTACGAGATCGCGGCCCGCGGACGCATGGCGCACTCCGCGTATCCGGAGTTGGGTGAATCCGCCATCGACAAGCTGCTCGATGCGCTGGCGGCAATCCGCCAGATCCCGCTGCCGGTCGACGATCTGCTCGGCCCCAGCACGCTGAACATCGGAACCATCGCCGGCGGCCGCGCGCCCAACGTCATCGCCGATGAGGCCAAGGCCGAAATCTTCATTCGCCTGGTCGGAGACTCGACCGCCACCAAGGACGCCATCGCCGCCGCCGTGGCCGGAAAAGCGGAGGCTCGCGAAATGATCGAAATCCCCGCGTTGCGCCTCGGCTCGCTGCCGGGCATGGAGACTACGGTAGTAGCGTACACCACAGATATCCCGGCGTTCGGCGAAGCCTGGGGCACGCCGTTTCTGATCGGACCAGGCTCCATACACGTGGCGCACACACTGGAAGAACGCGTACCAAAGCGGCAACTAGCAGACGCCGTCGGCATCTATCAAACTATGGTCAAGAGACTCGTGGCGCAGGCACTCCTGCCTGCCGCGCCGACACTCCTGTCGGCGCAGGCGAGCAAAGCTCGCCAAGAATCGTCATAACTACGGCTAATCTATGCAACCCAAAATCGAAGTCGGCATCCTAGGCGCCACCGGCATGGTGGGCCAACATTTCGTCAAATTCCTCCAGAATCACCCCTGGTTCGACCTGAAGTGGCTGGGAGCAAGCGACCGCTCCGCCGGCAAGCGGTATCACGAAGCCACCGCCTGGCGACTCGCAGGCGCAACGCCCGAACCCGTCGCTGCCATGCTGGTCGAAGAATCGAAACCCGGCAATGCGCCGCGGCTCCTGTTCTCCGCCATGGACGCCTCCGTCGCCACCGACATCGAGCGCGCCTTCGCCCAAGCCGGCCACATCGTGGTCTCCAACTCCAAGAACCATCGCATGGAGCCGGACGTGCCGCTGTTGGTTCCCGAAATCAATCCCGACCATCTGAAGCTGGTGCCCGGCCAGCAGCGCCGCCGCGGCTGGAAGGGGCAGATCGTCACCAATCCCAACTGCTCCACGATAGTGCTGACCATGGCGCTCGGACCGCTGAGGCCGTTTGGCATCACGCGCGTCATAGCGACCACACTGCAGGCCATTTCAGGCGCAGGCTATCCAGGCGTGCCGGCTATGGATATCAACGCCAACGTCATCCCATTCATCGGCGGCGAAGAAGAGAAAATGCAGCAGGAGACTCAAAAGATCCTGGGCGATTTCCGCGGCGACCATATCGAACCCCTGCACGCCAAGGTCAGCGCGCACTGCAATCGCGTCCCGGTTGTCGATGGCCACACCGTTACGGTCTCGGTAGAATTTTCCGCGAAGCCTTCCGAAGCCGACCTCCGCCACGCCCTCGAGACTTTCTCCAGCGTGCCGCAGCAGCGCCAACTGCCCAGCGCGCCGCCGCACCCCGTGATCTACATGGAGGAGAAGGATCGCCCGCAGCCGCGCCGGGACGCCGAGCGTGAGCACGGCATGGCGGCATTCGTAGGCCGCCTGCGCCCCTGCCCGGCGCTCGATTACAAGTTCGTGGCCCTGGCCCACAATACGGTACGCGGCGCGGCGGGCGCTGCCGTGCTGAACGCGGAGCTGATGCATTCGGAGGGAATGCTGGACTGATGATCGTGATGAAATTCGGCGGCACGTCGGTGGAATCGGCGGCTGCCATCGAGCGCGTCGCATCCATCGTCAAGGCTCGCGCCAGCCGCCGGCCCGTCGTCGTCGTCTCGGCCATGGGCAAGACTACCAACCGCCTGCTGGCCATCGCATCCGCCGCGATAGAAGGCACGCGCGAGGAATATATCCGCCAGATACACGACCTGCGCGATTTCCACTCCCGCGAGGCGCGCCAGGTGGTGCCGCTGGCCGATCGCGCGGAGCTCGATCGCCTGCTCGACGAGCACTTCCAGGAGCTCACCGAGCTCGTCAAGGGCTTGGCCGTGCTGGGCGAGCTCACGCCCCGCTCCATCGACGCCATCTCCAGCTACGGCGAGCGGCTCTCCAGCTACATCGTCGCGCTGGCGTTCCGGCATTTCGGCATGGAGACCGCGCACCTGGATTCGCGCCAGGTGATCGTCACGGACAAGCGTCACACGCAGGCCGCGCCGCTCTATCCCGAAACTTACGCGCAGCTCGCCGCCGTCATCCCGCCGCTGGCCGAGAATAAGATCGTGGTGATGGGAGGCTTCATCGGCGCGACGCAGGATGGTGTCACCACCACGCTCGGCCGCGGCGGCTCGGATTTCACCGCGTCCATCGTGGGCGCGGGCATTGGCGCCGAAGAGATCCAGATCTGGACCGACGTGGATGGCATGCTCACGGCCGACCCTACGATTCTGCCCGGCGGTCATCGCGTGAAAACCATCTCGTTCGCCGAGGCCGCCGAGTTGGCCTATTTCGGCGCGAAGGTGCTGCATCCCGCGACCGTTGTGCCGGCCATCGAGAAGAATATCCCGGTGCTGATCTTGAATTCGCGCCGGCCGGAAGTGTCGGGCACGCGCATCGTTTCCGAGGCTGTGCCGTGCGGCAACGTAGTGAAGTCCATCGCCTGCAAGCGCAAAATCACGCTGGTGAATGTGCACTCGACGCGCATGCTGATGGCGCACGGCTTTCTGCGCCGCATTTTCGAAGTCTTCGACCGTCATGAGACGGCCGTGGACATGGTGTCCACCTCCGAGGTCAGCGTTTCGCTCACCATCGACACCACCGGGTCGCTGGGAGCGATTTGTGAAGAGTTGAGCCAATTCTCCGAAGTGTCGATCGAAAGCGGGCAGGCCATCGTCTGCCTGGTGGGAGATAATATCCGCTACACGCCAGGCGTGGCGATGCGCGTTTTCGGCGCGCTGGATGGCATCAACATTCGCATGATTTCGCAGGGCGCTTCGCTGTTGAATCTGAGCTTCGTGGTGGCGGAGGCGGACCTGCATCGCACAGTGGAAGCTCTGCACGGCGAGTTCTTCGCCGAGCTGGACGCCGAGGTCTTCGATGCCGCCTGAATACAATCTGGCAATCGTCGGCTATGGCAAGATGGGCCGGCTCATCGAGCAGTTCGCGCCGGAATACGGTTTCACCCTGGCGCTGAAGCTTGACGAATTCAACAACGCCGCATTCGAAGGCGTGACGCCCGCCAATTTCCAAAACATCGATGTGGCAGTGGATTTCTCCATTCCCGCCGCCGTGGCCGAAAACGTCGAGCGCATCGCCGCACTGCGTGTGAACATCGTGGTAGGAACCACCGGCTGGTTGAACGAACAGGAGCGAGTGAAAGCGGCGGTCGAGCGTCACGGTATCGGGCTGGTCTGGAGCCCGAACTATTCGATCGGAGTGAACGCCTTCTTCCGCCTGGTATCCGAAGCGGCGCGCCTCCTAGCGAACGAACCATCCTACGGCGCGTGGGCCTGGGAAATTCATCACGCGACGAAAAAAGACGCCCCGTCCGGCACGCTGTTGAAGTTGGTCGAAGACATGAAGAAGGCCGGCTACCAGCGCCCCATCGACGTAAGCGCCAATCGCGCCGGCGCCCATCCCGGCACGCACGAGATAGGCTTCGATTCAGCGGCGGACACGATCACGTTGCGACACACGGCCCGCAGCCGCGAAGGCTTCGCCCGCGGCGCACTGAAGGCCGCACAATGGGTAGTAGGCCAAAAAGGCTTTCACGAATTCGCAGAGATTCTTTTCAAATGAAACCGCCGATGCACGCCGATACACGCCGATCCGTCCTGGTTTTATCCGCGTTCATCTGTGTTCATCTGTGGTTCCTCTTACAGGTGACAGATGTCACAGGATGTGGTGGGGTGCCGGTTCGGTATTAGCTTTAACTGATACTGCCATGCACGCCAATGTGCGCCGATCAAGGTAGAATCTAATCGGCGTGCATCTGCGTGCATCTGCGGTTTCAAAGGTTTTAGTTGGAGGTAGCACATGTTTACAGGCTGTGGTACGGCCCTAGTCACTCCTTTCCGCGCGGACCAGTCGCTCGATGAGGCGACCCTGCGGCGCTTGGTCCGCCGCCAGATCGATGCCGGTATCAATTTTCTGGTGCCCTGCGGCACCACCGGCGAGAGCCCCACGCTGGAGCGCGCGGAACATCTGCGCGTCGTCGAGATCACGCTTGAAGAAGCCCACGGCAAAGTTCCCGTCCTTGGCGGCGCCGGCGGTTACAACACGCGCGAGGTTATCGAGCTGGCGCGCGAGCTCGAGCACATGGGAGTGGACGGCATCCTCTCCGTCACGCCCTATTACAACAAGCCGACGCAGGAAGGCCTGTACCAGCACTATAAGGCGATCGCGTCGGCCATCCGGTTGCCCATTATCGTCTATAGTGTGCAAGGGCGCACCGGCGTAAACGTGGAGCCGGCCACGCTGGTGCGGCTGGCCACGATACCCAACATCGTCGGAGTGAAGGAAGCCTCCGGGAACATCACGCAGATGGCCAGCGTGATTCAACAGGTCCCGTCGGAGTTCATCGTGCTCTCCGGCGACGATGCCATCACGCTGCCGCTCATGGCGCTGGGCGGCCGCGGCATCATCTCCGTGGCGTCGAACGAAATTCCCGCGGAGATGGCGCAGCTCGCGCAACACTGCCTGGCCGGCGATTTCGAGCGAGCGCGCGCCCTCCAGCGCAAGTATCTGCCGTTGATGGAGGTCAACTTCATCGAGTCCAATCCGATTCCGGTGAAAGCCGCACTGGGGCTGATGGGCCTGCTCGAACCGGTCTACCGGCTGCCGATGGTTCCTCCCAAGCCGGAGAACCTCGCCAGGATCGAAAAGGTGCTGGCATCGGTAGGCCTGATGGGGAGAGTGACCGTTGCAGGCTGAAATCGAACGGCTCTTCGACCAGAAGCCCGAAGCTTACACGGAAGAGCACTTCCGGCTGTTCTACGAACTCAAGGATGCGCTGAACCAGGGCCGCATTCGCGCCGCCGAACCGGATCCCGCGGCGGCCAGCGGCTGGAGGGTGAACGGTTGGGTCAAGAAAGGCATCCTGCTCGGCTTTCGCATGGGCAGCGTGGTCGATATGTCGATCGACGCGGCGCGCCAGCCCTTCTTCGACAAATCCACATTCCCAGTGAAGCACTTTACGCAGCAAAGCTTGGTGCGCATCGTCCCCGGCGGATCCAGCATTCGCGACGGCGTCTACATCGGCAAGGGCGTCACCTGCATGCCACCCATGTACATCAACGTGGGTGCGTATGTGGACGACGGCACGATGATCGATTCGCACGCTTTGGTCGGCAGTTGCGCGCAGATCGGAAAGAACTGCCACATCTCCGCCGCGTCGCAAATCGGCGGAGTACTCGAACCGGTGGGCGCGTTGCCGGTGATCGTAGAAGACGATGTGCTGGTTGGTGGCAACTGCGGCGTGTATGAGGGCGCCGTAGTGAAGAAACGAGCCGTGCTGGGCACCGGGACGATTCTCAATCGTTCCACCCCCGTTTACGACCTGGTGCGAGGCGCCGTTTATAAGGCGACCGACGACCAACCGCTGATCATCCCGGAAGAAGCCGTGCTGGTGGCCGGCGCCAGGGCCATCACCAGCGGCCCCGGAAAGGACTGGGGCATCTCCGTCTACACGCCGGTCATAGTAAAATACCGTGACAGCCGAACCGATACCAAGATTCAACTTGAAGATCTACTAAGATAGGAACCGCAGACATGCAGTCGCTTATCGGCGTGCATCGGCGTGTATCGGCGGTTTCATTCTGAGGTTTTATGCCTTTCACACTAAATTCGAAAGTAGCCCTCATCACCGGCGCGGGACGCGGCATCGGCCGCGCCATCGCCGAGAAACTGGCGGCCTCGGGCGCCGCCGTCATGATCAACGATCTGGACTCCGGCCCAGCTTCGGAAGCGGAAGCGGCCATCCGGCAATCGGGCGGCCGAGCGGCGCAGCTCGCCGGCGACGTTACCGCTCCGGATTTTCCGCAGAAACTGGTGGACGCCACTCTCGCATCGTTCGGCGGCCTCGACATCATCGTCAACAACGCGGGCTACACCTGGGACAACGTCATCCAGAAGACCACCGACGAGCAGTATCTGGCGATGCTCGGCATCCACTTGGTCGCGCCGTTCCGGATTCTGCGCGCGGCTTCCACGCACATACGCGAAACCGCCAAGCGTGAAGCCGCCGAGGGCCGCCGCGTGATGCGCAAGGTGGTGAACATCACCTCCATCGCGGGAACGGACGGCAATCCGGGACAGGCCGGATATTCGTCGGGCAAGGCGGGCGTCATTGGTCTGACCAAGACCATGGCTAAGGAGTGGGGCCGCTACAACGTCAACGTCAACGCCGTGGGCTTCGGCATGATCGAGACGCGCCTCACGCAGCCGCTGACGAAGGAGGGCGCTACCATCGAGGTGCAGGGCCGCAAGATCGCCGTAGGGGTGCAGCCCGCCATGCTTGACGCAATTAAAGTCGTCTGTCCGCTCGGCCGTGCCGGCACGCCGCAGGAAGCCGCTGCCGCCGTGCTGTTCTTCTGCTCGCCGCTCTCCGATTATGTGACGGGCGAAGTATTGCTTTGCGGCGGAGGCATGCACTTCTGAGGGCGCGCCG
>JBEKUO010000157.1:0-11780 GCA_049514955.1 Bryobacteraceae bacterium | reverse complement strand
GGCGGCCGGTCACCGCCTCCCAGCGCTCTCCCACCGCGCGGTGGACCGCGGCGCCGCCTCCAAGCACAAATTTCAGGTGCCTGAAATCGGTCTTGGCGAAACCCGGCGCATTCAGCAATCCGTTGAAAAGGGTATTGACGCCGGTCATCACTGTGAAATGCGCTTGCTCCAACTCCTTCACGAAGCCGGGCATATCCTTCGGGTTCGTGATGAGCAGATTCACTGCGCCCAGCTTCATGCCCAGCATGCAGTTGGTCGTCAAACAGAAAACATGGTAGAGCGGCAGGGCGGAAACCATTACTTCCTGCCCTTCGATGAGGGCCCCCTCGCACCACGCGCTCGCCTGCTGTAAGTTGGCGATCAGGTTGCCGTGCGTCAGCATCGCCCCTTTGGAATTTCCGGTCGTGCCGCCCGTGTACTGTAGCAACGCAATATCGCCCTGTTGCGCGACCGGTTCGTCCAGCCGGGCCATCGCGCCGCGGTTGAGCGCCGTCCGAAAGTCGATGGTGTTCGCGATATTCCATTTCGGCACCATCTTCTTCACGTGCTTGACGGCGAAATTCACCACAAAGCGCCGGGGGATTGGCAGCATGTCGCCGACCTGCGTGGTCACCACGTGCTTGACCGCGGTGTGCGCCAGCGCCTTTTCCAGGACATGCGCGAAGTTTTCCAGGATGACAATGGCCTCCGCGCCCGAGTCCTTGAGCTGATGCTCCAGTTCGCGTGGAGTGTAGAGAGGATTCACGTTGACCACTATCATTCCCGCGCGCAAGACGCCAAACAATGCGATGGGATACTGGAGAAGATTGGGCATCATCAACGCGACGCGCGATCCCTTCCGCAACCCCCGGCTTTGCAGCCAGGCCGCGAAGTCGCGGCTCAGACGATCGAGGTCCGCATACGTGATGGTCGCGCCCAGATTTTGGAAGGCCGGGCGATCCGCGAATTTGCGGCAGCTTTTCGCGAGTACATCGTTGAGCGACGTGTACTCGTTCATGTCGATCTCGGCCGGCACGCCGTGGCCGTAGCTATCGAGCCAGATCTTCTCCATTCGTCGACCTCCTACGGAAGCGGCCAGAGGCTGGATACGGGGTCCCGCGTCGAATCGCGTCATCCCGATGCCGCCCGGATGCCGCTCTATCCTACAATATAGTAGTTTACCATCTGATTATACCGCCTGGCACAGGGGGAGGGGTAGAAATCCCATCCCGTTCCCGCCCGTTCGCACGTTGGTCCCTCTTCCCGTCCGATGTCGTACACTACGCCAAGGGGGGCTGTCATGCACCGAATAGCCTGGCTGGTCTTGGCGATGGCTCTGGCGCTCTTTGCCGGGGATGCCAATGACGAGCTGCTGGAAGCCGCGCGCAGGGGAGATCTGGCCGCCGTTAAATCGTTGATCGAAAAGGGGTCGGCCATCGAGGCGAAGACCTCTTACGGGCAGACGCCGCTCTATCTGGCGGCCAGGAACGGCCACGAGGCGGTGGTCCAGTACCTGCTCGACAAGGGCGCCAATGGCGACGTGCGCGACACGTTCTACAAAGCGTCCATGTTGGAATTCGTGCTGGAGCGCAAACACTACGGTGTGGCGAAGATGCTGATCGCCAGGGGCGGCAATGCCGACGAGCAGCTTAGGGCCGTGGTGGAGTCCGGACAAGCCGATCTGGTGCAAATGGTTATCGAGAAGTCCAAGCCCAGCCAGAAGGCGTTGGATAGCGCCTATGAGGGGGCGCTCGGCGATAAACAGGCTGGCGCCATTGCCGAATTGCTGAAGAAGGGCGGCGCGCACGAACCCGCGGCTGCCCTTCAGGTGGATGCGAAGGTGCTCGACTCCTACGCAGGCACCTAAAAAACGGACCAGTTTCCGCTCGATATCAAGGTGTTTGTCAAAGAAGGCAAGCTGTATATGCAGGCGACCGGGCAGCCGGAATTCGCACCCAAGCCGAAGAGCCCGACGGTCTTCGAGTTCGCGCCGGCGCACCTGGAAATCGATTTCGACTCCGCCGCCAGCTTCACGTTGAAGCAGGGCGGGAGGGACATCAAATTCAAGAAGGCGGTGGCGCAATGAGACGGGCGAGCGTTTGGTCATGGGCGATGGTGGCTGCCGCCGGTGTGGGCGCGGCGTTTGCGGGCGAATGGCCGCAGTTCGCGGTCCTTCGGCCTCGGGCGTCGGCGACGGCGCCAAGCCCCCGGTACACTGGGATGCGGCCAATGTCGCCTGGACGGTCGAGATCCCCGAGCTGGCCGACTCGTCGCCGGTCGTGTGGGGCGGCCAGATCTTCGTGACGACGGCCGTTTCGAGCGATCCCAAACAGACGTTTCGTACCGGCCTCTACGGCGATACCGATCCGGTCAACGACAGCTCGCCGCACCAGTGGAAGGTGCTGGCCATCGACAGCAAGACCGGTAAGATCCTCTGGGAACAGACCGCCCACGAAGGCGTACCGAAGACCAAGCGGCACCCCAAGTCGTCGCAAGCCTCGCCCTCGCCGGCGACGGATGGAAAGGGGTGGTAGCGTACTTCGGTTCGGAAGGCTTGTACGCCTATTCCACCGCCGGGAAGCTGCTCTGGAAGAAAGACGTCGGTCTGCAGAATGCAGGATGGTTCTTCGATCCGGATTCGGAGTGGGGCGCGGCGAGCTCGCCAGTGATTTATAAGAACATGGTAGTCCTGCAGTGCGACCGTCAAAAAGACTCGTTCATCGCCGCGTTCGATTTGAAGGACGGCCACGAATTGTGGCGCACCGCGCGCGCGGAGATTCCGTCGTGGGGCACGCCTACCGTGGTGCAGGCTAAGGACCATGCCGAACTGGCCACCAACGGCTCTAAAGCCATTCGCGGTTACGACGCCGATACCGGCAAACAACTCTGGACGCTGGGTCCGAATTCCGAGGTTACGTGTACCACGCCGGTGTCTAGTCAAGGCCTGATCTTTGTAACTGCGGGCTATCCGCCCGTGCAGCCGATCTATGCGATCAGGGTGGGATCGACTGGCGACCTGACTCTTAAGGATGGCAAGGAATCGAGCGATGCCATCGCCTGGAGCAAGCAGCGCGGCGGCGTGTATCTGCCTTCGCCGCTCGTCTTAGGGGAGCATCTTTATACGGTCAGCAACAACGGCATCTTGACGGCGTACGACGCCAAGACCGGGACGCGCGTGTATCAGCAACGCGTGGGAGAAGGCGGCTCGTTCGTGGCCTCGCCGGTCGCCGCGGCCGGCAAGCTATACATCAGCAGCGAAGATGGCGATGTGTACGTGGTCAAGGCGGGAGATCAGTACGAATTACTGTCGAAGAATCCGATTCGGCGAGCCCATTCTGGCGACCCCGGCGTTCGCCGGCGATATGCTGATCGTGCGCGGCGCCAAACATCTGTTTGGCATCGCCGAATGACGTGGCGCAAGCTTCAGCTTGCCGCGGCGAACTTCAGTTCGCCGTTGGCAGGCGAAACCGCCTGCCCCACCCCACCGTTCAACAGTGCCACGGAGCCGCTCTTTCTCTTCAGGGAAATGTAGAAACTCAAGCGGCGCACTTCAGTTCGCCGAACGCGCTAAAATCCTTCCAGCAGGTGCCCCATCTTCTCTTTTTTCGTCCGCAGATACGACTCTGTCGAAACCATCGCCGGCACGATGCAGGGTACCCGCTCTTGCACCCGGATTCCGGCGGCTTCCACGGCGGCCACTTTGTCGGGGTTGTTCGATAGCAGCCGTATGCTCGCGAGTCCGAAGTAGCGCAGAATCTCTCCGGGCAGCTCGTAATGGCGCATATCGGACTCGAAGCCCAGGCGCTCGTTGGCCTCCACCGTGTCGGCGCCGTGATCCTGTAGTTCGTAGGCCCGCAGCTTGTTGAGCAGACCGATGCCGCGGCCCTCCTGATGCTCGTAAATCAGCAGCCCGCGGCCCTCGTCCGCGATCATGTGGAGGGCCAGTTCAAGCTGCGCCCGGCAATCGCAGCGCAGGCTATGGAAGACATCGCCGGTCAGACACTGGGAGTGAATACGCACGAGCGGCGCGAGCGCTCCACGCGCGACTTCCCCCATCTCCAGAACCACGGCCTCCTCCAGGCGGTCCTGGTAGCGGCCTTCGAATCCATAGATCCGGAAGCGTCCAAATCGGGTTGGAAAATCTGCTTCGGCGGCCTTATGCAGCCGCAGCGCGGGGGGCGTGTGCATTCGCTCTCTGTCAGCCGTTCTGATGCTTCTATTATAATGATCTGCGAGCATCCATGGCGGACTCTTACCTGGTCACGCTGCTGGTGAAACTAGGCGTGGTGGCCTCGCTGGCCAGCATCCTGGTGCGCTGGAGCGCCGTCAAGCGCATGCTGATGCGCGAAAGCCGCACCATGGCCCAGCGCGTGAAACTATCCCTCTGGTTCTCCGGCGTGTTCGGAGCGAGTGTGGCCACGCGCGTGGTGAGCAGGAGTTATCAAGCCGTGGATCTCGGACTGGAAGGCAGCCTGTTGGCGGGCCTGCTGGGCGGTTATGTGACGGGGCTGACGTCCGGCATTCTGATCTCAATTCCCGCCATGATCCATCGCGAATATCTCACCATGCCGTTGCTGGCGGGACTGGGCGTGTTGGGCGGCCTGCTGCGCGATTGCGCCGCCGATCCCGAGGATATCTGGCGCTTCAGCCCGTTCTTCGACCTGAACCTCTGGCGCTTTTTCAGGCAGCGCCGCTTCGACCGCCGGACGGCTTTCAACTTCGCTTTCTTCATCGTCATTCTCTTCGCCGAATTCCTGCGGCAGACGCTGGGCCAGGCGTTCGGCGCCAGGACGGCCACGCGCGGGCCCATGATCTTTTACCTGCATCCGGAGAATCCGAATTTCCTGGTGTGGGTGGCCGTTTATGTGACCACGCTCTTTTCCGTTACACTGCCGCTCAAGATCTGGAATAACACCCGCAACGAAGGTAAGCTCGAAGAGCAGCAAAGGCACTTGATCCAAGCCCGGCTGGAAGCGCTCACCAGCCAGATTAATCCTCACTTTCTCTTCAATACGCTGAACTCCGTTTCGTCCCTGATTCGCACGGATCCGAACCAAGCGCGCGTGATGGTGCTGAAGCTTTCGAACATCCTGCGGCGGCTGCTGCGGAAACATGAGAACTTCAGCGCACTGCGGGAGGAGATCAGCTTCATAGACGACTACCTGGCGATCGAAGTCGTGCGCTTCGGCGACAAACTGCGGTTCGAAAAGGAAGTGGACGCCGGCACGCTCGACATGCTCGTGCCGAGCATGCTGCTGCAGCCGCTCATCGAGAACTGCGTCAAGCACGGCTTGAGCAGCAAGGTGGAAGGCGGCACCATCCGGCTGCGCAGCCGGCGGGTGGACTCGCGGCTGCTGTTGAGCGTCGAGGACGATGGCGTCGGCATACCCGAATCCAAGCTGGCGACGCTGCTGGAGCAAGGCATCGGCGTGAGCAATGTCAGCGAGCGCCTGAAGGTGCTGTTCGGCAACGACCACAGGATGCACATCGACAGCCAGCCCGGACGCGGCACGCGTATTGAGATCGAGATACCGGAATTGCAGACGACCTTGGTGGCCGCCTCTTGACGTGGCGCAGGCTTCAGCTTGCAGCGGGACTTCAGTCCCGCCAATCAATCTTTACAGCGTGGCGCGTCACGCGGGCCATGGAATCGGTGATAGCTTGAGGACATGAAATCCCGATGGATCTGGATGGCGCTGGTGTCCACTATTAGTCTGCGGGCGGCGGACATCGCCGAAATCCGCTCGATCATGGCCAACCGCGTCGAGAGCCGCAAGGCCGTGGGCATTATTACCGGCGTCGTCGGCGAAAAGGAGCGCCAGGTAATAGCCAGCGGCAAAGTGTCGCTCGAAGGCACGCAACAGCCGGACGGCGACACGGTGTACGAGATCGGCTCGGTCACCAAGGTCTTCACCTCGCTGATCCTCGCCGACATGATCGAGAAGGGCGAAGTGAAGCCGGACGATCCGGTTTCGAAGTTTCTCCCCGCCACGGTGAAGGTGCCCAGCCGCAACGGCCGCCAGATCACCTTGATGGATCTCTCGATGCAGGTCTCCGGGCTGCCGCGTCTGCCTAATAACATAAAGCCCGCCGATCCGGCCAATCCGTATGTGGACTACGATGCCGCGAAACTATACGACTTTCTTTCGCACTACACGCTGACGCGAGATCCCGGCGAGAAGTATGAATATTCCAACCTGGCGGTCGGTCTGTTGGGTCATGCGTTGGCCCTCAAGGCGGGCATGAGTTACGAGGAACTGCTGCGGCGGCGGATATTCGAACCGTTGGGAATGAGCAGCACTTCGATCACGCTGTCCGAGGCGCAGAAGAAGCGTCTCGCGCCGGGATACGACGCCTCGCTCAAGCCCGTCAAGAACTGGGATTTCGCGGTGCTGGCGGGCTGCGGCGCGGTGCGCTCCACGGTGAACGATATGCTGAAGTTCGTCGCGGCGAACCTGGAGTTGACGGATACACCGCTCAAGTCCGCTATGCGACGCATGCGCTCCGTGACGAAGGAAACAGGCGTGCAAAATCTGGAGATCGGTATGGCGTGGCATGTCTATACCAAGTTCGACACGCGGATCTGGTGGCACAACGGCGGCACGTTCGGCTACCGCTCGTTCGTGGGATTCAACCCGGCGAAGAAGGAAGGCGTGGTGGTGCTATGCAACACGTTCGTGGACAACGACGACCTGGGCCTGCACATCCTGGAGAGCCGCTATCCGGTAACCGCCTACCACGAGCAAAAAGAAGTGCCGGTGGATGCAGCCGTGCTGGAACGATACGTGGGCGAATACGAGATGACGCCAACCTTCAAGATCACGGTGACGCGCGAAGGATCGCGGTTGTTCGTGCAGGCGACCGGGCAGCCGCGCTTTGAAATCTTCGCGGAGTCGGAATCGGAGTTCTTCCTCAAGGCGGTGGATGCCCAGATCACATTCCAGAAGGACGGTCTGATTCTCCACCAGGGTGGTGCGGATCAGAAGGCGAAGAAGGTGAAGTAGGGGCGGCGCGGCCCCCTACGCCGGCTTCGTCTTCACGCGCCAGTACACGCCATATCGCTGATCGAACAGCCGGTTCAACGGCACCATCCGGATATCGCGGCTTTGCCCTTTGGTCGTGAACGTCAGCGGCTGCCCTGCCACCGGCTCGATCCACGATCCAGGATCGCTCGAGGCAGCCTGGAATTCGGGCGCCGGCGCCGGTCGGCCCTGATCCGGCGGGTTGTCGCCTCCCTGCATCATCTCCTTGGTCAAGCCTTCGTTGCCGAGTTCCCCCGCCAGCACGACCGGGCCGTACCGAAAGGCTTGCAACGTATGATCGTCCGGCATCGGTTCGGCGCGCAGGTTCATCGGCAGGGTCACGCGAATCTCGTCGCCGTTTTTCCAATCGCGAGTGACGGCCAAGTAGCCGCTCGCGCGCGCGCCGGCGGCCGGACGTCCGTTTACCGTAACGGCCATCTTGCCCTCGGTCCAACAAGGCTCCCGGATGCGCAGCGCCAGCCGCACGGGTTTGTCCGACAGAATCCGCAGGCGCGTTTCCCCGCTTTCGGGAAATGCCGTGTCCTGCCGCAGCCGGAAACGTTTCTCCGCCCAATCCAGTTCCGACGCCACAAACAGGTTTACATACACGCCGTTGGCATCGTGAAAGTAGATGCTGTCCGCCAGCTTGGAAAAGGACTCCACGCCTGTCCCCGTGCAGCACCAGAACGAGCCCCGCGGGCTGGCGAACACCTTCCAGTATCCGGATTCCAGCGGCACATAGTACATCGTCAGGCCGTTGGCCGGATTCATGGTGCCGAGAATGCCGTTGAAAAACGCGCGCTCATAGTACTCGAAGTAGCGCGCCTCGGGCGCCCACTGAAACAGATGGCGCGTCAGCTTCAGCATGTTGTAAGTGCAACAGCACTCCTGCGTCGTGGAACTGAGTTCCGCGGCCAGTTTGTCCGGGTCCGACCGCCAGTGTTCGTCATTGCTGGTGCCACCCGTCGCATAGGCCCTGTGCTGGGTGACTTGCGTCCAGAAGAACTCCGCGATGCGGCGATAGCGCACCTCGCCCGTCAGCTCGTAGCGGCGGGCCGCGCCGATGATTTTGGGGATCTGCGTGTTCACGTGCAGCCCCTTCAATTCGTCGCGTCCTTCCGCCAGCGGCGCGAAGATGCGCTCGTGATCGAAGCGGTGCGCAGTCTCCGCGTACTCCTTCACGCCCGTGACGGCGTAGAGGTTGTAGAGCACTTCGTTGGCGCCGCCGAACTCTGTTTGCAGCACGCGGGCCATGTGTTCGTCGCTGAGCGAATCGGTCCACCGCTTGGTCCATCCGGCCATGCCGCGCAGCACGTCGAGCGCCTGCTGGTTGCCCGTCAAGACATATAGGTCGAGCAGGCCGGCCATGATCTTGTGCAGCGTGTACCAGGGCGCCCAAACTTTGCGGCCGGCTTTCAGGCGATCGAAAAGCTCCGGCGGAAATGCGCTCAGATAGCCGTTGCCATTGGCCTTCTGGCACTTCGCGAGTTCCGCGACGACCAGGTTAGCTTTGTCGCGCAGCATCTCGTCGCCGGCGCTGGCGGACATTCGCGCGCAGGCCGAAAGAAAGTGACCGGTGAAATGGCCGCGTAATTCCACGTCGGGCTTCTCCCAGCCGCCCAGTGGATCGGCCGAGGAGGCGAGGC
The DNA here is from genome assembly GCA_049514955.1 of Bryobacteraceae bacterium. Taxonomy (GTDB): domain Bacteria; phylum Acidobacteriota; class Terriglobia; order Bryobacterales; family Bryobacteraceae; genus Bog-159. The sequence goes on along the minus strand of JBEKUO010000157.1, from coordinate 3,133 downwards.
CGGCGGTGAGACGGAAGGTGTGCAGCAACCGGTCGGTTTCCAGGCCGCGCAGGAACTCGCGATTGCGATGCATGCAATCGAGCAGCGGACCTTCTAGCAGGCGCACGCTGCGCAGGTCGAACGGCTGCGCTTTTGCCTGTATGGAGTCTTCGATGGGGGCCGCCCCGGAGGCGGCCAATGGGACCAGGGCGGAGGCGGCCAGAAAGTCGCGGCGAGTGAGGGTCATGATGGCACCGCTCCTTATTGTAGTCGCGGCGCAGGCATGCGGCAGGCTCGGACGGGGATTGTCGGTTGGCAGGCGAAAGCGTCTGCCCCACATGCCTGTTACCTATCTGCGAAGCAGTACATGCCTTGAGCGTCAGGGGGGACAGACGCCGTCGTCTGTCAACTCGCTTATTCATATCGCAGCGCCACCAGCGGATCCACGCGCGAAGCCCGCCAGGCCGGCAGTCTCCAACGGCCGGTCGCCGCCATGATTGCGGCGGTCTACGACTTTTCGCATGCGAACTACGCGCCGAGTTCAGCCGTCGATCCGGTGGGACCCATATCCGGGAGGAATCGAGCGCTGCGCGGCGGCTCCTGGAGCATTGATCCGAGGGACGCGCGCGTGTCGGGCCGTATCAGGCTCGTGCCGGGCCTCCGTTACAGCAGCGTCGGCCTGCGGTGCGTAGGGGAGTGAATTTCCTTTACTCTTTTTTCCTTTTCCATGCGTGGACCTCTGGGCGGGGTCCAGTAACCGCTCCTTGCGCTAGTTTCGAGCTACAATAGAGTAGCTACACGAGAGTGGTGCACCGCAATTGCGATTCTCATGGGATGAGTACAAGAACCCGACGAACCAGCGCAAACACCGCGTGAGCTTCGAGGGGGCCGCGCGCGTGTTCCTCGACCGCAGCAGAATCGAGCAGTATGACGACCAGGAGGACTACGGTGAAGATCGCTGGATCACTATCGGGATCGTGGGGCCGGCGCTCCTGGCCGTGGTCTACACGGTGCGCGATGAAGATGGAGAAGTGATCCGCCTGATTTCGGCAAGGAGGGCCAATGCGCAAGAAAAAAGAGCATATCGTCAGCATGCAGCTAGATCCAAGGGATCCCGCGCCGCTGACCCGCAAGCAGAAGGCGGAACTCGCGGCGTTGGCTGAGATGCCTGACGAGAAGATCGATTACAGCGACATCCCGGCGAAGCCGGCCGGTTTCTGGGTCGACGCGGTACGGGGCGGTCTCTACAGACCCGTCAAGCGCCAGTTGACCGTGCGCATCGACGCGGATGTACTGGCTTGGCTCAGGTCCCAGGGCGCGGGTTACCATGGCCGTCTGAACCAGATTCTCCGTTCGGCGATGCTCAAGGATCTCAAGGGCCGATCGCCACGCGTATAGGAATATCTGGAATCGTCCTGGCCGCGGTTGGGGACCTTTCTGCGCCCTCAATTTCCTGTGCACCTGGCGACTACCAGCGTGATATCGTCGTGCTGCTCACGGGAGCTGAACCGCTGAACCTCATCCAGAATCGATGTAAGCAGGGCCTGTGAAGGAAGTTTCCGATGCCGCCGCAGCGCTGCGATCAGGCGGTGCTCTCCGAATTCTTCTCCGGCATCGCTGAACGCTTCGGTCACGCCGTCCGTGTAGAGCGCGAGTGTGTCTCCAAAGAAGAGCCGGCGTTCCCCGATCGAGCAGTCCCATTCTTTGAAGAGTCCCAGCACGGTGCCTGTGGAATCGAGCCGTTCCAGAGTATCGTCGTTGCGGAGCAGAAGAGCGCAGAGATGCCCACAATTGGCGTAACGCAACCGCCGCCGTTTGTCGTCATATTCGGCAAAGAAGAGGGTGGCATAGGCGCTGTCGGTCGTATTCTCGTAAAAGAGCTGGTTCACCGATCGCAGGAAGCTCCGCGGCCGGCCGGAAACGGTGGCGCACTGGCTGCGCAGATTGGCCTGCAGATTGGCCATCAAAAGAGCGGCGGCGATTCCTTTCCCTGAAATGTCGCCGATCACCAGCCCGAGCCGTTCTCGGCTGAGATTGAGGAAATCGTAGTAATCGCCGCCGACCTGGCGCGCCTGAATGCAAGCACCCGCGTACTCGAGGCTGCTGACGGGCGGCAGCGTTTGGGGGAAAAGCCTCGCCTGCACCTGTTTGGCGATTTCCAGTTCCTGTGCGGCGCGGCGTTCCGATTCCAACTTTGCGGCAGTCGCGCGGCGCTGCGCTTCGACTTCCCGGCTCACCTCGTCGAAGCCCACCAGCGCGAACGAGTTCCCGTCCAGATCTTTGAAGCGCGTGAACACTCCGCCCCAAACCGGCGTCTCCTCGCCGGCCGGCATTGCGGGGACAGTCGCACCGTCGGCCGACGCCCGCCGCTCATACTGCACTCGCCGCAGGCGCGGCGTGTGAACGAAGCGAACCCCGCGCCGCCGCCATTCGAGGAACTTGGCAGTCACGTCTTCGGTGACAAACACAATTTGCGTGGCTCGCCCGATGAGACCGTACTCCTTGGAATCGGGCTTGGGCGCTACCAGCGTGAGCACGGCTGTGCCGTCGGGAGGGGCGACGGCCACCCAGCGGCCCCCGGAAGGCAGCCGGGCGTCGAAGGCCAGGTCGAAGCCGAGCTGATCGCGATAGAATTCCAGGCTTCGATCCTGATCCCGCACAAAGATGTTGACAGCATGAATGCGGAGGTAGGGGTTCTGCCGGTCCAGGCGAAGAGGGGACCGGTCTGCGTCATGCGGCGAAGGAGAGTTGCCCATCGCCGTGATTATAAGCCCGGAACACCGTGCCTTCGCGGTAGGATGGATTTCGTTGGATTTCCACGAGGGGTCCCCACAAAAACCACCTTAATCGCCAGGAGGTCATGAGTTCGGGTTCTGACGACCCGGTTACCTCCGGGGCGCACCAGATTTCGTCGGCTTCTGGCGGTCTTTGGCCTCGAAAGTGAAGGCGATGAAAGGGATCTTCAGCGCGGCTTTCACGTCATAGCCCTTGTATAAAGCGTAGAACACGGAGAATGCATAGATGGCGGTACCGGGTGCGCGACAAGAAAGTGGAGACCGGCGCGATTCATCAACAGTACGGGTGGAATCTGAGCGTATGTGTACGCAAGGCCCAGGTGCCATTGTGGGGCAGCTTGGTTAGCTGCGGCCGATTG
>JBEKUO010000156.1:0-11812 GCA_049514955.1 Bryobacteraceae bacterium | reverse complement strand
GCAGCTTGACGTTGTTCCGGAGTTGCTCCGCGAGCCCCTCGCGCGTGCCAAAATCCTGATCACGAACTACCACGCCTTCCTGCCGCGTGAGAAAGAAGCCGCCGCCAAGCTGACTAAACAGATCCTCGGCAGCGCCCGCACGCGAGCCTTCACCGAAACGCCCGACGAAGTGGTCCGCCGCGTCTGCCGCGGTCTCGGCAACAAAAAGAACATCATCGCCATCAACGACGAAGCCCACCATTGCTACCGCGGCAAGCCCGGCGCCGAAGGCGAAGAACTTAAGGGCGACGAACGCAAAGAAGCCGAGAAACGCGACGAATAGGCACGCGTCTGGATCACCGGCCTCGAAGCGGCCAAGCGCAAACTCGGCCTCCGCATGGTCTACGATCTCTCCGCCACGCCGTTCTTCCTCAAGGGCTCCGGTTACCGCGAAGGCACTCTCTTTCCTTGGGTGGTTTCCGATTTCTCACTGATTGACGCGATCGAAGCAGGCATCGTGAAGGTGCCGCGCGTGCCTGTTGCCGACAACGCCATGACCGGCCAACAGCCGACCTATCGCGACCTCTGGGCGCGCATCAAAGACCACCTCCCCAAGAAAGGGCGCGGCAGCGACGCGGTGGCTGGCGAACCGAAGTTGCCCGTCGGCCTGGAGGGCGCGCTTCAAAGCCTCTACATCAATTACAAGGCCTACTTCAAGGACTGGGAACAGGATCCGAGCGCCCGCGTGCGCGGCGGCACTCCGCCGGTCTTTATCGTGGTGTGCAGCAATACCAACGTTTCCAAGATGGTGTTCGATTACATCGCCGGCTGGGAGAAAAAGCTGCCAGATGGCTCCAACGCGCTGGTGCCCGGCAAGCTGAGCCTCTTCAGCAACGTTGTGGCCGGTCTCTGGAGCGCCCGCCCCAACGCCATCCTGGTAGACAGCTCGCAACTGGAATCCGGCGAAGCCATGAGCGACGACTTTCGCAAGATCGCCGCGCACGAAATCGAGGAGTTCAAGTTTGAATACCGCACTCGCTTCCCCGAGCGCGATCCCGATAAACTGGCCGATGAAGACGTCCTCCGGGAAGTGATGAATACCGTCGGCAAACCGGGTAAGCTCGGCGAACAGGTGCGTTGTGTTGTCTCGGTATCCATGCTCACCGAAGGCTGGGACGCCAACACAGTGACCCACATCCTCGGTGTGCGCGCCTTCGGTACCCAACTGCTCTGCGAGCAGGTAGTCGGCCGCGGCCTTCGCCGGCGCAGCTTCGCCCTCAACGCCGAGGGCCGCTTCGAGCCGGAATACGCCGAAGTTTACGGCGTGCCGTTCTCCTTCATCCCGACGGACGGCTCGACGCCGACACCTCCGCCATCCAAGCCAGTCACGCGCGTCCGCGCCCTCGATGACCGCGCCGCTCTCGAAATGCGCTATCCGCGCCTGCTCGGCTACCGCTACGATCTGCCGCCCGAGAGGCTGACCCCCACGTTTACGGACGACTCGCGCATGATCCTGACCACGGCCAACGTCCCCACCGAAACCGAAAACGCCCCCATCGTGGGCGCCAGCAGTTTCCACAGCCTTGCCGAGCTGAAAGCCACGCGCGAGCAGGAAATCGACTACGTGCTGGCGGGCCACATCCTGGAAACCTTCTTCCGCGATGACGAAGGCCAGAGCAAGCCCTGGCTATTTCCGGACCTGCTGCGCATAGTGCGCGAATGGCGGCAGGGCGGCTGGCTAGTCTGCCACGACGACACTTTCCCGCAGATGGTCCGCTTCAAGGAATTGGCTACCACGGCTGGCGAGAAGATATATCGCTCCATCGTGGCGGCCGCGCATGGCGCGAAGACTCTGAAGCCGATTCTCTATCCCTACGACACCGAAGGCAGCACACGCTACGTGGACTTCGACACCACCCGCCCGGTGTATCAGACGGACGCCGCCAAGTGCCACATCTCGCATGTGGTCGCCGACACTGAATCGTGGGAGCAGAAGATGGCTCAGAGTCTGGAGAGCATGCCCGAGGTGCGGCACTACTTCAAGAATGACCACGTGGGCTTTACCATCCCCTATGTGCTGAATGGCGATCAGCGCAACTATATACCCGACTTCGTCGCGTACGTTGCGACAGCGGCGGGCGAGGTGAACCTGATCGTGGAGGTCAGCGGAGAGAAGCGCGCGGATAAGGACGCCAAAACGTCCACCGCCCGGACGCTCTGGATTCCAGCAGTCAACAATCAGGGAAGCTTCGGCCGGTGGGCGTTCCTTGAGATCCGCGACCCGTGGAACGCCAAAGCCGAGATCGGCGAATTCCTGAAGACCCTGCAGGCAGTGGCAGCGGAGGCATAAACGGATGTCCACGAAGGCAAAATCAGTCAGAACGCCACGGTCGGACGTCGATAGCATCCGGCACAAAGACAAGCGCACGAACATTCCGACCGAAGAATTGCGCGACTTCGTGGCCGACGAGGAGAAATCGCCCAAGAAGCTATTGTACTCGCGCGATCCTTCGCTAGATCCGCAGCTTGTGTGGAAGGGCAAGGACGAGCAGGACGCGCAGGACCTTGCCGTTCCGGTGGTGCCGGTCTACATTCAGGAGAAGATTCACCCGCTCGCGCTGATTGAGGACCTGCGCGCGAAGAGGGCGCAGGCCGACTTGTTCGCAGACTTCAACGGCATCGAGTTCGAGCAGTACATCGATTTCTACCACTGGGGACAGAAGTGGTCGAATCGGATGATATTGGGCGACTCGCTGCTGGTGATGGCATCGCTCGCGGAGAAAGAGGGCTTAAAGGGCAAGGTCCAGATGATATACATGGACCCGCCCTACGGCATCAAGTTCAACTCGAATTGGCAGGTCAGTACACGGAAGCGTGTCGTGAAGGACGGCAAGGCTGCGGACCTCACTCGTCAGCCAGAGCAGATACGTGCCTTTCGCGACACTTGGGAGCTAGGCATTCATTCGTACCTAACGTACTTGCGAGATCGGCTGGTACTTGCGCGCGAGATGCTGGATGACCACGGTAGCATCTTTGTCCAAATCGGAGACGAAAATGTTCATTTAGCCAGATCAGTTCTTGATGAGGCCTTTGGGTCGCATAACTTCGTTAGTCTCATAACTCTGCGAAAAACGGGAGGAACAACCGGGGCGTACCTCCCTGGAACCTCGGACTACCTCATCTGGTACGCAAAAAATGCCGAGATGATGAAGTATCGGCCATTGCACTTCTATCGTGAACAGCCTGACGACGCCCCACTTTACACCTACGTCGAGCTTCCTGACGGTCTTCGGCGAAGGCTGGAGCCCGACGACCTGAACCTGCCACCAAGCGAAATCCGCCTGCACCGATACACTGTCCTGACATCGCAGCGGATTCGCGAGGCGAGGACCGGCTTCTACCCGGCTCACTTCGAGGGAACGTCCTACTATCCAACCCGAGGCGAGTGGTCTACCCACCCGGACGGAATGAGGAGGCTCATCCTAGCAAATCGGGCTGCCAGGACAGGCTCCACGTTGGGGTTCGTCCGTTACCTGGACGACTTCCGAGGTGTTCCTTTGACTAACGTCTGGACCGATCTCGGTGGACCGGTTGACCCGGTGTACGTTGTTCAGACCACGGCCAAGATCGTTGAGCGCTGCCTGCTCATGACCACCGATCCCGGCGATCTCGTGCTCGACCCCACCTGCGGCTCCGGCTCCGCTGCTTTCGTCGCGGAGCAGTGGGGCCGCCGCTGGATTACCATCGACACCAGCCGCGTCGCGCTCGCCCTGTCCCGTACGCGCCTTATGGCCGCCAGGTACCCTTACTATTTGCTGGCCGATTCCAGCGACGGCATCGCGAAGGAGGCCGAACTGACGGGCGTCTTCCCCAAGCCATCCGCGCCGCCGCAAAACGACGTCAAGCGGGGTCTTGTCCTCAAGCGTGTCCCACACATCACCCTCAAATCCATCGCCAACAACGAGGAAATCGACGTCATTCACGCCCGCTACCAGGAGCAACTTGAGCCGTTGCGCGAGAAGCTGAACACCGCTCTGAAGCAGAACTGGCAGGGATGGGAGATCCCGCGCGAAGCCGATGCCAAGTGGCCCGAGGCAGTCTGCAAAACGCACGAAGAATGGTGGAAGCTGCGCCGCGCACGCCAGCAAGAAATCGACGCGTCCATCCTCCGCCGTGCCGATACCGAATACCTCTACGACCAGCCCTATGAAGAGGGCAAGCGCATCCGCGTCAGCGGACCGTTCACCGTGGAGAGCCTGTCGCCGCACCGCGTCCTCGCGCCGGCCGACAAAGAGCGTCCGGCCACCGAGCGCGCCGGCGAAGGCGCCGATAGCGCCGGCGATTTCGTCACCGTCATCCTCGATAACCTGCGCAAGGCCGGCATCAAGGGCACCGATAAGTCGCAGGCCATCAAGTTCGACCGCCTGGAAGCCCTCGCGGGAGAGCACATCCACGCCACCGGCGAATATACCGCCGTCGGCAAGCCGCAGCGCGTCGCCGTAGCCATCGGCCCGGAGTACGGCACCGTCGGTCCGGACCATATCAAGGAAGCCGCCAAAGAGGCCGTGCGCGGCATCGGCTTCGACCTGCTGGTTGTGTGCGGTTTCGCCTTCGATCCCCACGTTTCCGAGGAAGTAAGGCGTTACGGGAAACTGTCAGTCCAGGTCGTCCGCATGAACCCGGATCTGCTGATGGGCGAGGAACTGCTCAAGAAGACCGGCGCGGGCAATCTCTTCACAGTTTTCGGCGAGCCGGATGTGGACATCCGCAGACGCCCGGATGGCAAGCTCGAAGTTGAGGTGCGCGGCGTGGATGTGTACGATCCCACTACGCAGGAGATCCGCAGCCACTCCACGGAGGACATCGCTTGCTGGTTCATCGACACGGAGTACAACGGCGAGAGCTTCTTCGTCCGTCACGCCTATTTCACCGGCGCCGACGAACCTTACGACAAGCTGAAGCGTGCTCTACGGGCCGAGGTGGACGAGGCGGCATGGTCGTCCCTATACTCGACCACAAGCAGGCCTTTCGACCGCCCGAAGACGGGCAAGATCGCGGTCAAGGTAATCAATCACTACGGCGATGAAGTACTCAAAGTCTTTGCTGTTTAGCAAGATTTTCTGCACCGACTCGCGGCCGGGAGCAACTTGTATCTGCTCCAACTCGGCATCTAGCGAAGAAATCTGGCAAGGGCTGCCGACGCTTTGCCCGGTGAAGGGAGTTCTTGGCTGGGTAAGCCCCGGCGCCGCCCGCTTTCGGCCCGTAGAATTGAGGACTCACTATGCTGCCAGCCACGCAGAAGGAGATTGAGCACGTCACTCGGTACATGCGGTCACAAGCTCCAGGCTTGACCGTGGAGTTAGTCCAGAAGGTTTACTCGGAAAATGTCTTGAACGTGCGGCATGACGTATGGGACGTACACACCAACGCCGATCGCTGGTGGGTGATTACCGAGCCGATGTACCTCTACGCGCAAGAGCAGTTTCCGAACATGGATCTGGCTCTGACTTTTCACATCGGCCTGTGCTTGCGGATTCCGCGTAGTGAGCGGCAGAAGTTGTCTGAAATTCCCGCCGAGCCGTTCGGGGCGTGTCTCCGCGGACTTCAGGAGGCGTCTGAGGCGCTCGGGCAGGCTCAAGAGGTGGCTGACTACCAGTCAATTGGTGTGCGCTGTCGCGAGGCCCTTCTGGCTTTTGTCAACATAGCTCAGACTGTTATGCCGTGGACGGGACCGGAAGAGCCACCGAAGAAGGCAGACCTAAAAGGGTGGGCAGATCACATCTGCAGCATCGCTCTCTCTGGAGATTCACACAAGTATCGGCGACATCTCTTTAAGACACTGCTGGAAAGCGCATGGGAATTCGCAAACTGGCTGACGCACACCAAGTCCTCACACTGGCACGATGCCGAAGCAGCGTGCGCTGTAACCGAGAACGCGATCAGCCTTTCTATTTCAGCCGTCATCCGGCACGTGCGAGGGGTGCCTGAGCATTGTCCTGCGTGCGGATCGCAGCGATTATCACCTGAGCGTGGCTACCACCGGGAGTTTCCGGGGATTGAATGGGAACGGCCAACTTGCGACAAATGCGGCTGGGCAGGTGAGCCGGTGCCGATTGACGAGGTGGCTGAACCGCCCGATGCACCACGCGCGCCGGAGGGAGAGTGCATCATTCCGACTACCCCGCTAAGGCAGCTTAAGCGCCCAAAAACGGGAGCCGAGTGATTACACCGCGACCCTCAATCGGATACTGTCGTTGGGAGCGTGCACGAGGTCCTGCTTCGTGCCCAGGTACCGCTCCGTCGTCTGAACGCTGGCGTGGCCCAGCAGCAACTGAATCTGCTCCAACTCGCCACCGGCGGCGCGACACAGCTTCGCCGTTGTGCGCCTCAGATCGTGGGGCGCGATTCCGGCTACGCCCGCAGCCGCGGCGTACGGCCGCAGGAGTTGCCACACGACCTTCTCCGACAGGCGGTCGCCCCGCAATTCGTCGCCGCGGTGCACTGGCCGGAACACGTAGCCTTCCGTTACGCCGGCGCGCACCGTCCACGCATCAATCGCCACCTTGGTCCACGTGGGCATAGGCACGGTGCGCACGCGCTTGTGCTTCGAGACCAAATCCAGAATCACCCAACGGCCATCGCGCTGCTGCACGTGCTCCATAGTGAGCGCGGCGACTTCGGACCGGCGTAGCCCGCAGCCGAGCAGCACGGCGATAATCGCGCGGTCGCGGAGGCCTTTCAGGGTCGAGATGTCCGGCGTGTTCAAGAGCGCCTGGGCCTGCTTCTGAGACAGCCAGTTCCCCATGCGCACGCCGATGGACTTCGCGCTCTTCACGCGCTGGATGCCGGCGGCGAGCTCCGGCGCCAGCAGGCCGTTGTCGGTGGCCTCCACGGCCAGCTTGCGGATTGCCGACATGCGGACGATGATCGAAGACGACCCCAGCCCGCGTTCCTCCAGCGTGACCCGCCAGGCGCTCACCGTGGCTTTGGTGAAGCCCGGCCTCGGCTCCTGGGCGTACCAGGAGAAGAACTCGTCAAGCGCCATGTTGTACACGCGCTTCGTAATCGGCGACGAGACGGAATCCAGGACGAGCGCCTTCATCCTGCGCCACTCGCCGCCTTTTTCAACTACGGTTAAGTCGTTCATTTGGAACCTCTTATTGGGCAATATCGGACATGAAGAACCTTACCTCGGCGTAGTGAAAGCAGCAAGAGAAAAGAAAAAGCTTACCAATTGGACTTGGTCCGTCCTCACGCCAAAGCGCGCAAGCCGCCTAGCTCGAATCGGGCAAGTTGGGGGTTCAGCTAAGCATAATCCTAGCCAGTCTATCGCCAAAATCCTAAGACCTACAATGAGTTTGCATGTGGTATCATTTTGCGCGCATCAGAGCATTGAGGCTGCAAGGGACGGCTTAGGGTAACGGGTCGCGGTACGGGCTGTCGGCGGCCTATCCATAAAGGACTCAATGAAACGCACCGTTGATTTTGCGAAGCGCGCCTGCGCCGTTCTTGCGCTGTGCGCAACGACGGCGATTGCCCTGCCCGCACAGACCTTCACCACGCTATACAGCTTCTGCGCCCAAAGCGGATGCCCGGACGGGTACCAGTCGTACAGTGCGTTGGCTCAGGGCCCTGATGGAAACCTGTACGGGACGACGTTTTGGGGCGGGGTTGGCACCGGCTGCCAGACTACTCCCGGCTGTGGCACGGTATTCAACGTAACTCCTAGCGGCAACCTGACGAACCGATATAGCTTCTGCACTGAGTCCGGTTGCCCCGATGGGACACTTCCGAAAGCCGGACTGGCTCTTGCCACCGATGGCAACCTCTACGGGGGAACCCAAGACGGTGGGGCCAACGGCGGGGGCACCATGTTTAACATCGGTGGCGGGGGGGCGCTGACGACGCTGTACTCCTTTACCGGTCCGCCCGGCGGCGAGTCTCCTGTAGCCACACCTTTTCTGGGCGCCGATGGGGCGCTCTACGGGATTACCGCACAAGGCGGCGCGTTTAACTGGGGCACGATCTTCCGGATGGCGTTGGACGCAACGCCGATTACATTCTACAGCTTCTGCTCGGAGTCGGGTTGCACGGACGGCAGCTTCCCCAATGCGCCGCTGATTCAGGCTGCGAGCGGAAATTTCTATGGGACGACCTCTGGGAAGGCCAGTGGGTACGGCACGGTCTATGAGATGAACCAGATCGGAGACGTAACGACGCTTTACACTTTCTGCTCCCAACCCAATTGCGCGGACGGCGGTCAGCCCTACTTCGGCCTGACTGAGGGCACCGACGGGAACCTCTACGGGACGACCTCCTTCGGAGGGGCCAATGGCGGCGGCACGGTGTTCCGAATCACTCCGGCCGGTGCGCTGACTACGCTTTACAACTTCTGTTCCCTGACCGATTGCAAGGACGGCACACAGGTCTACTCCGGCTTGACGCTCGGCACCGATGGGAACTTCTACGGAACCACCTACTCCGGAGGGGCCAACAACGAAGGCACGGTGTTCCAAATAACCCCGAGCGGCGTAATGACAACGCTGTATAGCTTTTGCCCGATTCTCAATGCTAGCTCCGAGTGCACGGACGGAGCCGCCCCGTACGCAGGGCTGGTTCAGAGCACCAACGGCGTGTTCTATGGAACGACACATGCGGGCGGTGCCTACTGGGAAACTAGCGGATACGGCGGCGTCGTATTCAGCCTATCGATGGGCTTAGGGCTGTTCGTAAAGGCGGTTCCCGCCGCTGCCACCCCCGGTGCCGCCGTCCTCATCTTAGGAAACAATCTCTCCGGAGCGACCAGTGTTACTTTCAACGGCATGGCGGCGGGGTTTACGGTCGTCTCTCCTACTGAGATCGCGACCGCGGTGCCGGCCGGTGCCACCACAGGCCCAGTACAGGTGGCCATGGCTGGCGGCGTTATGCTCTCTAGCAACGCCAACTTTGTCGTCTTTTCCGAACAGACTGTCACTTTCACCGCCAGCCCTCCCGCAAGCGCCGTTTACGGGGCTGTTTTTGTGGTCGCGGCGACAGCCAGTTCCGGACTGCCGGTCTCCTACAGCAGCTCTGGGGCATGCACCAATTCGGGCGCGACCTATACCGTGACGAGCGGCACCGGGACGTGCTCGGTGACGGCGATCCAGGCAGGCAATTCGCACTATCTGGCGGCGACGCTGACGCAATCCACCAGAGCAGTGCCGGCCAGCCAGACCATTGCATTCACCAAGAACGCCCCGGCTAGCGCAGCAGTGAACAGCAGCTTCACCGTGGCGGCGACAGCGAGCTCCGGACTGGCGGTTGCTTATACGAGCGCGGGGGCTTGCACCAATTCCGGGGCGACCTACACCATGGCGGGCAGCTCCGGAACGTGTTCGGTGATCGCTAATCAGACGGGGAATTCCAATTACGCTGCTGCTCCCCAGATCACCGAGACCACGAACGTGCTGGCTTCCCAGACCATCACATTCACCACGAACGCGCCTGCGAGCGCGGTGTACGGCAGCAGCTTCACCGTGGCGGCGACGGCCAGCTCAGGCCTTCCAGTGTCGTTCACCAGTTCCGAGATGTGCAGTAATTCAGGCGCTACTTACACCATGACGAGCGGGACAGGGACATGCACGGTAATTGCAAACCAAGCGGGCGATTCCGCCTATGCGCCAGCTCCGCAGGCTACGGAGACGACCCCCGCCGCGAAGGCCTCGCCCACAGTCTCGTTCACCGGCGGTCCAGCAAGCGCCCCTTATCAATCCACATTCACCGTAGCGGCAACCAGCAGCGCGGGCGTCTCGGCGGCGATCGGGGCCGGAGGTGCGTGCTCTGTCGCCGGTGCGGCAGTCACCATGACCAGCGGTTCAGGAACCTGTAGGCTGACCGCTCATTGGCCGTCCACTAGCAACTATCTCGCTGCTTCGGCAACGCAGAGCACGACAGCGCAGAAACTTGCTCCCACGATTACCTGGGCCACCCCGTCGCCAATCACCTATGGCACTGCCATCGGCAGCGCTCAACTCGACGCCAGTGCCAGTGTGCCGGGCGCGTTCACCTATACGCCAAAGAGCGGCACAATTCTAAAAGGTGGTAATCAGACGCTGAGAGTGACCTTCGTTCCAACGAGTACGACGGACTATTTGAGTGCAAGCGATTCCGTCACGCTGGTCGTCAATCCTGTTGCTACCACAACCGCAATCACAAGCACGGCGCCGTCGAGCCCAAAGGTCAATGCCGATGTCGCCATTCATTTTGCTGTTACTGCCGGCTATGGAACGGCGGCAGGAACCGTTGTGGTGATAGCCAGCACAGGCGAAAGCTGTAACGCGACGCTCGCGGGCGGCAAGGGTAGCTGTTCGATCACGTTCACCACGTCCGGCTCACGTCTGTTGACGGCGGCTTTCTCGGGCAGCGCGAATGACGCCGAAAGCACCTCGCCCCCATTCAACATCTCGGTGTCCCAATGACCGGGCACCGTGGTTCTCTCCTGGGCGGACCCAAAAACCGGCTTGCCTCGCGGCCCCTTCGAGCCGGTTGCAGATGTGTTGGATGCGCAGGATATGCACTTGAGCCTGAAGTGATTTTAGCAGGGGAACCCGGCGGGGATAGGAGAAGAGTCACGGGCGTCCTATGTGCGGCGAGCGACCCTTACGGCATGGCTGCCTGCCGTACCCTGTCCTCTGACGGTTCCAGCCGATTTCTGACGGTGGCACAATTGAATCACTGGCCGTGGCGATTTTTGGCATTGTCTCTGGCCGGCTCATCCTGTATCCGCCCGGCGCCCGATGCCGCCCGCTCTATCTCACCCAGCACAGCGCCAAGAAGGGAGTTCCACAAACGTGGCTCCTGAAGAACACTTCGATCCAAACATTACCACTCGCCCCAACGAAGGCGGCTCGGAACCTACCCGGGACATGGACCCCGGTGAAACGGCGGGGACGGTGATTGGCCGGTATCAACTTCTGCAGAAAATCGGAGAAGGTGGCATGGGCGAAGTCTGGCTGGCCGAGCAAAAAGAACCTGTACGCCGCCGCGTCGCCCTCAAGCTGGTCAAGGCCGGGATGAACACCCGCGAAGTGATCGCCCGCTTCGAGTCCGAGCGACAGGCTTTGGCCCTGATGGACCATCCTGCCATCGCCAAAGTGCTCGACGCCGGCTCCACACCCCAGGGCGCGCCGTACTTCGTCATGGAGTACGTCGCCGGTGTTCCGATCACGGCCTACTGCGACAATCACAGACTCAACACCCGCGAACGGCTCGAACTCTTCATGCACGTCTGCGAAGGAGTCCAGCACGCGCATCAGAAAGCCATCATCCACCGCGATCTGAAACCCTCCAACATCCTCGTCACGGAGGTGGATGGCCGGCCGGCGCCGAAGATTATCGATTTCGGAGTCGCTAAGGCGCTGACGCAGAGGCTGACCGCGGAGACGATCTTCACTTCCTTGGGGACTCCTATCGGAACTCCGGCATATATGAGCCCGGAGCAGGCCCAGTCATCGGGTGAGGATATCGACACGCGCGCTGATGTCTACTCGCTCGGTGTTATCTTCTATGAATTGTTGGCGGGAGTGCCGCCACTAGATCTGCGTAGGATTGCATTTGAGGAATTCCTTAGGAAGTTACGCGAGGAAGAACCGTCGAAGCCGAGCACCAAGATCCGCACGCAGGATCCGGCCGCGTCGGAGGAACTGGCTCGCAAGCGTCAAACCGAACCACTTGCGCTGGCGAAGCAGATTCGCGGCGACCTGGATTCGATCGCACTGAAGGCTCTCGAAAAAGAGCGTTCGCGCCGCTATGGTTCGCCCTCTGATTTCGCCGCGGACATCGGGCGGTACTTAAA
>JBEKUO010000155.1:0-11843 GCA_049514955.1 Bryobacteraceae bacterium | reverse complement strand
CTTGGTGTACGCTTCCACCAGCTTGATGAGGCCTGCGTCGCGATTGGTAAAGCGCAAATATTCGAGCGTCTCCGCGTCGATCGGGAAGAATCCCACCGTGGCGCCGTATTCGGGCGCCATGTTCCCTACCGTGGCGCGGTCCGCTACGCTCAGCGCGCTGAGACCCTGCCCGTAGAACTCGACAAACTTGCCCACCACGCCCTTCTTGCGCAGGATCTGCGTGATCGTGAGCACCAGGTCGGTGGCCGTCGTGCCTTCCGGCATGCGGCCGTGCAGCTTGAACCCCACCACCGGCGGCAGCAGCATCGAGATGGGCTGCCCCAGCATGCAGGCCTCGGCTTCGATGCCTCCCACGCCCCAGCCGAGCACGCCGAGCCCGTTGACCATGGTGGTGTGCGAATCGGTGCCGACCAGCGAATCCGGATAAGCCTCCCAGCCATCCGCCGTCCTCTGGCGGAACACGGCCGATGCCAGGTATTCGAGATTGACTTGGTGCACGATTCCCGTATCCGGCGGCACCACGCGGAAATTCTGAAACGCGGTCTGCGCCCAACGCAGCAGGATGTAGCGCTCGCGGTTGCGCTGGAATTCGAGCAGGGCGTTGATCTGAAACGCATCCGGGCTGCCGTAGCTGTCCACTTGCACGGAATGATCGATCACCAGATCGGCGGGCATCAGGGGATTGGCGCGCCTGGGATCTGCGCCCACTGCGGCGAGCGCATCGCGCATGGCGGCCAGATCCACCACGCAGGGCACCCCGGTGAAATCCTGCAGCAGCACCCGCGCCGGCATGAAGCTGATCTCTTTGGCAGGCCCGCCAGCGCCGCGCGCGACATATTCGATATCGGCGGCGCTCACCCGCCGGCCATCTTCCTGGCGCAGCAGGTTTTCAAGCAGGATCTTGCTGGTGAAGGGAAGGCGGGAGAGGTTGGCGACGCCGTTTTCTTCAAGCGCGTTGAGGCGGAAGATGCGATATTCCACATCGCCCGCGCGCAGCTTCGATGCGGCTCCGAAAGTGTTGGTGGGCATGCTTAATTATAGCGGGGTCGTGGCGCGCGCTTTTGCGTGCCACGTGAACTTCAGTTCACCCGTCACTCAGAAGATCGCGCGTTTAGGATCAATGCCCCTTGGGCGGCGAGGCCGATGCAAACTCCTCGCTATTTGTCGCCCACGGCGTCATCGGAGTAGCCGGGCGCGAGCGAAATGTTATTGTTCACGCGGACTACCTGCGCAATGCTACGGGCAATTTCACTCGCCTTGCTCTTCGCCCGCTTACTGCCCACTTCGCCGGTCAGAGTCACAACTCCGTTGACTGAACTCACGGAGATATAGCTTATGGTCTGTTGATCGGCTCCTCGGTCAAGTTGACGAACTTGCCTGTCTTCAATTGGCCCAAACACCGTAGCCAACTTGGCTTTCACACCTTTCGTAATGGCGGCATCGTCGATATGTTTTTCGGGAATCCGGGAGCTTTGGCACCCACCGAACAGTGTGACCGCGCAGATCGCGATGGACAAAAACATAACTTCGGCCGCACGTGTTTTTTTGCCTTGCCGGCCATGCTCGCCGAATTCCTTGGACGTGGTCACAGGATCATCCCTCTGCCGGTATTATATTCGCTGCGATTCAGTTACCGTACCGGCGCAGGTAGAGCATTGTGTGAACTCGCACGAACCATCGGTGGCACGCTTGCGTTTCACGGCAGTGGATCGTCTGGCCGGAGTCGCCGCGCCGGGTCTCTGATACACTTTCCTCATGCGCCTGGTTGCCTTGTTTGGATTCCTGCTGGCATGGCCCGCCGCCGGCGAATACGCCGAAGTTCCGGGCTGAAAATGTACTACGAGGTGCACGGCGAGGGCCGTCCCGTGGTGCTCCTGCATGGCGGTATGACCACCATTCAATTCTCGTTTGCCGCCCAGATTCCCGTACTGGCGCAGAATCATCGTGTAATTGCCGTCGAGCAGATGGGCCATGGGCATACCGATGTCGCGGGACGCGATTTGTCCTATGCAGGCATGACTGAAGATACGGTTGCCTTTCTCCTTCAACAGGGAATCCGCAATGCGGATCTGGTCGGATTCAGCGATGGCGGCCAGATTGCCCTCCGGGTGGCCTTCACGCATCCCGAGTTGGTGCGGCGCGTGATCGTGTCGGGCGTCGGCCTCGGCGCTCTCAACGTGCAGCAGCAGAAAGCCATGCAGACCCTTTCCGCCGGCCTCCTTCCGAAATCGTTTCGGGAGGAGTACGAGCGGATCTCACCCGACGGGCCCGCGCATTGGCCCGTATTCTTTGAGAAGGTCCGGGCGATGTGGTCAACGCCGGGCTGGGGCATCTCGAAACCGGAGTTGGCGACCATCAAAGCGCCGGTGCTCCTGGTTTTCGGAGATCGCGACTTTACGAGTGTGGAAGAGGCGGCCACGATTTATCACAGCATCCCCGGTGCGCAGCTTTGCATCGTGCCAGGCGCCGGTCATGGCGCATTTCGGGATCGGCCCGAGTGGCTCAACCCGGTCATGCTCGATTTTCTGGATCGGAACTGAAGCCAATCGGTGCAGGTCACCGATTGCCGGGTGCACCGGAATCGATCGCCGGCTCCAGCGCGATACCGCCAACATCATTATCGTCGACGATGATGGTTTTGAACAATTGCACCGTTTTTCCATCGCTAAAGAAGTTTGCTTCCAGGATCCACACCCCGGGCGGCACACCGGAGAACGTGAAGCCCTCATTCCGCTCATCCCAAGATGCGTTGAAGTATTGCATCCCAGCATCCGGCTCTCCTGGCAGGTGCAACGAGATGGCAGGGCGCTGAGTAGAGGCGGGAACCCGGCCGCGAACCTCGTAGGCCGGCGCAGCTTGCAACTGCAGCATAAGTTGTTCCACTTGTCCGGCCTGCACCTGTATCACCTTCGCCGAATGAAGATCGGCCGCGTTGGGATAAAACTGAATCGAGTAAGCCCGATTCTTGGCTTGATTGGGCCAGTTGAAGCGGCCCCCAAACTCAAGATAGTAGCGGCCTGCCTCCAGGCCCGCCAGCCGGAACTCACCAGTTCCATCCACCTGCATGTCGCGTTGGAACTCGACCCCGCCCTTCCGGTCGGGAATCAGACGGAACAGCTTTATCGACGCGGTAACGCCAGCGCCGCTCTGGTCCACGACTCTGCCTTCGATCACCGCTTGACGCGTGAGTTGCAGTATCACCGCTGGAGGCGTGTCCGCGTCCGAAAGCAGAATCGAGGCTTGCGACCCGCTTCGCTGGCCGCCCAGATAGCCGGCCTTCCCGCTCCATATCCGGCAGGCGCCATCCGGCAGGTTGCGAACCCCGAAGGCGCCCTCGGGGTTGGTCAAAACAACCAACGTGGCTGGCTGGTTGCTGCCGGGTGGCGTCACTTGTACCATGACGCGCGCACGCTCTATGCCCTCTCCGGTCTGTGCGTTAATGACACGGCCGGTAATGCTGTTCGACGCACTTGCCATAACACCGGCCGGCCCCAGAGAACAGGCCATCCCGCAAACGGCGATCCAGAGCCGGGCGCGATTCATTGCGGCGCACCCCCGGGCTGCAGCAGCGGCACGACGGCTGCGACGTGTTCGCCCTTTGTCACCACGACCACCGCGGCCCGGCTCAGGACGCCTGCCAAATTCGGAGGGCCGGCAAAGCCAGGCTCTTCCTGGCTCCACGCCCATAAGAGGTATCGGCCGGGCGCCAGACCCTCGATCGAGAACGTACCGTCGTCACTCGAAGTGGTGAGGAACGTGTCACCGGGCGATTCGGCGGAACCGCTCAGCAGCAGCAGTACGCGAGCCAGGGCAGCCGGCTTGCCCTGCGAGACGACCTTGCTCTCTATGGTGGCGCATTGCGTGGACGTGGCTACGTCCATGCGCGCTTGTTGCCCGGTGGCAATAGTCAGCGCACCTTGCAACACTTCGCGATCGCCGAATCTGATTGACTCGACGCAGACGGGACCGTTCGTGCGCGTCTGAAGCCAGTAGGTGCCCGCCTCGACGGATTCGAAGCGCAACGCACCATCCGGCCCAGTTTGCGCCCATGTCGTCTCCGATGGGCGGGGCCCGGTGCTACGCAACCCGATTCTGACAACGTCTGCGGCCGCCCCGTTTGGCAGATCATGAACGTACACGTCGATCGAGCCGGCAGGCTCCAGCATGAGTTCCAGTTCGCCGACGTCAGCGCCTTCTACGTGGATGGCTGTCCCGGCGCGTATCGCTCCGGCGTTGGCCTCGATCCGATACCGGCCCGGTTCGACACCCTCGAACTCAAAGGACCCATCTGCCAGTTTGATGCACGTCGATCGCGGTTGCTCGACTACGTTGACTTCATCGTCGCGAAACAGCGTGACAGAGAAGCTGGTTTCGGGAGGGGGATTGGTCACACGGCCCCGCACGGAAAAAGCGTGCGCGGAACCGAGCGTAAAATCCTTCTGCACTTGCTGTGCGGGCCCAATCTGAAACGACGCGGGAGGCTTCGCCGGATAGCAGGAGCGCTTGTAATAGCGCGGCTCGCCGTGCGTCTGGAAGTCCGCTAGACCCGGCTGTGGCGCCACTGCTCCGAACGGGCTGGCTCCGTTGGGATTGGGTTCCACCGCTACGCAAAGGGCGTAGGCGCCGGGATGCAGCTCGTGAATCCGGTACTGGCCGCGGTCGTCTGTTTCGGCATATTCCGCCGGCGCAAAAACAGCCTGTCCATCCCGCCAGCCGAGCTGAAAGAGGCTGATGCTGGCATTCGCCACGGGGTCGCCAAACTCATCACGCACGGTTCCGGCGATCGCGGCGTGTGGAACGACGCGAAACAGGATCTCGGAGCCTTCGTATTTCGGCCCAGCCGGCGTGGTCACCGCATCGCCCGAGTTCGGCAGCTCGCGATAGAAGATAGTCTCCCCGTGAAAACTGGCGCCCATAACATACTGTCGTTCGTCGAGACCGTTGAAGACGAACCGGCCATCCGCATCCGATGTAACAGGCTCGGTCACGGCTTTCCATTTATCGTCCCAGAGCGCGATCTGCAGGCCGGATATAGGACGGCCGTTTTCGTCGACCGCGCGGCCCCGCAAGGCAAAGCGGCTCGCATTGGGCTGCGCGCAGACAATCGCAGCGACCAGGCTGAGCAAAGCTATGCCGATTCCGCGCAGTCCTAACACGCCTGTACCTCTCTTCAAAATCGTAATTCCAGAGACGTGGCCAGCCTGTGATCCGTTACAGTTTGTAAATCGGTCCGCGAAGCCAGCGCGCCCCCCGCTTACATATAATCCGGTACCTGAATGCCCAGAACATCCAGCGTGCGCTCCAACTGTAGCCGGAAAAGTCTGTCATCGACAGCGGGAACACCTTCCTCCCCGCCAGCGAGTATTTCGAGATGCCGAATCGTTAGGTTGAGGGATACCTTGCGGCCAAGCTAACTGGCTCGCGGAAGCACCTCAATCTCGATCCTTGCGGCAGCCGTGTCCCGGGCCACATCCAGTTCATAGTCCTGCTGTAAGCCAAGCCACAGCTCCGGAGATGTGCCGAAATATCGTGCGAGTCGCAGCGCCATTAACGCCTACGCGAGGACTTTTTGAAGCCGCTGGAGCTGTCGATTAACGCACTGGCGCGAGCCCTTCACGTGCCGGCCAACCATGTCTCCGGCATCGTCAATGAAAAGCGTGGCATTAGCGCGACCTCACCGGGGTGCACCGGCGCCAGTTTGATTCGCTTGTTCGGCATTTTGGACCCCTCCTTAATAATGGTAGTCAACGAGTTCTACCCCGTAAGCGTCTCCTTCATCCCAGCGGAAGCAGATTCGATATTGGTCATTCACCCGAATGCCGTATTGCCCGGACCGTTCTGCCTTGAGAGCCTCCAGCCGGTTACCAAGTGGGACTCTCAGGTCATCCAGCGTCTTTGCCCGATGCAGCAGCCGCAGGCGCCGCAGCGCAACTCGAGCGATCGAGTGCCAACGGCGCGATGTCTGGCGGCCAAAAATGGAAGGCAGTCTGAGAAGATCTTACATATACTCCGGCGCCTGAATGCCTAAAACATCCAGCGTCCGCTCCAACTGCCGCCGGAAAAAGTCCGTTATCCACAGCAGGAACACCTTCTTCTCCCGGCTCTCCTCATGAATGATCGGATAGAGATGATAGAAATTGTTGAACAGTTGCGCAACTTGAAAAGCGTACTTGGCCACATGCGCCGGCTCCCCCGCGCCCACCGCACGTTCCACGGCCGAATCCGCCTTCGATGCGGCCACCAGCACTTGCCAGAAATCTTCGGTCGCAAGCTGGCGCCCCAGGGCTTCGCGCGTCAGGTCCGCTCCAAAATCCGGGAGTCGCTCACCCTTCTCCTCCAGCTTGCGCAGGATGTTGCGCGCCCGTACCACCGCATATTGCACATACGGCCCGGTCTCGCCTTCAAAACTCAGCGCTTCCTGAAAATCGAAGGCGATCACCGAATTGCGCGTGTACTTCAACAGGAAGTAGCGCAGCGCGCCGATGGCAATCTGCGAAGCGATCGTGTGTTGTTTCTCGGCCGTCGCCTCAGCGTGCCGCGCGGCAACTTCGTCCAGCGCCTTCGCAATCAGCGTATCGATCAGATCGTCGGCCTTCACGCCGAGGCCCTTGCGCCCCGACACTTCCACGTAAGGCTTGGCGCGGTCTTCTTCGGATAGCTCGATGCCCAGCTCGGCGCAGCATCGCGGCGACAGCGCCACCATTTCATACGAGAAGTGCACCGACCGCGCCGCCTGCTCGCCGAAGCCCAGCGCCTTCAGCCCCGCCACCACCACGTCTTGCAGATACGACTGCCGCACGTCGATCACGTTATAAACGCGTGTGCCGCGGCCGAATGCCGGCGCCGGCGCGTCGTCACCCGCCTCATCGGTCGTGACCCACAACTCACGGCCATCCGCATAGCGCATGAACGGGCGATAGTAGAAATCCTTGCCCAGCAGGCCGAATTTCCAAAGTTGATACGCGATATCCTTGCCGACATACGTGACCGTGCCGTCGGAACGCACGATCACCTTGCTATCCTCAGTGCCGGAATCGCCCGCGAACGCCTCGGCGGGCATTACCCAGCATCCGGAGTTCTTGCCTTCGCTCTCCAGATAAATAGCTTTGCGTTCCTTCAGCAGCGCGAACGCCGCGGCCCAGAACTGCAAGTGCAGGATCTCGCTCTCGCGCGGCAGCACGTCGTACTCCACGCCCAGCCGCAGCATGGTGGCCAGATGCCGCTCCACGATCGCGTCGGCCACGATGTGCGCCAGTTCGGCCTGCGCGCCGGTCCCGGCTTCAATGGCGTGCAGCGTCTCGCTCCGCCAGGCCAGCGACTCCGGCGCCTCGTGGTAATACGCCGAGGTGCGCGCATACAGGTCCCAGCAAAGATAATCGAACCGTTGGCTGCGATCCTGCACAAGCTGCCGGACCTCCTCCGGACTCTTGTGCTCCAGGTAATGAAAGCCGGCGACCACATCCGCCACCTGCACGCCGGTGTTGTCTATGTAATTCTGCACTTCCACCGGCAGCCCACGGGCGCGCAACATACGGACGAACGTGTCGCCCAGCGCGGCGTTGCGCAGATGCCCGATGTGCGCCGCTTTATTCGGATTGATGTTGGTGTGCTCGACGATGATCTTCTCGTCCGTAGCCTCCGCAGCTTCAGGCGCCGGATGCAGCAAGCCCTGCCCGTATGCCGCGCGATCGAAACGTATATTGATGTAGCCGTTTCCGGCTACTTCGAGGGCCGCTACACCTGGAATCGGTCCGATCTCCGCCGTCAGCTCAACTGCGATCTTCCGCGGCGCCTGCTTCAATTGTTTGGCTAACTGGAAAGCGGCCGGCACAGCCAGTTCGCCGAAATCGCTCTGCTTGGGCTGCTCGACGGCCACCGCCAGATCGATCCCATAGCGCGCCTGTATGTGATCGTGAAAGGCCCGCTGAACCTGTTTTTCGAGTAGATGAAACATCTACGGAAGGAACTCCGGATCGAGAATCTGTTCCAGTGTAAACGGGCATTCGTTGGGGAAGCGATCGCGCGTCAGTCCCGTTTCGACAATTGCCCTCCGTACCGCTTTCTCATAGTTGTCTTTAAATTCCGTCCGAAGCTTCGCCCTCAAACTCGGGCTCTGCTTGAGGTCGTCCTCGATTTCGATGCGTTGAGAGACAATCGTGCTGTCCCACGACCGGGACCTCTTCTCCGGCTGCAACTGCCGTTTGAGTAGGTGGAGTAACAACACCCGCATCCGGCTGTTCAGCTCCTTCAGATCTCGCCTGCCCATGTCCTCGATTTCTTCCGCGATGTGCCCGATATCCGCCTGATCCAACTGCCCGGCGCGCAGCAGTTCCGCATTGCGCCGGGTCCACTCGAAGAAATCCTCGTCGTAAAGGCTTGATCGATCCGCCGCGGTTTTGTCAAGTTGTGATTGCATCCGGCCTCCTCATCGTACCCCGGGGCAGGAACTCCGGATCGAGAATCTGCTCGACAGTGAAGGGACAATCGGCGGGAAGGCGTTCGCGATCGGGGGCGATCCTGGCGAGAGCCCTGGCAAGCCGCACCGCCTCTGCGTAACAAACTGGTAGTTCGTTCGCGAGTTTGACCTTCAGGCTGGGACTCTGCTCCAAAAGACCGTCCAGCCAGATGCGCTCCTCCGTGACAGGCCCAAGCCGCGATCGAGATTGCTTCGCGGGCTGCAACTGCCCTGCCAACAGATGCGCCAGCAGCGCCCGCGAGCGGCGGTGCAGTTCCTTCAAATCCTGCCTGCCAAGGCCTTCGATTTCTTCGGCGATGTGCTGGATATCGCTTACGCGCACCCGCCCCGCGCGCAGCAGTTCCGCGTTGCGCCGGGTCCATTCGAAGAAATCTTCGTCGTAGAGACCGGATAGATCCGCCAAGGTGCTTGCCCGCTGTGCCTTCATCTTGTCCCTATTGTACCTGTCGAGCCGCATGGCGATATAATCCGTTTTCACCTTCCAAGGAGCTTCCATTGCGAAAAAAAGTAACGGTTGTGGGCGCGGGCAACGTCGGTGCCAACTGCGCCCTCCGCATTGCCGATAAGGAACTGGCGGACGTGGTCCTGGTGGATGTAATTGAGGGAGTGCCGCAAGGTAAAGCGCTCGACCTGCTGCAGTCCGGGCCGGTGCAGGGATACGATGTGACGCTGGCGGGATCGAACGATTACGAGCCCACCGCGAATTCCGATATCGTTATCCTCACCGCCGGTTTCCCGCGCAAGCCCGGCATGAGCCGCGACGATCTGCTGCTGGCCAACTACGATGTGGTCCGCACCGCCACCGAACAGGTGGTGAAGTACTCGCCGAACTCCATCCTGATCGTCGTGACGAACCCGCTGGATGCCATGTGCCAGACCGCTTACATGGTTTCCAAATTCAGCAAGAACCGCGTGATCGGCATGGCGGGCGTGCTCGACAGCGCGCGATTCCGCACGTTCCTCGCGCAGGAGCTCAAGGTCTCCGTCGAGAACGTCACCGCGGTCGTCATGGGCGGCCACGGCGACACCATGGTGCCGCTGGTTCGCTTGACGAATGTCTCCGGCATCCCCATCACCGAGCTGATGGACCAGGCCACAATCGATCGCATCGTGGACCGTACGCGCAACGGCGGCGCCGAAATCGTCAAATATCTTAAGACCGGCAGCGCTTACTACGCCCCTTCCGCCGCTGCTGTCGAGATGGCCGAGTCGATACTCAAAGACAAGAAGAAGGTCCTGCCTTGCGCTGCCTACCTGGAAGGCGAGTACGGTATTCGCGGACTGTTCGTGGGCGTGCCGGTGAAGCTGGGCGCACGCGGCATCGAGCACATCTACCAGGTGAAGCTCTCCGCCGAAGAGCAAGGCATGCTGCAGAAGAGCGCGTCGGCCGTGCAGGAACTGGTCGACGTCATTCGCGCCAAGCACGGGTAGCGCTTTGCTCTCTCCTCCGTAATTTGGGATGATGGGCGGTTATTCTCATCAACGGAGCCAGAATCGAAACCATGACCGCCCCCGCCCTCCTGCTCTTGTCCGCAACCCGCGAGTCGCGCATTACCGCGCTCGATTGGCTCACGATCGCGCTCTACTTCGGCATTCTGCTGTGCGTCGCATGGTGGGTGGTCCGCAAGGGAAAGGACTCCGCCACCGATTA
This sequence comes from Bryobacteraceae bacterium, assembly GCA_049514955.1. Classification (GTDB taxonomy): domain Bacteria; phylum Acidobacteriota; class Terriglobia; order Bryobacterales; family Bryobacteraceae; genus Bog-159. The sequence goes on along the minus strand of JBEKUO010000155.1, from coordinate 1,716 downwards.
CTTCCTGGCCGGACGCAACCTGGGCTGGTGGGTCATCGGCGCCTCCATCTTCGCCTCCAACATCGGCTCTGAGCATATCGTGGGACTGGCCGGTTCCGGCGCTACCAGCGGCGTCGCCATGGCGCACTACGAACTGCATGCCTGGTGCCTGCTCGTGCTGGCCTGGGTCTTCGTGCCGTTTTACATGCGCTCGATGGTGTTCACCATGCCGGAATTCCTGGAGCGCCGCTTCAACGAAAAATCCCGCTACGTCCTCTCCATCGTCTCCATAATCACTTTCATCATTTCCAAAATCGCCGTGGGCATCTTCGCCGGCGGCGTGGTCTTCGGCACGTTGTTCCCGCAGATGACCCTCAACATCGGCGGCGTCACTATCGATAGCTTTTGGATCGGCTCCGTGCTGGTGATCCTGCTCACGGGCCTTTACACCACGCTGGGCGGCATGCGCGCGGTGGCTTACAACGACGCCGTGCAGGTGACGGTCCTCATCCTCGGATCGTTCCTGCTGACCGCCTACGGCCTGGTCCGTCTGGGAGGCTGGACCGAGCTGCGCCACATATGCGGCTCCGACATGTTCAACCTCTGGAAGCCTCTCATTCCCGCCGGTGTGCAAGGTACTTGGTCGCCGATGCTCCAGACCGACGCGGCCGGGCGTGTCGTCAAGGAAGCTTGGTACTTCAACGGCAATTTCCCGTGGCTCGGCATGCTCTTTTGCGCGCCCATCATCGGCCTATGGTACTGGTGCACCGATCAATACATCGTGCAACGAGCTCTTGGCGCGCCCAACGAGACCGTCGCCCGCCGCGGCAGTATCTTCGCCGCATTCCTCAAGCTCTTTCCCGTGTATCTGTTCATCATTCCGGGCCTCATCTGTTTCGCCCTGGCCAAGAGCGGCAAGGTTCCCGAACTGACGTCCATGATCGGTCCGGACGGCCAGTCCATTCCGGCACTGTCCAACGCAGCCTTTCCGATGATGGTCCAATACCTCTTGCCCGCGGGTATCCGCGGTATCGTGGTGGCCGGATTGCTTTCCGCATTGATGGGTTCGCTGGCCGGCGTGTTCAACGCCTGCTCCACGCTCTTCACCGTGGACCTCTATCAGAAGTGGAAGCCACAAGCTTCGCAGCATCAACTCGTGCGCACCGGCCGCATCGCCACCACCGTGATGGTGCTGATCGCCCTGGCGTGGATTCCCGTCATCAAGAACGCGAAGGGCCTCTACAACTACCTCCAGTCGGTCCAGGGCTATCTTGCGCCACCCATCTTCGTGGTGTTCTTCCTCGGCGTGTTCTTCAAGCGCATGAATGGAGCCGGCGCTCTCTGGGCCATGATCGTGGGCTTCGCGCTGGGAATCTTCCGCATGTTGGTGGATACTCCTGTGACGCTCGGTGTCGGCGGATTCAATGGCTACTCTGAGGGATCGTTCCTATGGATTGTTAATAACATCTATTTCCAGTACTGGAGTGTGCTGATCACCATCGTGTCTGCAGTGGTGATGGTGGTAGTGAGTCACATGACCGCCGCGCCGGACGACCTCAAAATCCAAAGCCTCACCTTCGGCACCGCCACCGAAGCCGACCGCCGCAAAACCCGCGCCGGCTGGGGCTGGAGGGAAGTCGCCGCTTCGGGCGTCGTGCTCGTCTGCATCCTGGGCGGATATCTCTATTTCCGGGGTTGATGTGGCGCAGGCCCACGGCGTGCCGTGTTCACCACACT
>JBEKUO010000154.1:0-11953 GCA_049514955.1 Bryobacteraceae bacterium | reverse complement strand
AGTCGCTCGCCAAATACTCCCAACCCGGCGAGCCGGTTCCGGAACCGCGCAGCGATCATGAGCCATCGACCCGCGATGATGAACCATGGAGCCGCCCTGAGGAAGAGAGCCGCCCTGAGGAACGCAGCCGCGACGAGGAATGGAACCGCGGCGAGCAACGGAGCCGCGACCGTGAGGGAGCGGTATTCGCCGGACCCGCCGACGCCGAAGTCTCCGCCGAGCCGCTGGCAGCCGCTCGAATTGTAGAACGACCCGAGGAGCAGCCCGCTGCGGCGAGCGCTCTCGAAACCTCCAGCGCGCCCTTCGCCGAGGTGCCGGCGCCGCCGGAACCTGAGCTGCAACTCTCCGCTGTCTCGGAAGCCTCCGCCGTCGAAGAAACCGCCGGGGAAAGTGTTCCCGAGGGAGCCGCCGAAACCGCCGGCACGCCCGAGGTCTCCGAGAACCTGGAGCCCTACCCCGGCGAACCCGTCGCGGAAGAGCCGTCCGAGGAGCCCCTGGGGCCCGAGCCTGCCCGCATTCCCACCAGCCTTACCGCCGCCCTACGCGAGCAGGGCCCGCGATTCCAGCACCGCATCTCGCGCCGCATGCGCCGCCGGGGACGCGGCGAGGGAGCCCCCGATTTCCAGCAGCGCGGCGAGCCCGCCCGCGAATCGCGCCCCCAGGAATCCAGGCCCGACCAGCGCGCCGTGTCGCGACCGGAAACCGCTCGTCCGGAAGCTGCCAGACCGGAAAGATCCGCCGCGCCTTCCATCTCGGACCTCCTGCGCGAAGGCCAGGAAATCATCGTGCAGATCGCCAAGGAACCCCTGGGGCAGAAAGGCGCCCGCATTACTTCACACATCGCCCTGCCCGGCCGCTTCCTGGTCTACATGCCGACCGTGGAACACATCGGCGTTTCGCGCAAAATCCCGTCCGACGACGAGCGCCTGCGCCTGAAGCGCATTCTTCAGTCCAACCGCGCGGGCATCCCCGGCGGCTACATCGTCCGCACCGCCGGCGAAGGCCACACCGAAGAAGAGTTGCGCGCCGACATGATGTTCCTTTACAACCTCTGGCTGGACCTCCGCCAGAAGGCCGAAAAAAGGCCGGCGCCCGCGCTCATTCACCACGATCTGGATGTCGTCGAACGCATCCTGCGGGATCAGCTTACGTCGTCGTTCAAAAGCGTCTGGGTCGATAACGAAGAGGTCTACGAGAACGTGCTGCGCTTCGTGCAGCGCTTTCAGCCGGCCCTGGTTGGCCGCGTCAAGCTGTATACCCGGTCCACCCCTATCTTCGACGAATTCAACATCACCCAGGAGCTCGAAAAGGCCCTGCGCCCCAAAGTATGGCTGAAGACCGGCGGCTATATCGTCATCAATCAAACCGAGGCCCTGGTGGCTATCGACGTCAACACGGGCAAGTTCGTGGGTAAGTCCAACCGCCTCGAAGACACCATCGTCAAAACCAACACCGACGCCATCAAAGAGATCGTGCGGCAGATCCGGCTGCGCGATTTGGGCGGCATCATCGTGGTCGATTTCATCGACATGGATGAGCGTAAGAACCGCCAGAAGGTGATGCAGACGCTCGAAGAGACCATGCGCGCCGATCGCGCTCCTTACAAGATTCTGCAGTTCAACGATTTCGGACTGGTGGCTATCACCCGCAAGCGCGTCAAGCAGAGCCTGGAGCGCACACTCTGTGTGCCGTGCCCGTATTGCGAAGGCTCCGGGTACGTCAAGAGCGTGCAAACCGTGATCGGCGAGATCCTGCAGGAAGCGCAGAAGATCGCGCGCGCGGTGGAGGGCAACGATGTGACGCTGCGGGTCCACCCGGAAGTGGCCAAGGTCCTGAAGTCCAGCCACAATTCGTATCTTCAGGAGTTCGAGGAGATTCTGGGGCGCACCGTACTGGTGAAGAGCGATCCGCTGCTGCACCAGGAGAAGTTCGATCTGGCGTAGTGGGGCAGGCGCTTCCGCCTGCCAACACTTCATCCAGGACCTCCTTACGGGGTATGGAATTCCGGCAAGAGAACCTCTAAACTGTAAACATGAACTGGTGGCAACAACCTTTTTTTCAGGTCGCTCTGCCCATCATCGTTACCTTTGCCATCGCCACCTGGTTCCAGAGCAAGCGCATTGACGATCTGCGCGATTCGATGGGTAAACGCATCGACGAGCTGAGCGGTTCAATAAACAAAAGGATCGACGAGCTGAGCGCCTCAATCGGCACACGCTTGGATGCTATCGAGCGGCGCTTGGAAAACATCGAAAACCTGCTCACGGATCACGGTCGGCGCATCACGGTGCTCGAAGAACGCACCTCACCGTTGCGGCGCTGATGGCGTGGCATCTGTTTCCTTCCTCGTTTACCTGCGATTGCGGTCATCAGTCGGCTTTCTGTGAGAACACGGTTCGCGAGATGGAAAAGCGTACCCAACGTCGTCCCAAACCCGCGCAGCTTGGGGATCCCGAGCCCGCCGAACACTGGATCGAATTCCATGACGGGCGCGCCACCACCGTAATTTGCCCGAAGCTGGGACCGTGCGCAATTACGAACTACGTTGCGCTCACTGCATTCGCCCCTTCGCAGCCGCGGCGAAGACCGACTCCGTCCTGACAATTCAAGCACCGCTGCTGCGCGAGCTACACGGGCAGCCGCTTCACTGCACCGGCAGCAACGCGGAGCGGCTGGTGTAGGTCTGCGCCGACTTACCTCCGCTCGAAGAGCAGTCGCCGAACGGGCTGACCAGAAACGTGCGCACCATCTCGAGTTGCTGGTCGCCAGACGTCAGGTTCGCGGGAAGCTGGAAATTCACCTGGTAGACACCGACGGTTCCCGGCGCTAAGCCGACATAGGTTGGCAACGCGGTTCCTGCACCGACCGACACGCTGTCGGTCATCCGGCAAGCGCCGACACCCGCCGGCGCCTGCGACGCGATTGTCGAGCCGATAGGTGCGGGGTACCCGCTGGCCGGCGGGGTACCGACCGGTCCAAGGCTGATTCCATACGCGGCCAGAAACTCGCCAGCGTGCGCCGGGTTCTGCTTGGTGACCAGTGAGTAATCCGATGCGTGCTGAACAATGGCGTAGCCCTCGGCGTTGACGAAGAACACACTCCACTTGAAGGTCGCGGGATCGCTAACGGGGAAGTCTACCCCACGGGTTGGGGTCGACGACCGTGATTTGGGTCGGCAGGGGCGGTTGGGACGGGGCTGTAAAGACGCCGGGGCCACCCTGCAACCCGGTGCAAAAGATCGACGCCAGGCTTCCCTTTTGCGGCAGACCCGGCTGGAAGTCCGCGCTGTTGGTAACAGCCACAACCTGGATCGTCTGATCGGCCGGGCGAAGGACGGAAGGTACGAGTAACAGCCCGGCCAGAGTAATAGTAGCGCGGGTGCTCCCCTTCCGACACACCCGACTCACAAACGACACAAACTCAAGCCGGCACTCAGCAAATCGAATCAACAGTTGTGGTATCCACATATAGGTTCGCTGCCGTGAGAAGCATGCGGTCCGCCATTCGGACGCCCGATCAACGGCCAGTCCATTCCGGGGCGAAACCAAGGCCCCCACGCCAGATTATGTGCGGGAAACGCGTCAGTGAAGTGACCGCCGCCGGCCGATGCCTGCCGGACCCATTATAAAGTCGTGTTATGAAGTACCCGGTTTCATTGATCCCCACCGACGAGGGATACAGCGTTTCGTGTCCAGGCCTGCCCGGATGTTGGTCGCAGGGCGCGACCGAAGAGGAAGCCTCGGCGAACATTAGGGACGCTATTCGCGAGTACCTCGAAGTCGCCAGAGAATTGGTTTCTACGGGGCCCGGCAAGCGAAGCACATCGTCATGACCGACGGCTCTGACTATAGGTGGCATTGTCCGGGATGCCGGTCTCGCACCTGAGGCATTCTGCAAGCTTCTATAAGGCCGCCGGGGGGCGCGCACCCCATAACGCCCCCACACTCGATATAATTAGTGGATTAAAGGAGAAGCACTCATGGCAGCATACGCCCACCCCGAAACGCTCGTGAGCACCGAATGGACCGCGGCTCACGCGAACGATCCCGGCGTCCGCGTTGTGGAAGTCGACGTGGACACCAAGGCCTACGACGAAGGCCACGTGCCCGGCGCCATCGCCTGGGCCTGGAACTCGCAACTCTGCGACACCATCCGGCGCGACATCCTGTCCCGGCAGCAGTTCGAACAGTTGATGTCCTCGTCGGGCATCAAACCGGACACGACTATCGTCATCTACGGCGACAACAACAACTGGTTCGCCGCATGGGCCTTCTGGCAGGCGAAGATCTATGGCCACAGCGACGTGCGCCTGATGAACGGCGGCCGCAAGAAGTGGCTCGCGGAAGGGCGCGAGCTGTCCACACATGCCCCGCAGGTCCCCAACACGCCATACCGGGCCAGTGAGCCGGATCTGTCCTTGCGCGCTTTCCTGCCTCAGGTGCAGACCGCCGTCTCCACGCGCACCGCGGCGTTAGTGGACGTGCGCAGCCCGCAGGAATTCTCCGGCGAGATCCTGTCGCCGCCCGGACTGCCGGAGACCTGCCAACGCGGCGGCCACATCCCCGGCGCGCGCAGCATCCCCTGGGGAAAGGCTTGCAACGAAGACGGCACCTTCAAATCGGCCGACGAATTGCGCCAACTCTACGGCGCCGAAGGCATCGACGGCTCCAAGCCCGTGATCGCCTATTGCCGCATCGGCGAGCGCTCCAGCCATAGCTGGTTCGTGCTGAAATACCTGCTGGGCTTCGACAAAATCACCAACTACGACGGCTCCTGGACCGAGTGGGGCAACCTGGTGGGCGCGCCCGTGGAAAAAGGCGTGGCCGCCGCAGCCAAGGGATAGCTCTGCTTTGGTGGGGCAGGCGCTTTCGCCTGCCAAGCCCCGCGTCTATGCCGTCTTGATCGCCGCCGCCGCCGCAGCCAAGGGATAGCTCTGCTTTAGCGGGGCAGGCGCTTTCGGCTCCCAAGCCCCGCGTCTACGCGGTCTTGATCTCCGCGGCGGCCTCCAGACCCAGTGCCGCGATCTCCTGCTCGCGTATGCGGAACTTCTGCACCTTCCCCGTGACCGTCATGGGGAAAGCGTCCACAAACCGCATGTACTGCGGAATCTTGAAGTGCGCGATCTTCCCGCGGCAGTAATCGCGCACTTCCTCTTCCTGCATGCTTTCGCCAGCCTTCAGCCGAATCCACGCCAGCACCGCCTCGCCCAGCCTGGCATCCGGCAGCCCCACTACGTACACGTCCGCAATCTTGGGATGCGCGTGCAGGAACTCCTCGATCTCGCGCGGATAGATGTTCTCGCCGCCTCGTATGATCATCTCCTTCAACCGGCCGGCGATGTGGAAGTAGCCGTCGTCGCGCATCACCGCCAGATCGCCGGTGTGCAGCCATCCATCCGCATCGATGGCGCGCGCCGTGGCTTCCGGCTCCTGGTCGTAGCCCTTCATCACCAAGTAGCCGCGCGTGCACAGCTCGCCCCGCTCGCCGGTCTCGAGGATGTCGTTATTCCAGGGCGCCACGATCTTCACTTCGGTTTCGGGCAGCGCCCGCCCTATGGTCGACACGCGGTGCTCCAGGTCGTCATCGGCGGCCGACTGCGTGATCGCCGGAGAGCTCTCGGTCTGCCCATACGCCACGCTCATCTCGCGACAGTTCATTTCCGCGATCGCGCGTTTCATCACTTCCACCGGACAAGGCGCGCCCGCCATGATGCCGCTGCGCAGCGTGCGCATGTCGTACTTGCCGAAGTCCGGATGCTCCAGCTCGGCGATGAACATGGTGGGCACGCCGTAGATCAGCGTGCAGCGCTCCCCATCGATCGCCTGCAGGGTCGCCAGCGGATCGAACTGCGCCGCCGGCATCACGAGCGCGATGCCGTGCACGATCGCCAGCAGCGAGCTCATCACGCAGCCGAAGCAATGATAGAGCGGCACCGGCGAGCACAGGCGGTCGGCGCCCGTGACCTTCATCTCCCGCCCGACCACGTAAGCGTTGTTCACCAGGTTGCGGTGCGTCAGCAGCACACCCTTCGGCGAGCCGGTGGTGCCGGAGGTGTACTGTATGTTCACCACGTCGTCGGGCACGGGCGCAAGCGCGGGCACATCGGCGCCGCGGGCCAGCATTTCGTCCCACGACTCCGTGCCCAGCCGCACCACATGGGCAAGCGGCAGATCCTGATCCAGGCAGGCCTCGTTGAGAATATCCAGATAATGAACGCGCGCATCTTTCTCGTGCAGAAAAATGGCCTTCATGCCGGACTTGCGCAGCACGAATCGCAGCTCGTGCGAGCGATAGGCCGGGTTGACGTTCACCAGCACCGCCCCAGTCAGGGCCGTGGCAAGTTGCAGGTACACCCATTCGACGCAGTTGCAGGCCCACATGCCGACGCGGTCGCCCGGCCGTATGCCGAGCCCCCACAAACCGCGCGCCGTGCGCCGCGCGTTCTCTTGCAATCGCCGATACGAAAGCCGCAGGCCCTGGTGCCGCGAGATCAGCGCATCGCCGGAAGGATTGCGCGCCACCGAATCGGCCAACACCTCCCCAATCGTCTTCTCCAGAAGCGGCAAGACGGGGCCGCGCACATAACTTTTCACGAGCAAAATTATACCGCAGGCGGGTGGGGAGGCCGGTTCAAGCTCAGGCCGCGCAACTGCGGGCGCGCCCGGCCGCAGCCGCACCTATGAACTGCTTCCAGCGGAGATTTCTACTCCGTTCCGCGAGTAAGCGCTGTAGGTGATGAGGTACTGTCCTTCTAACCGGGTCACTCGTGGATCCTCGACGCCGAACTCTTCATAGGCCGCAAAAGGATCCTCCCGTGCAGGAGTCAGGAAGGGCCGCGGATCGGCGGTGAAACGGAATCCGTCGGGGCTGCGCGCCAAACCAATGATGGAACGTCCCGTGCGCAGGTGAGAGCGGAAGAGCATGATATATTCGTCTCCGTGCTTCACCACCGCGGCGTTGTGAACGGTTTCAACCGGGTAAGGCTGGAACGTGCTGTGGCGACGCGAGCTTCGGTTCGCCGCATCCACCAATGCGCACAGATACGCTACGATAGACCGTCCGCCGCACCGCACACAATGTCCAACCCAGCGCCCAACCTGATCGCCATCGCAGGTCCGAACGGAGCCGGCAAGACCACGGCTGCATCTGCCCTGTTGGTAGGCGCCTTGGGCGTTCAGGAGTTCGTCAATGCCGACACCATCGCGAAGGGTCTATCCGCGTTCCGGCCCGAGGGCGTTGCCATTGAAGCGGGCAGAATCATGCTGCAGCGCCTGCATCATCTGACCGCCCAGCGGGCCAATGTAGCTTTCGAAACGACTCTCGCCAGCCGCAGCTTCGCGCCCTGGATCAAGGGCCTCGCCGCGGATGGCTACACCTTCCGCCTCGTTTTTCTCTGGCTGCCCTCTGCGGACCTGGCCGTTACTCGCGTACGCGAACGCGTCTCGTCCGGCGGACACGCGGTGCCCGACGAAGTAATCCGGCGGCGCTATCAGGCGGGCCTGAAAAACTTCTTCCAGCTCTACAGACCGCTGGCCGAAAGCTGGAGTTTTTACGACAACTCCATTCCCGGTGGCCGCCGCTTGGTTGCCAGCGGGGAAAAAGGCGAGGCCGTAGTGCTGCACGCCGATTTGTGGAACAATGTAAGCAGGGAGTGGACATGATCTCACAAGAGAAGGATATCGGTCAGATTTTTCGAGATGGCACAGCCATCGACGAAGCCCTCGAGCAAGCCTACCGGCAAGCTATCCGCGAACATCGTGCCAGTGGCGTCCCCATGTCATTTTGGGAGAACGGAAAGATCGTCGAAATTCCCGCCGACCAACTCCCCGACGTTTCCACTGACTGAAGAGAATTCCAACACCGTAACACCTAGAACTATGACCGTGCAAAATCCGCCCTCTACACGTGCCATAAAGGCCCATTTCGCGGTACCCTCTTACTGATGACACCACTTCGTCGCGTAGCCGTGCTCGGAGCCGGCACCATGGGGTCGCGCATCGCGGCCCACTTTGCAAATGCGGGTATTCCAGCCTTGTTGCTGGATATCGTTCTTCCCAATCAGCCCAACCGCAATGCCGCGGCTCTGGGCGGATTGGACGCCGCTGTCAAACAAAAGCCCGCCGCATTCTTTACTCCCGAAACCAAGTCACTCGTCACGCCCGGCAATTTCGAAGACGACCTCGCCAAGGTAAAGGATTGTGACTGGATCGTTGAAGCCGTCACCGAGAATCTCGAAATCAAGCGCAGCCTGCTAGAGAAAGTAGTCAAGGTGCGCAAACCCGGCTCGATCTTCTCCACCAACACCAGCGGCATTCCTCTGGCCACGATCGCCGAAGGATTCCCCGCCGAGTTCCGCCAGCATTTTCTGGGAACCCACTTCTTCAATCCGCCGCGCTACCTGCATCTGCTGGAGATGATTCCCGGCCCCGAGACACTCCCTGAAATACTCCACTACATTGCCGATTTCTCCGACCGCCATCTGGGGAAGGGCGTGGTGCCGTGCAAAGACACGCCTAACTTCATTGCCAACCGCATCGGCGCTTTTCTCGGCAGCACCGTCCAGAATCTGACGGTCGAAGAAGGCTTCACCATCGAAGAAGTGGATGCCCTCACGGGTCAACTGATCGGCTTGCCCAAGAGCGCCAGTTATCGCCTCCTCGATATCGTCGGCCTGGATGTGTGGGCGCATGTCACCAAGAACCTGTACGACCTGGTTCCGGACGACCCGTGGCGCGGGCGCTTCGTGCTGCCGCCGTTCTTCGCCCAGATGATCGAGCGCGGATGGCTGGGCGACAAGCGCGGCCAGGGCTTCTACAAGCGCGTAGGCAAAGGCGAAAACAAAGAGATTCTGGCGTTGGATCTAAAGACGCTCGAGTATCATCCAAGCAAGAAAGCGCGTTTCGCCTCGGTGGAAGCCGTACGCAATATCGAGGATCTGCCCCAGCGCCTGCGCGCCTTGATGGCGTTGACGGATCGCCCCGGCACGTTTCTCTGGAAGCTGTTCAGCGATCTGGTGCTTTACTCCGCCAGCATGGTTCCGGAGATTTCGGATCGCGTCGTGGAGATCGACCGCGCGATGCGGTGGGGCTACGCCAACGCTCTCGGCCCGTTCGAGCTGTGGGATGCGCTGGGCGTCGAAGAGACCGTCGCGCGCATGCGTAAAGAGCAGCGCCACATTCCGGAAAATGTCGAGAAGATGCTGTGCACCGGCGCCAAGTCGTTCTATGAGGCGCCCGATCACGACCGCCGCCCGCACCACTCGTACTTCGACTTTTCGGAAAACTCCTACAAATGGCTGGAAGACCGCCCGGGCACCACGTCGCTGAAGGACATCAAGCACGCGCGCGGCGTAGTCAAGAAAAACGGCGGCGCGTCCCTGATCGACGTTGGCGACGGCGTGCTGTGCATCGAGTTTCACAGCAAAATGAACTCGCTCGGCGACGATCAGATTTCGCTGATCCGCGCCGGCATTGAAGAAACCGCCAAGAACTACGACGCCATGATCATCGCCAACCAGGGCGAGAACTTCAGCGTCGGCGCCAACCTGATGCTGGTGCTGCTGGCCGCACAGGAAGAAGAGTGGGAAGAACTGGACGCCGCCATCAACCGCTTCCAGCAGGCCACCATGATGATCAAGTACGCGCCAAAACCGGTAGTGGCGGCGCCGTTCGGCATGACATTGGGCGGCGGCTGCGAGATCTGCCTGCATTCGGCGCGCGTGCAAGCGTCGGCGGAAACCTACATCGGGCTGGTCGAAGTCGGCGTGGGAGTGATCCCCGGCGCGGGCGGCTGCAAGGAGGTGCTGGTGCGCTTCGGCAGCGCACAGAAGGCCTTCGAGTTGATCGCCTTTGCTAAAGTCGCCACCAGCGCCGCCGAGGCCCGCAGCTTCGGCCTGCTGCGCCCGCAGGATCAGATCTCGATGAATCCCGACCGCCTCATCGACGATGCCAAGGCGCTGGCGCTGGCCATCGCGCCGCAATACGTTCCAGGCGTGCCGCGGACGGATGTCGAAGTGGGCGGCGCCGAAGATTTCGCGCTGCTGAAAACCGGGATCTATCTAGCGCGCGAAGCCAACTACATCTCGGAGTACGATACCGTAGTAGGAGAGAAACTCGCAAATGTGTTAAGCGGCGGACGTCTGACCGGCCGTCAGACTGTCTCCGAACAGTACCTGCTGGATTTGGAGAGGGAAGCTTTCCTGAGCCTGTGCGGCCAGCGCAAAACACAAGAGCGCATGCAACACATGCTGAAAACAGGAAAGCCACTGAGAAACTAAAAGCGGGTCTAGGGGCTGGGGACTAGGGACTGGGGAAAGGCAAATCCCCAGCCCCCAACCCCTAGCCCCCAGCCCCCAGGGGTTAACATGCAAGACGCTGTCATCATCGATTGTTTACGTACCGCCGTCGGCAAAGCGCCGCGCGGCGCGTTGCGCACTTCGCGCCCGGACGATCTCGCCGGCGCGGTTGTCACCCGCCTATTGGAAAAACATCCGCAGGTGGCCAAGGAGGACGTGGAAGATATTGTCCTCGGCTGCGCCATGCCGGAGGCCGAATCGGGCAACAACATGGCCCGCTGTGTGGCCCTGCGCGCCGGACTTCCGGACACCGTGACCGGCGTGACCATCAACCGCTTCTGCAGTTCCGGCCTGCAAGCCATCGCCATGGCCGCGGAGCGCATACGATCCGGCGGCGCGGACATTGTCATCGCCGGCGGCGCCGAGTCCATGAGCCTCATCCCGCGCGGAGGGCATAAAGCCGCGCCGAGTCCCTGGTTCGTGGATCACCGTCCGGAGATCTACATGAACATGGGCCTCACCGCTGAGCGCGTGCAGCGCAAATATAATGTCTCGCGCGAAGAGGCCGACGCGTTCTCCTTCCGTAGCCATCAGAACGCTTTGCGCGCGCAGGCCGAGGGCAAGTTCGACGACGAGATTGTACCCTTCGCCATCGAGTGGATGACCCCCAACGGCACACGCCCCAAAGTCACCAAGACCGTCTTTGCCAAAGACGAAGGGCCGCGCGCGGATACCACCGTCGAGGCGCTCGCCAAGCTCAAGCCGGTCTTCCACGCGCAGGGCACCGTAACGGCCGGCAATTCTTCGCAGACCAGCGATGGCGCCGCGGCCGCGCTGGTGATGTCCGCGAGCAAAGCGCGCGAACTCGGCCTGAAACCGATGGCGCGCTTCGTCAGTTTCGCCACCGGCGGCGTCCCGCCAGAAGTCATGGGAATTGGGCCTGTAGTGGCGATTCCCAAGGCGCTTAAAATGGCCGGCCTGACCCTTGACGATATTGGCGTTATCGAGTTGAATGAGGCGTTCGGCGTGCAAGCCCTGGCCGTGATGAAAGAGGCGGGCCTCGATCCGGAAAAAGTGAACGTCAACGGCGGCGCGATCGCTTTAGGGCATCCGCTCGGATGCACAGGCGCCAAGCTCACTGCCACCATCCTGCGGGAGATGGCGCGCCGCAATGTGAAGTACGGTCTGGTTACGATGTGCGTCGGCGGCGGCCAGGGAGCCGCCGGCATCTTCGAGAGAATGTAATAGTGGCGCAAGCTTTAGCTTGCCGCGGCGAGCTTTAGCTCGCCGAAAAATTATAGGAGAAGGCAATGGCAACAGCGACGGTATCATTACCCAAAACCAAGGGCGGCGCATTCCTGATCGAAGAGCGCCTGCCGAACGAAATCTTCACCCCGGAGGACCTCACTCCCGAGCATCTGGCGATCGCCCGCACCGTGGACGAATTTTGGGCCAAAGAAGTCGGGCCGAACGTCGAAGCCATTCAGCACCACGAGCCGGGCGTCGCCCTGGCTTGCTTGCGCAAGGCCGCCGAACTGGGTCTTACCGGCATCACCATTCCCGAACAGTATGGCGGCATGGAACTCGATCTCGCGTCCGCCATGGTCGCCGTCGAACACATGGCGGGCGATGGTTCTTTCGCCGGCTGGTACGGAGCCC
>JBEKUO010000153.1:0-11972 GCA_049514955.1 Bryobacteraceae bacterium | reverse complement strand
ATCATACACGAGTACCCGCCGTGCGCGGAGATCCGGCTGGATGGGCGCGAGCAGGCGCGCGAAGCCGGGATCTCCGCGTTGCGCGATGCGGGCGTTCCACCGCCGGTGATCGGCGTCAGCCCCGGCGCCGCGTATGGCGACGCCAAGCGATGGCTTCCCGAGCGCTTCGCCGAAACCGCGGCTAGCCTGGCGCGCACGCACTCGGCTGCCGTCGCACTGTTCGGTTCGGCGGCGGAGCGTCCGCTCTGCGAAACGATTGCGGCGACGATTCGCGCGACGGGCGCGGTAGTCCACAATTTTGCGGGCGAGACTACGCTGCGGCAATTCATCGACCTGGCGGCGGCGTGCCGACTGTTCCTGACCAACGATTCCGGCGGCATGCATGTAGCGTCGGCGTTGGGGGTCCCCACGGTGGCCGTATTCGGCGCCACCGACGATACCACCACCGGACCCACCGGCGCGTGGTCCCGCGTTATCCGCGAACAGGTCGAGTGCAGCCCGTGCCTGCTGCGCGCATGCCCGATCGACCACCGCTGCATGACGCGCATCAGCGCCGAGCGCGTGTCTTCCGTGGCGCTACGGCTGTGGGAGGAGACCGCACGCTAGTCAAGAGCGCGACCGGGGGTCGCGCGCGGACGAGGGCGTCCGCCCCACTTTGGCTTAGTTGGAGTTGTAAAGAGTTAGGAGGGACAGGACACTAGTGGATACGCGAACCAAAATCATCACACCGGAGGACGCGGCCGCTCTGGCCCACGGCGACCGGCCGGCGGTCCTGGTGACCGGCCACTTCGATGTGCTGCTGGCCGCACATGTCCGCGAGTTGGCCCGCGTGCGCGACGGCCTGCCGGACGCGGTGCTCCTGGTGGCTCTGGCGATACCGGAAGAGCCGGTACTCGACGCACGCGCGCGCGCCGAAATGGTGGCCGCGCTGGCCATGATAGACTACGTGGTGAGTTTGGAAGACCGGCAGATGCGGAGCCTGCTGGCGGCTTTTCCGGCGGAGCATGTCGTCCGGCTGGAGGCCGCTCACGAACAGCGCAGGCGCGAGTTGATTCAACATGTACACCGGCGGCAATCCGGGTAGCGGCAGCCATATACTGGCGATCCGCCTGGGCGCCATGGGGGACATTATCCACGCCCTGCCCGCCGTGGCTTCCCTGAAGCATAGCTTTCCAGGATCGCATTTAACCTGGGTGGTCGAGCCGCGCTGGGCGCCGCTGTTGGAAGCGAATCCATTCGTGGATCGCGTGCTGCTTCTGGATCGAGCGAGCGGCGCCGGCTTCGCGCGCGCCTGGCGCGAATTGCGCGCGGAGAGGTTCGACTTCGCAGTGGACTTCCAGGGCCTCATCAAATCCGCGCTGGTCGCATGCGTGGCGCGCACCGAGCGGATCTACGGCTTGCATCCATCGCAGGCGCGGGAGCCGCTGGCCGCACTGTTCTATTCAGACAAGGTGCTGGCGCGAGCGGGCCATCGGGTCGATCGCAATCTGGACTTGGCGGCGAGCGCGGGCGCGTCCACTGTTCTGCATTCGTTTCCCGTGCCGCCGGGAAGGCCTGAGGGATCGCTGCCCGAGGGAGCTTTTGTTCTGGCTTGCCCGCTGAGCGGTTGGCCGGCCAAGCAGTGGCCTTTGGAATCGTATGGGCGGCTGGCGGCGCGTCTCCGGCGGGATGCGGGTATCCCACTTGTCTTGAACGGGCCGGCCGGCGCGCGAGAACTGGCGGGTGTCCCGGATGCGCTTCTGCATTTCTCGTCGATCGAGGGCCTCATCGACGCGACCCGGCGTGCGGCTGCCGTGGTGGGTGTCGACAGCGGGCCGCTGCATCTGGCGGCCGCGCTCGGCAAGCCGGGCGTGGCGATCTACGGGCCGACCGATCCCGCCCAAACAGGCCCGTACGGGGGCAGCTTCACGGTGCTCCGCAGCCCCGGTGCCGTGACGTCGTATAAGCGGCGGCAGGAGATCGATCCCGCCATGCGCGAGATCTCGTCCGATGCGGTGTTTGAGGCGTTGCGGCCGCACTTGGCCGCGCGGCCCCGTACGGCGGATTGTCTGGCTTGATACCGCCGCGCTTTCCCAAACCTTATGCGGACTTTGTGGCGCGTCTGCGGGTGCCGTGCGGCTTCGCGCTGGTGGCGGCGTTTGCGTGGTTCTCGCATCCGGCGGCGCGGTCGCTCGCTATCGGACTGCCGGTTTCGCTAATTGGGCTGGCGTTGCGCGCGTGGGCCGCCGGGCATCTTGCCAAGAACCAGGCGCTGGCCACCAGCGGCCCTTACGCCTATACGCGGAATCCACTCTATCTCGGAACATTGCTGGTGGCCGCCGGGTTGGTTATCGCGTCGCGGAGTGTGGGGTTGGGGCTGCTTTTTGCGGCGGTGTTTGTACTGATCTATCTGCCGGTGATTCAGTTGGAGGAGCAGCACCTGCGCAGTTTGTTTCCGGAATATGCGGCGTATGGCGCGCGCGTGCCCGCGCTATGGCCCCGCATGCGAAGTGACAGGCGAACCGAAGTTCGCCGCGGCACGCTGAAGCGTGCGCCACGGGGGTTCCAGTGGGCGCTTTATGTCAAGAACGGGGAGTTTCAGGCGGCCGCAGGATTTCTGGCTGGGGCGCTGTTGCTACTGTGGAAGGCAGGCTGACTCGGCAGGCGCACCCAATGTGGCCGGCTGAGGCGAGCCTAGCTCGCCCGCGCCGACAGGAGTGTCGGCGCGGCAGGCTGAGAGCCTGCGCCACGACAACTGACCAAACTCCACCGCCGCCTGCGGCCAAGATTGGCCGCCCCACACGCGAGAAGTGCGCGACCGACCGCTATCGGATCTGCACCAGCCGCTCCGACCCGGCCTCCGGCATTTCCGCCGTGGATCTCGTCTGCGGGGCGCGCCAGAAGTCGATATACGAAATCTGGTGTACGCAGGCCACCGTGCAGCGCGGCGCGCAGGACTTCTCGGTCAGGAACTCCCGCCGTATGTCGGCCACGGTGTACTCCGCCAGCGGTTTGGCCGGGTATCCGCGCTGCTGCGAACAGTAGTGCACGAGACCGTTTTCGCAGATATACAAATAGCGCGAGCCTGCGCGGCAACGCCAGTGGTTCTCTTTGCCGTGCGCGATGTTATCCTGGAAATAATTAATCTGCGCGTAGCTGCTCTTTTCCATGCGCCGCATCTCCGCGTAGACTTCGCTCTCGGCGGGGGCCAGCGGCTGCAACTGCCCCGTGCCGTCGTGAATGATCCCCACCGTGGAAGTGAAACCCAGCTCCACGGCGCGCTTGCCGACCACCAGCGCGTCCTGCGGATTCCGTATGCCGCCGCCGACAACCGAATTGATGTTCACGTGAAAATCGGCGTGCTCGGCCAGAAGCTGGAGTTTCTTATCCAGCACCTTGAGGCTTTTCTTGGAAACGTCGTCGGGCATCACGTTGTCGATGCTGATCTGCAGGTGCTCGAGGCCCGCGCGGTTCAGCCGCTGGATGCGTTCGGCGGTGAGCAGGTAGCCGTTGGTGATCATGCCCGCGATCATACGGTGATGGCGTATGCGCGCGATGATGAGATCCAGGTCCGGATGGAGCAGCGGTTCTCCGCCGCTGATGGTGATGATGGTGGTACCCAACTCCGCTAGACGGTCGAGGCGCTGGCAAATGGTTTCGAGGGGCACCGGCTTGGAATGATCGTCGTATTCGTTGCAATAGGTGCAAGCGAGATTGCAACGCCGCATGGGAATGATATGCGCCAGCACAGGGTGGTCCGTGGAGATCAGACCTTTGTAGATCATGCGCAACTCACGGGCCCGCCGGTGAGCCGCCTTCCAGGCCCTGCGCAACGATTTAGCCGCGTCCGCCATACGGAGAGATCCCATTAAACCACACAAACGGTAGGGGTTCTCAGTTTTGAGCTGCGACTGGCCGCTTTTGCGGCCTCAACGGCGATTTCAGGGCGGCCAAGGGCGGGAGACGCCGCCTACGCTGGAAGTTAGGCGAGCAAAGCTCGCCTGCGCCGGCAGGAGTGCCGGCGCGGCAGGCAAAGTGCCTGCGCCACGTCACTTTTGACGATAGTCGCTGAGCGGCGAGGAGGCCACGAGCATCTGCCCTTCGTCGCTGTTTACCGGTTCGAGGTCCAGGGTAAAAAGCGAACCGCCATGTTCGATGACGCGCGCCCTGAAGTAATAGGTCTGACCCGGCTCCGCGGTGAGGCCGGCAAGCGACGCCTGCACGCGAAGCCAAGGCGGAAGCGATTGCCAATTCGAGCAAAGATGATGCTCGCCCGGTTCGACGGAAAAGAACAAATGGGATGTGCTGCGGTTTGCACCCACCCATGCGCCGTCCAAACCGACCCTGATGGTGGGCTTGCCGAATTCGTTGCCAGGCCGGTCGTACTGCTCCACAACGTAGACCAGCGCCTTCCCGGGCTCAAGCTGCGGGGCAGGTTGCGGATCGTGACTCGACTTCACATTGAACTTGACATTATCCGGACCGCAGGCGGTATTCACAACCGCCACTGTCGACGCTGGGTCCGCCGCGAGCGCCGGCAACGAAAGCAGAATCATCGCGAGTAAGGTTTTCATATTTGGCCCGTGATACATTAAGACGCCTTAATGTGGGGCCGCGTTACGTTGATCCGGAGCCTTAATTTTTTAGAACCGGCTCAGACTCGGACGGCTCAGTGAGATCGACGGATAGCGGTGGGTTGAGGCACCGATCGGGATCGAGTGCCGGAAACAGCATGGTAAAGGTAGTCCCGCGGCCGGGCTGGCTTTCCACCCAGATGGCGCCCGCGCTTTGCTTCACAATGCCGTAAACGGTTGCGAGGCCGAGCCCTGCGCCCTGGCCGGCTTCTTTGGTGGTGAAGAACGGTTCGAACACGCGCGCTTGCTCGTCCGGCGACATACCTTTGCCCGTGTCGCTCACCGAGAGCGCCACGTAGTTCCCCGAACTGACTCCGCGCCGCGCGGCGAGCGACTCGTCCACCGGACATCGGGACGTGGAAATCGCCAGGCGGCCTCCGCCGGGCATGGCATCCCTCGCGTTTACCGCCAAATTCCGCAGCACCTGTTTGAGCTGGAGTGGGTCGGCGCGGAGCAGCCCGGCTTCGTCATCGAGAGACAGCACCAATTCCGGGCCCTCGCCGATCGAGCGCCGCAGCATCGGCTCCAGGTCGCGCACGAAGTCGTTCAGGAGGATCGGCCGCGGCGCGTGAAGGTGGCGGCGGCTGAACGTCAGCAACTGCTGGGTGAGCTCGCCGGCGCGCATCACCGCGTGCAGGATCTGGTGCATCGTTTCGCGTAAGGGGTTGCCGGAAACCAGCGCATCGGCGGCCACCTGCGCTTCCCCGCCAATGACAGTCAGCAGGTTATTGAAGTCATGCGCCAGTCCACCCGCCACGCGGCCCATACCCTCGAGTTTCTCAAGCTGCCGGAGATCCTCGAGCAGGCGGCGGCGCTCGGTATCGTCCAAGGTGACGCCGATCAAACGGAGGGGAAGGCTACTGTCGCCAAAGAAGACGCGGCCGCACGATGCCAGCCAGCGCTCTTTACCGTCCGCGACTCCCACGGTGCGAAACTCGGCCGCGTACTGGCCGCCGCTCTCCGGTTTCAGGGCGTGCTGTATGAGGCGGTCGACCCGCTCGCGGTCGTTGGGGTGCAGCGAGAGCAGGAAAACATCGTAGTCGACGGTGGCGTCGGCTGGCAGCCCCAACTGCCGCTTAGCGCATTCGGAAAGAACCAGCTTACCCGCGGCCGGGTAGAAATCGAAGGCGCCCAGTTGCGCCGCCGTGACGGCCAGCGCCAGCCGCTCTTCATTCTCCCGCAGCGCGTGCACGGCTTCCTGCCGCTCGCGGCGCGTCTTGGCTTCTTTCAACTCCCGCTCTACCGCGGGCGCGAGGCGCGCCAGGTTTTCCTTGAGCAGATAGTCGTGAGCGCCGGATTTCATCACTGCCACGGCTGCCTCGTGGCCGATGGTGCCGGAGACCACGATGAACGGGATATCGCGGCCGGTCTCCTGCAGCACCCGCAGCGCCGCGGGCGCGTCGAAGTCGGGTAACTGGTGGTCCGCAATAATCACGTCCCAATCTTGCCCTGTCAGGGCCTGCCGCATACCCTCGGCGCTTTCCACGCGCACGGCGTACAGCATATAGCCCGCCTTTTCCAATAGACGGGCGATCAGGGCGGCATCGCTCGCGGAATCCTCAACCTGCAAGACCCTCAGCACCACACGCGCCGGCGCAGGGACGCCTTTGGGGGCGCGCGAGGGGTCGCGCCGCCACTCGGTGCGTTGCGCTCTGGCCGTGGCTTTCACGATTTCCACGTCATCCGCGGTGACGTGCAAGTCCCGGCAGATTTGCTCGACCGACTGCTGTTGGGCGTAGAAGCGTGTCAGAATCTCCCGATCGCGCGGCGACGCGGACCGTAGGATTGCCATGGCAAGCCGCTGTTCCGGACCATGCACCGGCGCGGGGACCTCGGGCACGGGATCGGCTGGTTGCGTTCCGGCCGGCGAACTCAGCATGTCCCGTATGCGGTCCCGTACGACGGTGCGCACCAATCGGGGCAGGCGCCCGGGCTCGCGCACGGTGCCCGCGCGAATGATTTCGGTAATCATCGTCAATAAGGGCCGGACTTCGCCGTCGGCGCGCGGCGCTCCGATGGCGCGGCGAAGCAACAATCTTACGCCGCCGGCAAACAGGCGGTACAACTCTTCTTCCGCACCGGCCTCTCCCGCCCTGACGCGCCGGACCAGGTCCGCATAATGATTTGCGGCCAACTCCTCAGGCGAGGAATTCCGTTCTTTTTCCATCGACTGTAGCTCCTCTCTGGCGTTACAAACTCATTTCAGAGTGGCCAGGATATCCCTAATAAGGTATTAATTCCTTCGTGTCTAATGTGTATCATAACCGATATTGCACAATTAATGCGACCACAATTAGAGAATTGCCAATCTGACAAGGCACGGGCTGGCCTTCCGGGGGAGTTGGCAAGGTCCCCACCGGGTTGGGCCGCAAACGGGTGAGATGAACGCGCCGTGAAATGTACTCATTAGCATAAAACTTATGTTTCGAACTCATATAACCCATCACGACCTGGAGCGGTATTACTTAGGGATGATACAGTCTGAGGATGAGCTGGAGCGCTTTGAGGAGCACCTCTTAGCGTGCCCCAAATGCGTAGTGCGCGCCGAACAGGCTGAGGAGTATGTCGATCTGCTGCGGGCTGCCCTGCTACAGACCTCGGAATCGCATTACCTGCTCGCGGGCGAAAGGGATCGGGGCTGAAGTTCTCCGCCGGACAGAGTGCGTGGTTTTCCACGGCCGGCGGGCCTCCGCCAAGGCTTTCCCTGCATTGTGCGATGCGTATTTTGCATATTTGCGCAGAAACAGCATCTATTTCCCGCAAGATTTTGGCACTCACGCGCTGAATAATCGCGGCTAGGCCCAAAACGTGCTTTCATTTTGAGAACCGTGGTGCCGCCAGGACACCATGCTCTTGGGCCTCGAAAAGCGGTGCCGCGATTGATTCGGAGAAACAAACCAACCGTCGCTACTGAGCGCTCCGCGATCTTGCGCTATTCCGTCGCCGTATTCGCGGTTGCCATAGCGACAGGCGTTCGGTTGGCGCTCGATGCCGTGCTGGTCCAAAATGCGCCCTTCATAACGTTCTTCCTGCCCATCATGGCGGTGGCTTACTTCGGGGGGCGCGGGCCAGGGCTGGCGGCCACGGCCTTAAGCCTGCTGACCGGCCTCTACTTCTTCCTGGAGCCGCGTTACAGCTTCGCCATCGCGCACGCGGCGGACACGATCGTGCTGGCGCTGTTCGCCGTCTCGGGTCTTTGCGTCACCTTGCTCATTGGGAAGCTGCGCGACTCGCTGGCGGCCGTTTCGGAGAGCGGCGAAACTAACAGCGCGCTGCTGGAGTCGTCCGGGCAGGCGATCATCGGGGTGGGCGACGACCGCCGCATCGCCGTCGTGAATGCCATGGCCGAACGCCTGTTCGGCTATACGCGGGCGGAGTTGCTGGGGCAACCGCTGGAGATGCTCATTCCGGAGCGCCTGCGCGAACGGCACCGGGCGCACCACGCATCCTACGTTGCCAGCCGGCCAGCGCGCGCCATGGGCCCGGGTGGGTGCTTGTCCGGCCGCCGCAAGGACGGCAGCGAGTTTCCCATCGAGGTCACGCTCAACACCGTGCAAACCCGGCGTGGATTGCTCTCCGTCAGTTTTGTGACCGACATCAGCGAGCGGCGGCAGCAAGAAGAGGCGCTGCAACAGACGTCGGAACAGCGGCGACTGGCGCTGGAGGCGGCGGAGTTAGGAGCTTGGGACTACCGCTTCGACACGGGCGAGGTGTTTTGGGACCAACATTGCCGTGACATGTTCGGCGTTCCCGCCGGGCCGCCCACCGCATACGACGAGGCCATCGCGCGGATTCATCCCGAGGACCGGCAAGCTATCGAGGATGCCTTGAAACGGGCCCTGGCAGGCGCCGATGACGGAGCATACCATCGCGAGTTCCGCGTGGTTTGGCCGGACGGCTCGGTCCACTGGATCACCTCGCACGGGCGCGTGTACTTTGAAGGCGAAGCCGGCAAAAGCCGGGCGTTGCGCTTTGTCGGCGTCAACAGCGACATCACCGAGCGCAAGCGCGCTGAGGAAGCGCTGCGGGAGAGCGAGGAGCGCTGGCGGCTGGCCATGGTGAGCGCCGGATTGGGTGCGGTCGATTTTGACCCGCGGACGGGTAAGGCCAGTTGGTCCAGGTTTGCCAAGCAGCAGTTCGGGCTGCCGCCGGACGCCGAAGTTGATTATGAGACCTTCTGGCGCGGAGTGCATCCGGAAGATCGGGAGCGCGTGAAGGCGGCTATCGAAAGCTCTTTGCGGCCCGGGAGCGACGGCCAATATGCGCTTGAATATCGCACCGTCGGCATTGCGGATGGAAAGGAGCGCTGGGTATCGGCCTGGGGCCAGGCGTTCTTCAACGGACAGCAGCACCCCATCCGCATGCTCGGCGTCACCAGGGATATCACGGACAGCAAGCTGGCCCAGGAAAAGCTGGAGCGGAGCGAGGAGCGCTTCCGCACCCTCTTTGAGTCGATGGACGAGGGCTTCGCCTCCTGCGAGATAATCTACGATGAAGCGGGCCGCCCCATCGATTTTACGTACTTGGCCGTGAATCCCGCCTTCACCAGGCTGACCGGCCTGACCGCCGAACAGACGGTGGGGCGGACGGTCCGGGAAATCTTTCCTGAGATCGAGCCGTCTTGGATCGAGGCCTATGGCCGCGTTGTGAAAACCGGCCGCGGCGAAAGAATCTACAATCGGGTGTCCAGGCTGGGTAAACACCTCGATGCGTCCGCCTGGTGTTCCGGCCCCGGACGGTTCGCTGTCGTTTTCACCGACGTAACCGAGCGAACGCTGGCTGAAGAGGCGCTGCGGCTGCATGCCGAACTGATCAACCTCTCCCATGACGCCATCATTACGGCGGATGCCGAACGTGCCATCAGGACATGGAACGGCGGCGCGGCGGAGATGTACGGCTGGAGCGAAACGGAGGCGGTGGGCGGCATCATGCATGAGCTGTTGCAGACCCGCTCGCCTATTTCGACCGGCCACATCGATGTGGTGCTGAAGCAGGAGGGGCGCTGGGATGGAGAACTCGCGCACACCGCCAAGGACGGCCGCGTGCTACGCGTCGAAAGCCGCCAGGTGCTGGTGTCGAACGGCGATTCGTCAGCCATCCTGGAAATCAACCGCGATATCACCGAGCGCAGACGCGCGGAGGAGGAACTCCACCGGCTCAATGCCGAGCTGGAGCAGCGCATACGCGAGCGCACCGTCGAGCTGGAAGCCACCAATAAGGAACTAGAAGCCTTCGCCTACTCGGTGTCGCACGACTTGCGTTCGCCGCTGCGCGGCATCGACGGATGGAGCCAGGCGCTCCTCGAAGATTACGCCGACCGGCTGGACGGCGAAGGACGCGAATATCTGGACAAGGTGCGGTCCGAAGCGCAGCGCATGGGAGTGTTGATCAACGACCTGTTGCAGCTCTCGCGGGTGACCCGCGACCCCATGGAACGCGAAGACGTGGACCTGACGTCGATGGCGCGGTCCATGGCCGAAAGATTGCGGGAGTCAGAGCCGGGCCGGTCGCTGGCCTTCGCGATCGAACCCGGCCTGACCGGAAAGGGCGATTTCCGGCTGCTGGAAATCGCCCTGACGAACCTTTTGGGAAACGCCGTGAAGTATACCGGCCCGCGCGCCGAGGCGCGCATCGAGTTCGGACAGATTGCCGGCGAAGAGGGCCCCGCGTTTTTCGTGCGGGACAACGGCGTGGGTTTCAACATGGCCTATGTACACAAGCTCTTCGGCGCATTTCAGCGCCTGCACAAGCTGTCCGAGTTTCCTGGAACGGGCATTGGCTTAGCCACTGTCCAGCGCATCATCCACCGGCACGGCGGCCGCGTGTGGGCCGAAGGCCAACCGGACCATGGAGCAACATTCTATTTCACTCTCTCGCGGGGACCAAATGATCGTTGAAAAGACGATTCTGCTGATCGAAGACAATCCCAGCGACGTTCTGCTGACGAAACGCGCGCTGAGCAAGGCCGGGATCACCAACAAGATCGTAATCGCCGACGACGGCGAGGTGGCGCTGGATTACCTGTTCGGCACGGGCGCATACGCGGGCCGGGATCTGTCCGATTTGCCTGTCTTGACCCTGCTGGATCTCAACCTGCCCAAAGTATCCGGTTTGGAGGTGCTGCGGCGGATTCGCGAAGACGCGCGCACCAGACGTCTGCCAGTGGTCATTCTCACGACATCGAACGAGCAGAGCGACGTCGGCGCGGGTTACGACCTCGGGGTGAACAGCTATATCACCAAGCCTGTAGATTTCAATCAATTCGCGCATGCCGTCGAGCAGCTTGGCTTGTACTGGCTGCTGTTGAATCACCCACCCCCGAGAGAATGAGGAGGGCAGTAGTGGGCGAAGCGTCTTCCGGCACTGCGCGAAATGCCCCAGCCCGGCGCGATGCAGCGCCGCATTCATTCATTTTCCGGCCCGATACTCCTGCTAGACTTTGGAATGTGGGGTGCATTCGTCACCCGGAAAGGGCACGCCAATGTTTCGATTCGATCAGATGATCCGCCGCGACATGATCGTCCGCGATGTGAAGCAGTCGCATCCGGAAACGGTTGCGGTGTTCGAGGAGTTCGGTGTCCGGCCAAGCTGCGACGACTGCGACATCGAAACCGTGGCGCGCAAGAATGGCCTTTCGAGCCGGGATGTGGTGGAGGCTCTGAACCGGGCCGCTTTCGGACCGAAAGCCGCCCAATGAAGGAATATGCAAGTCACCAAACCATCGCGTAAAGCCATCAAGGAAGGAACGCAGCCGCTCGACGTATTCTTCGCCCCCAAGTCCGTGGCGGTCATCGGCGCCACCGAGAACGCAGGCAGCGTGGGTCGCACGATTCTGTGGAACCTGGTAAGCAATCCGTTCGGCGGCACCGTATTTCCCATCAATCCCAAGCGGCCGAGCGTGCTGGGCGTCAAGGCCTACAAGCACATCTCGGAAGTGAGCGAGCCGGTGGACCTGGCCGTGATCGTGACGCCGGCGGCCACCGTGCCCGGCATCATACACGACTGCGTGGAGGAAGGCGTCAGAGCCGCGATCGTGATTTCGGCGGGCTTCAAGGAGATCGGCCCGGCGGGCGCGGAGCTGGAGCGGCAGATTCTGGTGGAGGCGCGGCGCGGCAACACGCGCATCATCGGCCCCAACTGCCTGGGCGTGATGTGCCCTCTCACGGGGCTGAACGCCACCTTCGCAGCGGCCATCGCGCGTCCCGGAAATGTCGGCTTCATCAGCCAGAGCGGCGCGCTGTGCACCGCCATCCTGGACTGGAGCCTCAAGGAAATGGTGGGCTTCAGCGCGTTCCTTTCGATCGGCTCCATGCTGGACGTAGGCTGGGGCGATCTGATCTATTACCTGGGAAACGACCC
>JBEKUO010000152.1:0-12020 GCA_049514955.1 Bryobacteraceae bacterium | reverse complement strand
GGGCGCTAACCAGAGACGGCGGCAAAGAAGGCTACGAGCCGCTGAGGTGGCAGCGGCGCCTGTTCGACGACTGGTTCTCGCAGAACAGGGTGCCGAGGTTTTGCGACCTACCGACGGGGATGGGCAAGACCAATGTCATCCACCTATGGCTGATTGCGTTGCTTCAGCAGCTCCAGAGGCGCCCGGCGGAGCGCCTGCCGATCCGGCTGGTGTACGTTGTGGACCGGCGGACCGTTATCGATCAGGCGACCACGATTGCGGAGACGATTAGGGGAAATCTCGCCGACGATCTGTTGTGCGTGAGCACACTCCGCGGCCAACGGGCGGATAATCGCGACTGGGTCGAGGACCCATCGAGGCCCGCGATCATCATCGGCACCGTGGATATGATCGGCAGCCGGCTGCTCTTTAGCGGCTATCGCTCATCGTATAAGGCCAGGCCGCTCGACGCAGGTATGCTCGGGCAGGATACGCTTCTGGTTTTGGACGAAGCACACCTTTCGGAGCCATTCAAGAAGCTGGTTGAGCAGATCGGTGATCGGGGCGAGTTCCAGCGCGGGCAGGGCTTGCCGATGCGCGTGATGTGCATGTCGGCCACGGGGAGCGGCGACGATCCGAACCGCTTCAAGCTTGAGCCGAGCGACCTTGAGGGCACTGCCGAGGAGAACCCGATTGTGCAGCGTTATGAGGCGAAGAAGTGGGTCACGGTGCATCCTGCCGACGAGTGGAAGCTCGTCGAGAAGAACATTGTTGACGAGGCGGCCACGCTTGCGGGGGATGGCTCGCGCGTCGTCGTGTTTGTGCGGCGGCCCGACGATGCCGACGGGATAAGGAAGGGGATTCAGAAGAAGCTCGCGCGCTTCCCGAACGCGGTTGAGGTCCTGACCGGCACGATGCGCGGGTTGGAGCGTGATGGGCTGTTCGCGAAGGGGGTTTTCAAGCGGTTTCTGGACGGGGAGGAGAAGCCGGAGGGGCGCGCAGAGAAGGGGCCCAGCGTGCTGGTTTCCACTAGCGCCGGCGAAGTGGGCTTCGACCTCAATGCCGATCACATGGTATGCGACGCGGCGCCCCTGGACTCAATGATCCAACGGTTAGGGCGAGTCAATCGCCGGGGTTATCGTGACGCCACAGTGGAAGTGTTCCCCGTGACCGAGAAGGGCGCGAAGAAGGGGGCTTCGGATAAGCCCAAGCACACATGTGGTGCAGGCGTTCCAGACCACCGCTTATTTCCGGGAGCGCGCTCCCGGCCCCATTGAAGCTGGGAGAACGCGCTCTCTGTCGTCAGTACGGCGAACATTTCCGGGAGCGCGCGCTCCCGGCCCCATTGAAACGCGCAGCAGGATCGCCTCGCTCACATTGAGCGTGCTATTTCCGGGAGTGCGCGCTTGCGGCTCCATTGAGGCGGTCCTTCCCGTAACGCCCCCGCAGACAGCGTAAACTGGAATTCTGATGGACCGCATCGGGCGCTACAAGATTGTGCGGGAGCTGGGGCGGGGGGCCATGGGGGTGGTGTACCTGGCCACCGATCCCACCATCGGCCGGCCGGTGGCCATCAAGACCATCCGGCTGGGCGAGGTAACCAACGCGGAGGAGCGTGCGCGGCTGCGGGAGAGGCTGTTCCGCGAGGCGCGCTCGGCGGGCGTGCTGTCGCATCCGGGCATCGTAACCATCTACGACATGGAGGCGCAGGACGATCTGGCGTTCATCGCCATGGAGTACGTGAACGGCTCGACGCTCGACCAGCTTCTTTCCACCGCGCCGCTGCCGCCGGAGCAAATGTTCAGCATCCTGGGGCAGACTGCCGTGGCGCTGGATTACGCCCACCGGAAGGGCATCGTGCATCGCGACATCAAGCCGGCGAACATCATGGTCACCGAGGACGGCTCGTCGAAGATCACGGATTTCGGGATTGCGAAGATCAACACGTCGTCGGATCAGTTCACCATGACGGGCGCCATCGTGGGCACACCGCATTACATGGCGCCGGAGCAGGTGCAGGGGCTCGCGGTGGACGGACGCGCGGACCAGTTTTCGCTGGCGGTGATTGTTTTCGAGATGCTCACGGGGGAGAAGCCTTTCACGGGAGAGCAGCTTACCACGGTGGTCTACAAAATCGTGGCGGAGGATCCCATTCCACCGCACCGGCTGAATTCCACGCTGAGCCAGCCGATCTCGAATGTATTGCGCCGGGCGCTGGCCAAGAAGGCCGATGCGCGCTACGCCAACTGCCAGAAGTTTGTGGATGCGCTGGAAGCGGCATGCGCGGCTGCCAAAGGCTGGCGACCGCTGGCGCGCGGCGGCAGTCACAACTTGCCGACAGCCATGGAGGCGCGGCGGCCGGGCAATATCGCGCCGGCACGGAGCAGCGAGGAGACCAAGCCGCGCAAACGCCGCAAAGTGGGAATCCTGCCGGTGCTGGCGGCGATCCTGGTAGCGGCGGGGCTGGTGGTGTTGATTGCCTGGCAGGCCGCGCCGTGGCTCGCGGGCCCCGTTTCGAATCCATCGGCGACGCAAACGCAGCCGCCCGCGGCGGAGCCCAAGCAGCCGTCTCCCGCGGCTGTGGAGGAGAAGAAACCCAGCCCCATGCCGCCGGCAACGGTAACACCGGAATCGAGCGATACAGGCGGCGCCACCGCGGCCGATACGCCACGCGAGACTGCACCGGAGCGCGGCCCGATCCCCGAGCCAGCCCCTGGCAAGGAGCAGGCCGCCGGGGAGGTGCGTACCGCGGGAGCCGAGCATGTCCGTCCCGTTCAACGGCGCACCACTCCAGACCTGGCATCCAGCCCTTATCTGAAAATCTCCGTATCGACGATCCCTTCAGACGCCACCGCGATGCTGGACAATCGTCCCGACAGCGCCTGCACCACGCCTTGCGCGCTGGATGCCATGCCGGGACCGCACATGGTCAGCTTCAGCCGCGCGGGCTATCAGACGGAGAATCGCCCGGTGACCGTGGCGGGCACGGCGGTGGAACTTCCGCCCGTGGCGCTGCGTGTTCCAGGCGGCGTCCTGATGCTCGCCAGCGTACCGGCGGGTGCGCGGATCTTCGTCAACGGGGCGCCATCGGACCAGGTCACGCCGGCGAAGCTGGAACTGCGGCCGGGGACCTATGCGATCACGCTTGAAAAGGATGGCAAGCGGTCCACCAAGCAAGTGGAGATTCAAAACGGAATCACCCGAATCGAAAAGATAATCATGGATCGGTAAATATGACGGCATCGCGGCGACGCCGGCTTTAGCTGCTTTCGCTGGCGCCAGGCCTGGGTCTCCGGGGCGACGAGTCGCCGCGGCGACCGCCAATACGCTCCCGTTCCCTCACTGCTTCCCTGTGCGCTTATAATAATACGATTGAAAGGATAGACTAGTGTGAATATGGAGCTTTCGCGCAGACGTTTGCTTTATTTGCTTTCGCTGGGGCCTGGGCTGGCTCTACGCGGTGACGAGCGGTCCGGGCAGAACCTGATCGTCCGTTCGGCCAACCCGGAAGATTTTGAGATGCCGCTTTCGGGGTTCGATACGTGGATCACGCCTGCCGAACACTTCTTCGTGCGGACGCACATTTACAAGCCGAAGGTGGAACTGGCGGAGTGGCGGTTGCGCGTGGACGGTTTGGTGGAGCGCGAGCTCACGCTGGATATGGCGGAGCTCAAAAAACTCCCGCGCGCGGAGCACGTGGCCGTGCTGGAATGCGCCGGCAACGGCCGCAGCTTCTACGAGCCGGGAGTCGCCGGCATGCAGTGGCGGTACGGCGCGGTGGGTAATGCGCGCTGGACCGGCGTGCGCTTGGCGGACGTGTTGAAGCGCGCGGGCGTGAAGCCGGGCGCCACCAACGTGCTGTTCAACGGCGCCGACGTGCCCATGGGGAAAGTGCCGGATTTCATACGCACGGTGCCGCTTGAGAAGGCCCTCGATCCGGATACCCTGCTGGCGTTCGATATGAACGGCGCGCCGCTGCCATCCTCGCACGGCTTTCCGCTGCGGCTGGTGCCGCCCGGCTGGGCCGGCGATTCGTGGGTCAAATGGGTCACGAACATCAGCCTGCTCGACAAAGAATACGACGGCTTCTTTATGAAGACGGCGTATCGGCGCCCGGTACACACGGTCGCACCGGGCACGGCCGTCGATCCCGCCGCGATGACGCCGGTGACTGCCATCAAGCCGAAGTCCGTGATCGCGAGCCCGGTGGCGGGCGAGCGGCTGGCGGCGGGACCGGTCACGATTCGCGGCGCGGCGTGGGCGGGCGAATCGCCAGTGGCGCGGGTGGATGTCTCGACCGATAGCGGACGCACGTGGCGCGCGGCCAAGTTGGGCGCGGACCGCGCGCGCTACGCCTGGCGGCTCTGGGAAGCGACTTGGACCCCGCCCGGCGATGGCTCTTACGTCTTGATGGCGAAGATCACGGATGAGAAGGGCGATGCCCAACCGCTCTTGGCGGACTGGAATCCGTCCGGATATTTGTGGAATGTGGTGCCCGCGGTGCGCGTGGAAGTGGGAGGCGGTCCGCCCGGATTGCCACCGCAAGCGGCGGCTGCTGAGGTCCCCCCGTTGCCCGATCAAGTCAAGCAAACGTGCATAGGCTGCCACGGCCAGGACATCATCGCCGGGCAGCATCTCACGCGCGGGCAATGGGAGCGCGAAGTGGATAAGATGGCGCGATGGGGCGCGGATGTGAAGTCCGAGAACCGCACGGAGCTGGTGGATTTTCTGTCGCGGGTGTTCGGGAAGTAGAGATGAAAAGCAACTTAGCCGCCGATGCACGCTGATGCACGCCGATAAGAACGAGTTCAGATAAACAGATCTACGGATGTGTGGAAGAATTGCGCAAGCTTCTTGGCTTGAGCCTTGCTGACACCTCGCCGGCCATTCACCAGATCGGACACCTGAGCGCGCGACCCGATCACGGGCACCAGATCGACCTGCCGCAGTCCGCGCTGTTCCATCAGGTGCCGCACCATTTCGTGGGGCGGTATGCCGGGAGCCGGGTAGCGCTCTTCATCGTATGCTTCGATCAGTTTCGCCAGCAGTTCAGCAAGAGCTTCTTCTTCCGGTGTGGGGTGTTCCTTCCGGTCCAGTTCTTCGATCCTTTCGACGAACCGGTCGAACTGCTTGTCGTTCTTGATTACCGTGGGGACTACGCCGGCGCAGAGCCTGCCGTACTTCTGCGGATTCAGAACCATCACGCCCATTTGAGCCACCTCCCGCGATCATATTCGCGGTGCCTCAGCAACGCTTTAATGTAGAGGCGTTGCTTTCGGTAAATCGGCACTGTGATCAGCCGGTAGTTCCCGCCCGACACGTCGAAGATAAGAACATTACCCACCTGGTCCGCTGACGGGTACACGCGCCTTACCTCGTTGAGGTCAAGCCAGGTGGCCTTCCGCGCGGTACGATACCATCGTTCGAGCGCCGGTACCGCTTCCGGGTGCTGCTTCTCCAGGGCTACCAGACCACGCCTGCTAATAACATTCACCGCTGCTTCATGTTAGCAAAATGCGTACAGGCCGTGCAAGCGATGGCGCTGAAGGGCGAGCGCGGCCTGGAACTGGCGCACCTGGGGCAGCACATTATTTTCGTCCAGCTTACAGATGACTTGGCCCTTGTGTACCACGTCTCCCACGTTCACGGGCAGGCTCTGGACAATGCCGCTGGCTTTGGACTTGATCTCGACCTTGGTCACTGGCTCGATCTTTCCCGTCGCCACCACCGACCGCGCCAGGTCTATGCGCTCGGCTTTGACCAGTTTCTCCGGCTCGATTTTAGGTGAACTCCGGCCGATCGCCTTGAGAGAGAAGAATGCGGCGCCACCTAACAGAGGCACCAGAAGGAGTAAGACCCATTTCAACGATCGTTTCTTGCGCGAGGTAGCCATATTTTGCGCCTAATGAGGACACGAACAAGGTTGGCCATTAGTTCCGTTAACGCGTCGCTCCGATCAGCCCCGCTATAATGAGGGTCGTGGACACGTTCTTCGTGCAAAACTTCGGCTGCCGGGCTACGCAGGCGGATGGCGCGGCGCTGGAGACGCTGCTTTCGGCCAAGGGTCTGGAAGCGGCGGCGGAGCGCAGCCATGCCGATCTGGTGGTTCTGAACACCTGCACGGTCACCGCGGCCGCGGATGAAGACGTGCGCCAGACCCTGCGCCGCGTGCATCGCGAGAACCCGTGCGCGCGCATCCTTGTGACAGGATGTTACGCGCAGCGCGCACCGGAGGAACTGGCGGGCATGCCGGGCGTGGAATGGGTCGTGGGGAATTCCCACAAAACTCAGATCGCCGAACTGGTGAGTTCCGCGCCATATCACGGGAACATACATGTTGGCGACATCTTCGCGCAACACGATTTTCTCTCGGCTCCGGTGGAAGACGCCGCGGGCGATCGCACGCGCCCCAACCTGAAGATCCAGGATGGCTGCAACAACCGCTGCTCGTTCTGCATCATTCCGTTCGTCAGGGGGCGCAGCCGCAGCGCTCCGGCGGACCAAGTGATCGAGCAGGTGCGCAACCTGAGCCGGCGGTATCGCGAAGTGGTGCTGAGCGGCATCAATCTGGGCCGCTGGGGCCGGGAGCCGGGCAGCCGCATGCGCTTAGCGGACCTGATCCGGCGGCTGCTGGATGAGACCGAGGTCGAACGGCTGCGGCTGAGCTCCGTCGAGCCGATGGATTTCTCCGACGATCTACTGGGCCTGATGGCGGCTTCGGCACGTATCGCCCGGCACGTGCACGCGCCGCTGCAGAGCGGCTCGGATCGCATCCTGCGGCGCATGCATCGCAAATACCGGCCGCGGCACTACGCGGACCGCATCGGGAAGGCGCGCGGGCTGATGCCGGATTGCGCTGTAGGCGCGGATGTGATGGTGGGATTTCCCGGCGAGACCGCGGCGGATTTCGAGGAGAGCCGCCGGTTCATCGACAGCCTGCCCTTCACTTACTTGCACGTGTTCACTTATTCGGAGCGTCCCGGCACACCGGCAGCGGAGATGCCGGACGCGGTGCCCATGCCGGTGCGCAAGGAGCGCAACCGTATTCTGCGCGAGCTGGCCGCGCGCAAGAATCTGGACTTCCGGCGCAGCATGGTGGGCCGGACGCTATCGGTGGTGACGCTCAACGAGCCTGGGACGGCGCTTAGCGGCAATTATCTGAAAGTGCAGTTGGCGAACCCGGCTGAGCCCAACAGGTTGATCATTGTTGGGATCGGCGGGGTAACGGAGAACGGCGTTCGGGAGGCGGATTGCTTCGCCGTTCTACGCTAGATACCTGCATGCAGCTTGCTGACGTGCACGGCTCCGAGACAGAGCCGCCAACGTAAGAAGCTGTGAAAAAATCGGCGTGCTGCCGGGTTGACAGACGAAAGCGTCTGTCCCACGCCGCTGCCGAGCAGGCGTTTTTCGACTGCCCACGTTTCACAGCTTCTAAGGGCGCGCCTACGATCACTCTCCCAATAGCTCCTTCACCAGGCGCTGGGTGCCATACAGCTTGCGGAGGGCTTCGGTCATCCCCGCGGTGTGAACGGCCACCGCGCGATTGGTCGTGCCGTCATACACGAAGTCTCCGACCAACGACTCGATATTGCCGTCGAAGATCAGGCCGACAACCTCCGCGTTGCGATTGATCACCGGCGAGCCGGAGTTGCCGCCGATGATGTCATTGGTGGTGACGAAGTCGAGCGGCGTGGACAGGTCCAGCTTGTCCCGGTTTTCTTTGTAGCGCGAAGGCAAATAGAAAGGCCCTGCGAAGTCGAAGCTGGTCGCGCGATCGTATAGGCCGTAGAAAGTGGTCTTGTAGGGCGCCTCGGTGCCGTTCATGGGATAGCCCTTCACTTGTCCGTAGGAGAGCCGCAGGGTGAACGTCGCATCGGGATATGTGGTCTTCCCGAAAGCGGCGAAGCGCGCCTTACCCAGTTTCTCGCCGGCCTGCTGCTCCACGCTTTCCACATTGTCTTCCTCCCACTTGATCAAATCGCGCCGCATGGGATCCAGTTTGCGGAACAGCACGATCATGGAGTCATCGCAAGCCGCAACAGCCGCTTCCCCGCCATCGATGAGCTTCCTGCGGACTGCCGGGTCGGCCAACTTGGTCCCGTTCACCAGTTCGGTCGCAGCTTCTCTTGGCGAGCGGCCGTTGAGGACGGTCTTCAGAAACGGATCCGCGGGTCCCAGTTCGACCAACGCTTGTTCCAGCCAGCCGGTCATGCGGGCGATCTCCATGGACGGATAAATGGGCGCCGGAGAGAACAGGCGATGTCTGAGCGATTCCAGTTGCGCCTCGTGAAAGTCCGGCAGCCGTTCGCCGTCCGGCTTCTTGATCTCGGCCACATAATCCACGATGGTGGCAGCGGTGTTGCTGAGCTGTGAATCCGGGTCCCGGAAAAACTGCAGCTTTGCCCGCGAAGCCGCTTTCTTGGTGGATTCGGCGACCGCGCCCCAGGCGCCGCCGTATGCCTTGCTCCACTCGGGATTCGCCATCACGCGGGCCCGGAAATCCCGCTCATCCTTCCGCTTGGCTGCCATGACGTTCTTGTCGAGCAGTCCTTCAAGACGGCCCTCGCGGGCTTTCACGCTATTCTCCAAACCGAAGATCACGGACGCAGCCTGGCGCGCCTGTTCCGGGCCTAAACCGGAATATTGCTTGAGCACGGCGACGCGGCGTTTCAAGCGCTTGAGGGCGTTGGGCTCATACACGTCGCGGTCGAATTCGAGCTGCGCCACGGTGTCCATGCGCTGGGTCTTACCGGGATGCCCTGGCACAAATACCAGCTCGTTTTCTCCGGCGCCCTTGGGGTTCCACTTCAGATAATCCTTGCTGTCGATGGGCTTGCCGTTCTCATAGACGCGGAACAGCGCCATGTCGAGATCGTAGCGCGGGTAAGTGAAATTATCCGGATCGCCGCCGAAGAACGCGGCCTGGTCTTCCGGCGCGAAAACGATGCGCACGTCGGTGTACTTTTTATAGCGATAGAGCCAGTATTCGCCGCCTTGATACAGAGTGACGACGTCGGAACGAAAGCCGGTTTTCTGCATGCTCTCGCGCTCGATGTCGGCGATCGCGGCTTTACGCTTGGCGAACTCTTCTTCCGGCGTCTTGGCGCCCTTCAGCGAGTCCAGCACGCGCTTGGTGACGTTTTCCATGGACACCAGCACGTTCACTTCGATGTCGGACGATTTCATCTCCTCCTCGGGAGTGGCCGCGAAGAATCCGTTCTTCACGTAGTCATGCTCGGCGGTGGAGTTCTTTTGCAGTTGGCCGCGCGCGACATGGTGATTGGTCAGCAGCAGGCCGTGCGGGCTGACGAAAGATCCGGAACCGCCGTCATTCAATCGCACGCAGGACAGGCGGACATGGTCCAGCCACTCCTGGGTGGGCGTGAAATGATAGTTTTCCTGCAATTGTTTCACGGGCGGGTTGTCGAAGGTCCACATGCCCTCGTCGGCGCACAATGGCGCCAAGCTCAAGAGCATGCCGAAGGACGCAAGAGCCGCGACATGGCGGCAAAGTTTTGTTGTATGCATGTTGGGAAGACTCCAGGTTGTATTCAAAGCTTTATTATAAGACCGGAAACGCCGGTTGGCAGTCGCGGAGGTTTTGCACTTCTTACGCAGGGCACGGCGCGTCCGGGCATTTCCGGATATTCGGGACATGGACATCCGATAGACGATACAATCGCACGCTTGGGGGCGAAACATGCATAAAGACAGCGTCTTTCTCCGCAGCCTGCTGGGGAAGCGGGTGCGGCTGGTGGCTGTAGACGAGGATGACCTGCCGCCGATGACCTTGCGGGAGGTCTCCAGCCTCGGTGCGGTGGCTGAGGATTCGATGGGTGTGCATTTCTTCCCGTGGGCGGAGATCGTGGAGATCAGCCCCGCCCGAAACGGGTCCGGCGAGTGGGAATTTTCGGGGTCGATTGGGGGAAAGCAGTAAGCAAAGACCGTGGGCTGAAGCCCGCGGCGGCACGCTGAAGCGTGCGCCACGACGAAGACTATCTGATTCTGATGCTCGGTTAGAATCAAGCTATGTCATTCGACCGCGCCATCCTCGGCCGCACCGGCATCGAAGTCGGCCGCCTCGGCTTGGCCGCCAGCTACGGCGCGCCCGCCAGTTGCATCGAACAGGCATTCGACCACGGGGTGAACTATTTCTATTGGGGCAGCCTGCGCCGCAAGCAGTTCGGCGACGGCCTGCGCCAGCTCCGGCCGCGGCGCGACCGTTTTCTGCTGGTGCTGCAATCGTACTCACGCATCGCCGCGCTGGTCGGGCCGAGCGTCGAACGCGCGTTGCGGGCGCTTCACTTCGACTACACCGACGTCCTGCTCCTGGGGTTGTGGAATGGCGCGGCGCCGCGGCGCATCCTGGACGCCTGCCAGAAGCTCCGCGAGCGCGGGTTGGTACGGCACCTGGCGCTCTCGACGCATCACCGTCCTCTGATCGCGAGCCTGGCGCCCGATCCGGAATTCGATATCTTCCACGTGCGCTACAACGCCGTCCATCGCGGCGCCGAGCGCGAGGTCTTCGCGCATTTGCCCGCGCAGGATCCGCCGGGGCTGGTCTCCTTCACGGCCACAAGCTGGCGCCAGTTGCTGGGGCACAAGCGCATCCCGCCGGATGTCACCATCCCCACCGCGGCGGATTGTTACCGCTTCGTGCTGACCCAGCCCGCCGTGAACGTCTGCATGACGGGACCGGCGGACGCAGCTCAGTTCCAGCATGCGCTTGAGGCGCTGCAGCGCGGCCCTATGCCAGAGGAGCAACTGGCGTGGATGCGGCGTGTTGGGGATGCGATTTACGGAAAGCCGCGAACATGATCTACCAGAAGTTAAGTGTTGTGTGGCTCTTGGCTACTACACTCGCCGGCGCGGCGTGGCAGCGGCATGTCCTATCCGGAAAAGGAGAATTCTTCGATACTCCCACCGCGAAGCCACTTGTCTACTTCACTCGAGATCCTTTCTTGCGCGATGATGGGGACCAGTTCTGCGTCGCTTGCACACCACAGGACAAAGCTACCGTGCACGCACAACACAAGTTCAAGACGGAGCTTAGGAAAGTGGGGACCTGCGGGGATTTGCGATCTACGATTTGTTCTATTTCTTCGATGATGACATTGTCACGCGGCAAATCGATTGGAAGTCAATCCTGGTAAAGGCCGCGCCGGGAGGGTTCCGCGAGATCTATCACTTGCAGCCTACGCAAGCGATCATCGGACCCTCGTTTCTCCTGAAGGTGGGCGGCCACGAGATTCTCGCAACTCACGACCAGGTTCCGGGAACCATGAATAATTACTATGAGGACTATTTCTGGTTTGATCGGGATGGGCCGGCTCGCATTGACATCGATATTATTCCGAAAATCCTCAAAGCGGTTCTCCCCGCTGGTTCCAGCGTCTGGAAGGGCGGCGGCTTGGACATAAAGACACTCACTTACCGGATGCCAGTCTGGGAGGAAGGCAACGGAAACTGCTGCCCGGCCGGCGGCATGGTGGAAATCAAATTCCGGCTCGATGATGGCCGGCTGGTGGTAACCGACAAACACTTCAATCCCCACGCCAAAGCGGAATGAAACGCAGGAACTGCCCTACCAGGGCCACGCGACGCTTCGCCAGGCGCGTCCTGGCTCGATAGATTCGACTAAGTCGATCAGCTCTGCACAGCCATATTCTTGTTTGACTCGATGCAGGTACTCGGCATTGCCCGCGAATTCGCGCGGCATGCGGGCGAGCCGCTTCGCCCCGAACCACTGCGCGTCGCGGTGCAAAGGGTCCACGATCTCGCTGCCGCGCACGATCATCGCGTCATATTGCGCGCTGGCCGCCGCAAAGGCTTCGACGGCCTGCTGGCCCGTGGGATCGCCGCTGCCAAAGAACCGGAAGCGCCCCTCGGCCAGCCGCAGCCCGCAGGCGATCAAGTAGAAGCGCAGCGCCTTGAATTTCCAGCTCACCGCTCCTACGCGCGACGGCCACTCGCCGAATTGCCGGTGGAAACAGAGCATCGAGAAGAACAGGTTCTCGAAACTGTCGCGCCCGTATCGCTCC
>JBEKUO010000151.1:0-12047 GCA_049514955.1 Bryobacteraceae bacterium | reverse complement strand
GATTGGCAGGCGAAAACGCCTGCCCCACCGCTCAGACCGATTTGATTTTGTCGAGGGCCTGTTCGAAATCCGCTAGCAGATCGCGCCAATCCTCGATCCCCACCGAGACGCGCACCAGGCCGTCGCCGATGCCGGCTTCATCGAGTTCCTGGGCGGACATCCCGGAATGCGTAGTCGATTTGGGATGGCAGACCAGCGTCTCTACGCTGCCGAGCGAAACGGCATTGCGCCCGATCCTCAGATTGCGCAGAAAATCGAAGGCTGCCGGGCGGCCGCCGTGGAAGTCGAGCGAGAACAGCCCGCCGGGATACGCGCACTGCTCCTCATAAATCCGCCGTTGCTCGGGATCGTCGAACAACGTCGGATACAGCACGTGCTTGATCTTCGGGTGGCCTTGCAGGGCTTCGGCGAGCCGTTGCGCGTTCTTGCTCTGCCGGTTCATACGCAACGCCACGGTGGGCAGGCGGCTATCCAGCATCCAGCATTCGTCGGGCTGCAGGATGTTGCCGAACATGCCACGCCGGGTCAGGATCTTCTGCATCAAGCTGGGATCCTTGGAAAGAGCCACGCCGGCCACCATGTCGCTGAAACCGGATAGGTATTTGGTCCCGGAGTACAGCACCAGGTCGGCGCCTAGCATGATGGGGTGCTGGAAAGTAGGCCCCAGGAAGGTGTTGTCCACCATAAGAACGGGCCGGTCCGGGTGGTTCTTAACGGCTTCGGCGGCGCGATGGATATCCGTCATGACCATGGTGGGATTGGCGGGCGTCTCCAGACAAACGATGCTGAGATTGCGCGCCGCGCCGATTACCTGGTCGATCGCGGCAGTGTCGCCGCCCGGCACCGGAATACCCTGTACGCCGAACGGCTCCAGGAGATTGTGGATCAAGCCGGTGGTGCCGCCGTAGAGCGGAGTGGTGTAGACGATGGTGGAGCCCGGCCGCGCGACCGCCATGAAGGCGGTCATAATGGCTGCCATCCCCGAGTTGAAGACTGCGGCCGCCTGCGCGCCCGGCTCAAGCGGCACAATCTGGTCTTCCAGGATCTCGGCGTTGGGATGAGAGAAGCGCGAGTAGATCAGGTCGGGACGCTCGCCCTCGTCGGGCGCAACGCGGCCGGCCATGATGGAGAAGGCGCGCTCGGCCTCCTCAGGGCTGGCGAAGACATAAGTCGAACTGCGAAAAACGGCGGGCCTTGCGGAGCCGAACGACAAGGCCGGATCGAAACCGCGCGTAAGGACCGCCGTGCGCGGCCGCACGCCGCTGTGTGAACCGTCAGGATGTGGCATAATGGCTCCTACTCAGAGTGTACCCCGTGTTACCCGGTGTACGTCGGATTTGGTGCAGCGGCGGCGGCCCGCGGGTACGGCCATTTGTTGACTACAGGGATCTATGAAGATCGTGCATATCTCGGATCTTCACTTCGGCGCCCACGATAGCAGCCTCCAAGCTAGTCTGCTCAATCGGGTACGCGATATCCAGCCCGATCCGATCATCTGCACCGGCGATCTGGCGGATAACCCCAAGGAGCATTTGCTGAACGAAGCTTATCTCTATTTGAGCAAGCTTGAGAAGCTGTGCGCCGATAATCTCAACGCAACTCAAGCGCCGAAACTGATCGTGGTACCCGGCAATCACGACTGGCGGGTCAAAGGTTTTCTATGGCGACCGAGCGGCCAAGCGTATGCCCGTGTTCTGGACGCGGCAGCCAGCGATTGTTATCTGGAGAACGAAAACGTCTGGATCTTTGGGTTCGACTCGGCGCAAGCCGGAGCGCCGGGTGGCAGCGGCTTGATCCAGGACCAGGATATCCAGCGGTTTCACGAGCGGTACGAGGAGCTTAAGAGAAACTATCGCGAGGCGTTCCCGCATGCTTTCAAAATCGTCGCGGTGCACCATCATCCATTGCCCGTAAACTGGGATTACACGCAAAAAGATCGCTGGCTCACGATGAACAACGCGGGCCGTTTCCTGTCCGCCGTGCTGTTCCGCCGGATAGACCTGGTGTTGCACGGGCACGAGCATCTACAGGCCCAGGCCACGCTTTCGAGCTCTCTGGGCGGCAACGACCACGAAGTGAGCGTTGTCAGTCTGGGCGCCACCCTTCGCAAAGATACACCCACAGGTAATTGGTTCGGCGTGGTGCATGTGACGAGCCTCGCGGTGGATGTGGAGTTCTACGATTCGGTCGGCGACGCGTTTCGGGAGACCCCGCAAGCCAGCCGCTTCCAGGTGCGGTCGCGAGGCCGTTCCGCGCGAGCCGGGTTTGAGCGCTGGGCGGTAACCAGCGGATATCGCTATCGCGCGCTGGCTTCGATCGCGATCCTCGACAAAGACGGCGATGCCCGGCGCAGCGTCGAGTGCGAAGACCTGATCGTCAGCCACGAGAAATGCGAACGCGCCAGCCGCCACGCCGTGCAATTGCCCTGGACTTCGGGTTACGTGCACAAGCTGCGCGTGGAAAGCGCCGGAATGCAGATCGGGATTTCCCAACCAATTCCGCCCGGCAGCCGCGACCACTCCTTCCAAGCCGTGCTGGAATTTGAGCGGCCGCTGGGCGAGTCCGAAAGTCTCTCCTACAACTATCACTGGTATGCGGTGAACGCGTTCGCCAGAGACAAACGCGAATTCGACTATATGTACCCGGCCGGCGCGGGATCGGACGACATGGAGTTCACGCATTACGTGGTCTCCGACCCGATTGAGGCACTGACCGTGGTAGTCAAATTCCCAGAGGGTGTTGCGGCGCCGAAGGTGCTGCAGTTGCGGGTGGCCCGGCACGAAGAACGAAAGCAGGCGCGACAGTGGAGCCGTGTGCTCGCAATCGAAAGGGGGCTGCGCAACGACCACGCGCTGCGTTACTACGATTCGTTAAACGTCGCGGCCCTGCGGGTCACCAGACCGGAGCAGGGTCTCAGCTATGGCATCGAATGGAGTATCCCGCCCTCCCCGTCCAAAATACAAGATCAACACGCACTCAATATCGAGGCCATCCACCGTCTGTGGTTAAACGGGGGGATCACCGATGAGCAGCGGCAACAGATCACGGAGCTGATGATCCGCCTGGTGATCGGCGCCCGGCGATTGCTGATGCGAAACGCGGCGGAAGAAACCTGGGAAGGGAATATCGAAGCCAGTTTGATGTTCTTCGATGGAAAACACCAATTGCATTTAGTGTCGGGGATCATACATGGGGACGGCGCTACGCGCTCGGTCGATTACGATTTGAAACTGGATTTCGGAGACGGCATTGCCAGGCGCGCTTTCAAGACGAACGAGTTCCGTATCTACGCGCCCTGGGAAGGAAGCGAGTCGGACGAACCCGATTATTACCTGCCTTGGCCAAACGGGCCGACCCACATCGTCCTGGTTGCGTTTCCGGTACAGCCGCCCGCTCTCACCAGCGCGCCTCCCCGCGCTGCGTACGGCGTCTTCAGCCTGGGATCCAACAGAGGCGGACTGTCCATTGCGGCTCGTCGAACGGGATCCGGAACGGTTGGGACCGCTGGCCACGTATCAGACGACATTGAATCAGGAGCTGTATAATTCATTCGTGGATATCTTGCTGCGGAAAAAGCGGCATTGACAAAACGCACCTGGGAGCGTAGGCTAAAGGCAGATGGCTTTCTACAAAATCGGGACCGGCTATTACGGGATTGATCTCACGTCCGTGAAGGTGAGCGAGGCAGATCGCCAGTTGGCGGATCAGATCTTTAGAGACGTCTTCGCGATTCCATCCGGCGATCAACGGTTGGCTTTCACGCCCACGCAGCCTGTCCGTCCGAAAGCGGCGCCGGCTGTTCCGCGACCGGTTCTTTTCGTCGGGAAACCCGAAAAGCTGGGTTGAGCGGCCCGCCGTTACGGAATCACACGATCTTGGTAAAGTGCTCTTTGTCCTCCAACGGCTCCTGCCCGCCGCGGATTCTCCGATGGCGAACACACCCGATATCGCTGGCTTGATCTCGTTTCGGAGAAAGGACCGCAGCCCGCGGTGAAGCTCGATCCCAAAACGCCTACCAGCAGTGGTGAAATTCGTGACTACGTTCTTGGTGTTTTGCGACGGAAACCAGTCCCCGACGGTGGCGGCCGCTGAGGATAGCACTTTTGTTAACGTCAGGGGCAAGCAAGGTTTGTCAGGTGGCTTAGCAAAACTCCCCGCTTTTGAATTAGAATATAAGCGGACCTAGTATGGACACTGAGGCCGGCGTACCGGCGCCCAAGTTGTTCACGCCGCATCCGAATCTCGGGGATGCCGTGAATCACAACTTCATCGCTTCGGAAGTGGAAGGCGGCGTTTTTTTGGACGACCTGCCGCAGGGCGCCGTGTTGTGCGTGGA
Source organism: Bryobacteraceae bacterium (assembly GCA_049514955.1). Lineage (GTDB taxonomy): Bacteria > Acidobacteriota > Terriglobia > Bryobacterales > Bryobacteraceae > Bog-159. The sequence continues at coordinate 7,711 of JBEKUO010000151.1, read as the reverse complement.
AACGCAGAACCGCTCGTACACGCTGGTGAATCGCGGCAATGGGCAAGCGCTGATTTCCGGGCATCCGAAGTTTTGTCCCGAGCCGGTGCTGGTGCACATCGAGGGGTCCAACTGGGGCGGCTCGATGCTGAAGGCAGCTTTCATCGGGCGTGGCATGCACCTGGAATTCCGGCACCCGGAGCATCGCACGATCATGACATCGTGCATTGTGGACGTGCGCGCGGCTTAGAATCGGCCTACGCCGTCAACTGCAGAATGAACTGCTCCATCACGATGCGGTCGTCGGGCCGTGCGCTGCGCAATCCCCGGTCCGCCTCGAAGATCAGCCTCATGGCGCGTTCCAGTTGCGGCTTGGAAAACTTCGCCACTGTCTGGTAGACCTGTTCGGCGCGCGAACTCCACATCGGCACACCAATTCCCGCGAAGTGCCCCTGGATTTGCTGCGGGCTGCGCAATCCCTTCTCCTTGGCCACCAGCGCCGCGCGGAACTGCCCCGACAGGAATGCCAAAGCCAGCGGCAGGTATTCGCCATCGCGAAACAGCGTGTCCAGCAGCTCCAGCGAGCCGGAGCGGTCGCGCCGCCCCAACGTTCCGACGAGCGCGAAAATGGTGGTGGCGCGCGCATCGGGCACCAGCGCGGCGACATCCCCCGCGCTCAGCGGCCGTCCCTGCGCGTACAGCGCCATCTTCTCCAACTCGACACCGATGCGCATGAGATCGGCGCCCAATGCTTCCACCAGCAGTTCGCCCACCTCCGGATCGAGAGCCAATCCGGCGCGCCGGGCCATCGCCGCCGTCTCCCTGCGCGCTTCGTCCGCTGAGGCGCGCTTGAACTCGACAGGGTCGCCCGCAGCCGCGTAGAATTTGCGCAGGCGCTCCTGTTTTTTCTTATCCTCGCCTTCGAAATCGAAACGCGCGGCATCGAAGACCAGCACCACGCCGGGTGTTGGATTCTTCAAATATGCGGACAGCGTGTCGGCCGCCCCAGCCGGGCCCTCGGTTTCCTGCGCCTCTTCCTCCGTTCGTGTGCGGGGCAGCGCAGCCTCGGCGTTTTGGACCAGAATGACCCGCTCGGCCGCGAACAGCGAAAGGGCGCGCGCATCGTCGATCACTTCCGCCAGCGCCGTCTCCATCAGGTCGTAGTGCGTGAGCGCATTCTCGCGGTCCGCGCCGCCCAGTGCCGCTTTCAGCAACGCTTCACGGGCGCGCTTGCGCTGATAAGCTTCGGGGCCCAGGAACAGATAAGCGGGCGCTAGTTCGCGGCGCTCCATGCGGGCGAGAAACTGCGCGGGAGTCATGCGCTCAGAAATTCTCCAGGATCGAGGTGACCACGTCGCGCGCCACATCCTGGGCCATGCGCGCCATGCCCGCGCCGCCCTCGTCGAAGTAGGTTTGGGGGCTCACGCTGATCTCATAACGCTCCCGCGCCTCGAACAACGGCCGGGAGAACAGCACCTTCCCGGTGGTCCGCTCCGTCAGGGTGACCTTCAGAAACGCGCTGGCCTGCATCACCGTGGCGCGCCCCGAAACTTGATCGACCACGATCGCGCCGGAATAGAAGTTCACCACGTCGCCGGTGAGCACGGCATCCGCGGTGCGCGGATCCGTCACGATTTTGTAGCGCGTGCGCTCGATGAATTCGCGCGAGATATCGGCCGGCAAGTCCCTGGCCAACTGGTATTTAATCGTCCTGTTCCCAAAAGGCGCCACCGCGATGGTTTGGATCGTCTGGGGCATCACGTCGGATTTACCCGCCACGTGATAGCCGCAACCGAAGCCGCTCAGCGCCGCAAGTATTAAGGCAAGGCTTCTCATAAGAACTGGCTCCCCACGGCCACGGCGTTCTCGGCCGCCAGGCGCAGATTGTCGGCCACCAGCCAGCACCAGCACGCCTGTGGAGCGTTGCGGTCCATCGCCACCGCGCCCACGGCGATGCCGCTTTGCCCCGCCATGCCCACCGCGGTGGGCGGTTCCAGGTCGGAGCGCCGCACATCGGCGTGCTCGCCGGACAAAGCGGATTCCACTGCCTCCACTCCGGGATTGTCCGCGAACTCTACCCACAGCGACAAGCTGTACCCGTGAAACACCGGCGCCTGAATCAGCCGCAGGGACGGCATGGGGACCGGCGCCATAGTCGTATCGGCGGCGCGCGAAAGGAGAGTGGCCAGGTGCCGCTCTACGCGCAGCTCCGCCGATTGCAATGCAAACGGCGCATCCTCGCCGTAACTCGCCAGCATGTTGAAACTCAGTTGCTGGTCGTAGATTTTCTTCGGCATGGCTTTGAACGTCAGCAGGCTGGCGGTCTGTTGCTGCAACTCCTCTACTCCCGCCGTGCCACGCTCACTGGCCGGCTCGAAAATGTGTATCAGCGACTTCTTGATCGGATACTGTGCATGCAGACGCGGCAGAGCCAACGCGACTGCGATTGCCGCGGGATGCGCGATCGATTGCACGGCGTCTTCCGGCGCGCGAAATCCGGCAGGTTCCACCCAGGGGGCCCGGATGAACGAGCGCGGGTGGTCTTCGGCGCCATGCGTGAGGTCGATCACTATCGGTGCATCTTTGCGCAGTTCCAAGGTCTGTTGCGTGGATTCCGCCGACCCCGCCAGGAGCACCACATGGGCATCGCGCACCGCCTGCTCCTCGAGTCCCCAAACCAGCGCCGGTTCGCCGCCCAGCTCCGTCAGTGACCCGGCTCGTCCAGACTCTTCCGCGATCAGTTTCAGATCGACAGGCAGGCCCCCCTCGCCGATCAGGTCGCGCAGTTCGCGCCCCATCAGAGATTCGCTGCCGACCAGCGCCCACATGCGCGTCCTAGCCAATCTGGTGCTCCGGAGCGGCTGGCGGCGGCGCACGGCGCAGGTGCCGGCGTATGACATGGCGGCGGATAAGGCCGCCCACACGAATCGCGATGCCGCTGCCCACGTAAGCGGCGGCCATCAATGGCAGCACCAGGTGCCCATAGTTCCAGATGGCAAAGACCAGCCCCCCCACTACAATAACGATCAAAGGAGTGTGCGGCTGCCGCAGGCCGAGGCCCTTGAAACTGTAGTAGCGCCAGGTGCTCACCATCAGAAATCCCAGCAGCGCTAGCAGCGCCAGCCAAACCACCGCGAAGGGCCACCCGCGAATCGGCTCGGCATCGCAGCCATAAACCACGGCAGCCACCGTGCCCGCCGCGCCGGGAATCGGTAATCCTACGAAATACTTGCGCTTCGGGTGGCCTGGGTTCTTGGGGATCGGATTCTTCTGGACGTTGAAGCGGGCCAGGCGCGCTGCCCCGCACAGCAGGAACAGAAATGCGATGAAGTAGCCGGCCTGGAACAACTGGTGCTGCAGGTGCGGCGCCAGGCCGCTATCCACGAACTGCACGCCCCAGGCGAAGGCCAGCACCGCCGGCGCGATGCCGAAACTGATTACGTCCGCCAGCGAATCCATCTCGCGGCCGAAATCGCTGGTGGTGTGCGTCATGCGCGCGATCAGCCCGTCCAGACCGTCCAACAGCACGGCGATCCCGATGGCCTTCGCCGCAATTTCGAAGTGTTCTTCAGCGCCGCCGGTGCCCGCCGCGGCCAGCATGGCGCCCCGAAAAGAACGCAGAATCGAGAGATAGCCGAGGAAGATGTTGCCCGCGGTGAAAAGGGTAGGCAAAGCATATGCGGCGCGCCGCGGCCGCCGGTCCGCGTAACGCTTGTCGATCAGCGGGTTATTAAGCCTCGGCATGCACCAATTCCTGGGCCGCCGCGCTGTCCACTCCTGCCAAATCGCAACGCCGCGCGATCACGCTGGACCCTGCGGAAACCCGCATGCCCGGTTGCACCACGATGTCCCACTCGGGGCCGAACAGCACATCCACCCGCGATCCGAACTTGATCAGGCCCACGCGTTCGCCCTTCGCTACCGCGTCCCCGGGCTGCTTGTAGAATACAATCCGCCGCGCAATCAGCCCGGCGATCTGCTTGAAAATCACGCACGTGCCATCGCCCCGCACGCTGACCACGTTCTGTTCGTTCTGTGCGGAAGCGTCCTCGCGGCTGGCAACCAGGAATCGCCCCTTCGTATAGTGCACGTCCGTTATAGTCCCCGCGATCGGCGCGCGGTTCACGTGCACATCGAAGATATTCAGGAATACGCTGATGCGGCTCTCGGTAGCGGTCTCGCGTTTCACCGCGACGACCTTGCCATCCGCCGGCGAGACCGCCACAGGACCGGCCGGGATCTCCCGCTCGGGATCGCGAAAGAAATAAAGACAGAATGCAGCCAAAAGGAACAGCGGCGCGCCGAGCCACGGCTGGGCCAGGTAGGACACTGCAAGCCCACCCACAGCCAGCCCCAGCGCGTAATATATGCCGTCGGCGACCATCAAAGCGAACCTTTCCACACCCATTCTCCCATAAACATTCGGAACCGCGACCTGTCAGCCGAACGCGCCACATGACGCTGGCGACAGCCGTCCGGCGGTCATGAGTGTTTGCAAACTTGGCGCCGACCGGCGAGATGCCGGCTACTTTTTTAAGAGATCACTCCGGTATCCACGCAGTGATCGGGGTTTTTGCACCCCCCAAAGACCATCGGTATCGGCGAGGTCGTGGCGAAATAGCGATGCGCGTTCCGCATGCCGCCGTTGTCGAAGTCAAACACGTCAGCCGATAAGTTTCAGGCGCTTCAGATCCTCGTTCGTCCAGCGAGCTTGCAATTCGATCGTGCTCTTCAACGTTTTTCGCTTGAATGTGCTGTTGCCGCCGTGGAAGACGACCGTCACCCTGCGTTTGTCGGGATGGCAATAAATCTGGTGAGACCCGCCCCCGCGGTCGAAACTAAACCCATCCCGGATCGGGCCAGAAACGATTTCGCGAGCGGTGGTATTTCGAAGTTGTCCGTAATCGATAGGCACGACTCAGACGGTCACCGCCACGCGAGGTTCGACGGTAACCTCGACCTGATCGGCCGGTTCCTCCGGAATGCGCTCTCCGTGCTCCAGCATGCTGGCGACAACCATGCGGACGAGCTCATTGATATTCTTGAGCGCTTCGTCCTCCGTTTCACCCCACGTTGAAGCCCCATGCCCCTCAAGCGCAGGGCAATAGGCGTGCCACCCAGAGGGATTTCCGTCGAAGTCCTCGTCGGGCTCAACCACGATTTTAAAGTTGTACGTCTTCATTGCCTTACTACAGGTGGCTACTGTTTGCTTTCAGTGTAGGCCCCTTCATTCTCACCCGTCAAATCCGCCTCCCGGCCGGCGCGGTCGCCTCGCCAACTGCAACCCCGAGCGAAACCCGATCTCACCGCTGTTACAATGCGTCGTCTACATCACGAGCCACTGGCCAAATCAGCCGGGATTAGCGGAGAGGTGATTCGGGCCGCAGGCGGCCTTATTGTGGCGACTTGAGCTCAATGTTGCCTCCGGGAGTTCCGGTGAGATTACGCGCCATACGGAGAAAGCTCGGCACACGCGCCCAAACCTCTGTACGGGTAGCCGACAATCTGCCCAGAAAAGACCCGAATCAGCATTGTCTCGGGAATGGCGAAGCAGTACACTGATTCAGAGTTGGTCATCCACATCTCTTCCAGGCGACTATGACCGGCACTACCATCTCCCACTATCGCATCATCGAGAAGCTCGGCGAGGGCGGCATGGGTGTGGTGTACAAGGCCGAAGATACCCGGTTAGACCGGCTCGTGGCTATTAAGACGATTCGAGGTGCGAACGAGAGCGGGGAAAGCCGGAAGCAGCTCTGGCGCGAAGCCCGGTCCTTGGCCCGGGTGAGTCATCCGCGCATTTGCCAGTTGTTCGACGCGGTCGAGGAAGGCGGCGGGCTGTTCCTGGTGATGGAACTGCTCGAGGGGCAGTCGCTGGATCGGAGGCTGGCGGGCGGGCCGGTCGCGGCCGCCGAGGCGGTGGAAATCATCGGCCAGATCCTGGAGGCGCTGGAGGCGCTGCACGGACACCAGATCGTCCACCGCGACCTGAAGCCCTCGAACGTCTTCCTGACGCCGCACGGGGTCAAGCTGCTGGACTTCGGTCTGGCGCGGGCGGCGGCTGGCGGCCTCGGAAATGGCGAGAGGACGGAGACTGCGGCGACGTTAACCGCGCCCGGGCTGATTGCCGGCACGCCCCACTACATGGCGCCGGAACAGGTGCAGGGGCAGGAGGCCGGTCTGGCGGCGGACACATTCGCAGCCGGCTCGATTCTTTACGAGATGCTGGCGGGGAGGCGGCCGTTCGAGGGCGCCTCAGTGGTGGATGTGCTGTATGCGGTTGCCCATCACAACCCGCCACCGTTGGCCGGCTCGCGGGAGGTAGAAGCGCTGGACCAGGTGATCCGGCGAGCGCTGGCGAAGCGGAAGGAAGACCGTTACGGGTCGGCGCGGGAAATGCGGGTGGCGGTGGGTGCCGTGCCGTTGAAGGCGGGTGCCACGGCGGCCGTGAACCGGCATACCGTCACCCGGCTGATTGCCCTCCCTTTTCGAGTACTGTGTAAAGACGAGGAGACGGACTTCCTTGCCTATGCCCTGCCGGATGCGATCAGCAACTCGCTGTCGGCCGCCGACGGCATTATCGTGCGCTCGATCCTGGTGGCCGGGAATTTCGACGGGCCGTTCGACCCGCGGCGGATTTCGGCCGAGGCGGAGGTGGACGCCATCCTGGCCGGGACGCTGATGCGGGCCGGGAACCGGCTGCGCCTTACCTGTCAGCTCGTGGAGGCGCCCGGCGGGGCGGTAATCTGGTCGGACAGCGCCGTGACAGCGATGGATGACCTGTTCCATCTTCAGGACGAACTGTCCCGGCGGATCGTGGACTCACTGATGCTGCCCCTGAGCGAGCGGGAGCACCGCATCCTGCGGCGCGATATTCCCGCCACGGCGCGGGCTTATGAGTATTACCTGCGGGCGAACCAGGTGGCGGCCGTGCGGACGCTGGATAATATCCGCTTGGCCCGCGAACTCTATAACCAGTGCCTGGAGGAGGACCCGCAGTACGCCCCGGCGTGGGCCCGGCTGGGGCGGGTCTACCGGTTCATCGAGAAGTTCGGCGAGGACGCGGAGGAGAACCTGACGCGGGCCGCCGAGGCGTTCCGCAAAGCTTTCGAGCTGAACCCGGACCTCGCCCTGGCCCACAACCTGTACACTCAGATCGAGTGCGACCAGGGATCCGCGCTATCGGCGATGCTGCGTCTCCTGGATCGCGCGCGGTTCCGGCGAAACGACGCCGACCTGTTTGCGGGGCTGGTGCAAGCCTGCCGGTATTGCGACGAACTGGAGGCATCCATCGCGGCGCACCAGCGGGCCCACCACCTGGATTCGCACATCGTCACCAGCGTTCCGCACACCTACTTCCTGCTCGGGGAATATCAAAAGACCATCGAGTATTACAGGAGCCCGAAAGGCGGATTTTACCTCGACTGCGCAGCGTTGGTAATGCTGGGAGAGAAGGAGGAAGCGCTGGCTCGGCTGCGGGCGCGGGAGCGGTCGGGAGGCGCGACGGGTTCCGTGCGAGCGATAATGCTGTCGCTAAGAGCCTACCTGGAGGGGGATCGCGAAGGCTGTCTGAGGGCGATCGAAGCCGGCGAGCCGCTCACGCGGAGAGACCCGGAAGCGCTGTTCTACGCGGCCCGGCACCTGGCGCAGATCGCCGAAGGGGCGCGAGCGCTCGATGTTCTCTCGCTGGTGGTGGACAGCGGTTTTTTGTGCGCTTCGTCGCTCTTGCGGG
>JBEKUO010000150.1:0-12222 GCA_049514955.1 Bryobacteraceae bacterium | reverse complement strand
CGTGCTCGATGAATGCACAGTGCGACTTCATCTCCATCAACGGCGCAGAATTAAGAATTGGAATGCCCAAGTCCGATGTTCTGGCGTTGCTTGCGGAGCATAATGATCTGGAAAGAATACCGGGACTTGGCGATGATTCGTGGTGCATCAAGTCTAAGGCAAAACAGGCTGACAAATGTGGCAATCTCATCTCATTTGGCAAGGACAAAACCTTGCGGTCTGTGTCGAAAGAAATGGCGTCTGCAAGCGGAGATGATGCTGCTGTACTGATGGCTACGCTTTTGTCGGCATTGGAAGGTCTGGCGAACTCAGGAAGAACCGATTTGGCCTTCAGTACCCACGAGTATGAAGTTGATGCACACCTACGACTTCGGGTTGTTGAGTTTGTTTCGGGTAAGCAAAACGTACAGGTTCAATATCAACCAGCCGGTGGGTGAAAACTTGTACCTTGGCGACTGATAGAGTTTCTTCGGCTTTGCGGTGTGCGAGAGTGGCACCGGCGCGCCGATGATCGGACCGCAAGCTGATGAAACCGGTCGGTGAACTAAACCGCAGGCCAGGGCCGGTTCTTTATTGGGGCTTGCTTGGTGGCGAGGGAGATGGCAGGGACCAAGGAGTTAAGGCGGGCGGCCTGAGGATGGCGGGAACAGCCGTGGCGATCGAGAAAAGAGGCTGCATGGAGGCATACGGCTGGCAAAAGTGGGTCGTGGAAGGGGCGCGTAGGCTTGGTGGCGGCGAGTAGGCAGACCTCCAGCAGACGCTGCCCGGAAAGGCAGACCGTCCGCCGGGAGTCACCGCCAGAGGATGCTTCATGAGCTGTCCAGCCAGAGACTGACCGGAGGGAGTTCCATGCGGACCATAGTGCCGATGCCGCATTCCGGACACAGCCGCAAGTTCCTGCCGGTCAAGGCCGCGTAAAAGTCCCGGTAATCGGCTCGTACGGGGAGCAGGTCTGCCCTAGGGGCGGACAATCTTTGCCGGCACACCGCTAGATTGCCCGGTGGCAGTTGGCCCGCGAGCCGTAGTAGCGGATGCGCGGAAAGCCGGGTGGCTGAGCATGCAGCAGGAAACGGCGGATGGAACTCCGCGGCGGAGATCGTCATGACTTTCCGTGTCTGCTGGTCGCGATAGTCCTTCCAGCGAAACGAAACCTTCTTCGAGCGCCACGAAGTTTTATCTAACTTATGTTGGGTTGCGTCTTGTCGCCGCTACGCGATACGATCTGCCTGAACGCGACTCGAAAAGGAGCATATGTATGCGACGTTTTCTACAGATTGCCGCTGCGGCAATCGTGTTAGCCGCCTGCGTTACGCTTCCCGCCCAGCGGCTTATCGCCTCGGACGCCCCCACCGCTGTATTTGTCGAAAACCGGGGGCAGTTCGATCCGGCTGTCAAGTACCAGTTGACTGCTCGAACGAGCACCGTCTGGCTGACCGCTTCAGGAATTGTCTTCAACGGCGTTCGCAAGACCCGCACGGACGGGGAAACTGCCACGGGCGCGCCTGAACGGGTGGTGTTCTCGGAAACATTCGTTGGGTCCAACCCCAACGCCGTTCTGGAGGCAGACCAGCCTTCTTCGAACGCCTACGACTACCTTACTGATACGGGTGCGGCGAGATGGCCGGTCCAGTCCTTTTTAAGAGTGGATTACAAAGACGTGTGGCCTGGGATCTCCGTGAGATTGACCGGCAACAGCATGGGCATCAAGCAAGAATTCATCATCCAGGCCGGAGCTAACGCCGACAACATCGCGGTGACCTATCAGGGCATCGACGGTATGACGATCGATGCGGATGGCTCACTGTCGATTGCTACTGCGCTGGGAATTCTCCGAGAGGGCATGCCCAAGGTTTCTCAGAAAGTCGGCGGCCGGCGAATTGACGCGCCTGGCCGATACAAATTGACCGGACCGGGAACGTACGGCTTTGAGCTCAACACGTACGCTCGCGAATACCCTGTAATCATCGGCCCGGCGCAGCTCGACTTTTCGCAATCCGCTGCCCCTGCCACAGCAGGGCCGGTCGTCGATTTCTTTAGTATGGCTCCAACCTCGACTCTACCAGGCCAGGCAACGATTGGCACTTTTTTGATAAGCGGCGCCACGACCGCGACACTTAATGGAATCATCGCTAATTGCAGTGATGGAGAATGTGGAGGAACCATTCTGTTCTACCCCACTTCCACGACAAATTATGTGCTTGAGGCAAGCGGCGCCGGTGGCAATTTGAGCGTTTCTCAAGAAGTTGAGGTGGGCGAGTATCAGCCAAATCCGCCTCCGGTACCAGCAGGCCTGCAGGTCACCTGGCAAGGCGCCTGCTGGATTAAGGGCTTTCCAAAATCAGTTTGTAATGGTGCATGTCAAGGCATGGCTTTTAATCTAAACGTACCGACACCGCCATCTGCGCTGCCGCTTGAGGCAACACTGTATCTAAACAGCACGACATGTAATCCGAGTTCACAAGACAATCTCAATGACATCGGAACTCTCACGGGTTCGGGAGGTTGGATCTTTTGGTTCGATCACCACCCCAACAGAAAGAATAGTTCCGCAATTTGGACCTACGGCAACCAAAGCTCGGGCTGTGTAAGTTACGCCAGCGCTAAAGTCTGCCGGTAGGTTGCGATTTGCCCGGACAGGAGTGTCCGCGCGGTGGGCACGAGCGCCCGATGCCACTTAGTTTGGCGCTTGAGTCCATGGCTGCCTGAAACGATAAAGCGCTCATGTTCTTTTGGGATGTGCATAAAGAGCCGCGTGGCGCACGGTGGCGAACTGAAGTTTGCCGGTTGGCAGGCGAAAGCGCCTGCCCCACCACACGTACAAGCGCCTGCCCCACCACACGTACATTGACCCGTAGGCCGAAGCGTGCGCCACGGTTAACTCACGACGCGCGCGCGGAAAGTGCGGACGCCGAAGATGAAGCACAGCAAGATGGTCGCGGCCAGCGCCACCAGCACCCAGTGTATCGGCAGAGTGGGCATGGCGTGACCGTGTGCCGGCGGCACCATGGCATAGCGCAGCCCTTCCGCGGCGTAGGTCAATGGATTCAGCAGCGTCACTATCTGGAACCATCGTATGTTGCGGAGGGCGCTCCAAGGATAGTAGGTGCAACCGGTAAACAGGAGCGGAGCCAGGATCAGGGAAAACATGAGGCTGATTTGCTCGGGCTTCACCATCGTGCCGATCAGCAGGCCGATGCCGGATCCCGCGAAAGCCGCGAGCACGATCATGCCGGCCAGCACGCCGATGCGGTCGCCGCGCACGGCGTAGTTGGCGCCAAGGATCCACCAGGCTGCCGGAAAAATGATGGTTCCGGCGACCATGCCACGCATGGCGGCGAACAGTACTTTTTCGGCGGCCACCATCCAAAGAGGCAGCGGGGCCAGCAGGCGATCGTCGATTTCGCGCGCGTATCCGAGATCGAGCACCAGGGGCAGCGCGACCCCTTGTATGGCGGCCATCAGCTCGGTGAGTCCCACGATGCCCGGCAACAATAAGGATGCATAGTTTCCGGCCGCCAGTCCGATGTTTGGCAGGATTTTGCAGAAGATGAATAGGAAGAACATCGGCTGGATGAGCGCTTGTATGAGGAACTGCGCCAGCTCGCGGCGGGTGACCACGAGATCGCGCCGCAGCGTGGCCCAAAATGCATTCGTCGCGAGCCAGAATCGATTGTTGTGTCGTGCGGGCGTGGCGGTCATTAGCGCAGATGCCTCCCTGTCAAATAGATGAAAACATCTTCCAGGCTGGGCTGCTTGACGTGCAGATCGCGGACCTGCGCGCCAGCCAGCAGGGCGGCCTGGGTGGCCGGACCGACCAGCGTGTTGGCCGCTTCCGCGTAGAGCCGGTAAGTTGCCACGCCGGGATCGTCGTCCGGCGTGGGGTCGGCGCCGGCGTCCAGCTCGTCGGCTTTGGTGACGCCCGCGAGGCCTCGCAACGCTTCGAGCACGCGTGCGCCGGCGTCCGGCTCTGGCAGGCTCACGCGCAGCTCCAGGGCGTTGCCGCCGGGAATCAATTTCTTCAGCTCCGCGGCAGTATCGTTTACGAGGATGCGGCCATGATCCATGATGGCGATGCGGCCGCAGAGCACGTCGGCCTCGTTCATATCGTGCGTGGTGAGTAGGATGGTGAGGCCTTGCGCGTTCAATGCGCGAATGCGGTCCCAGAGGAACAGGCGCGACTGCGGGTCGAGGTTGTTGGTGGGCTCATCGAGGAACAGCACGTCGGGCGCGTGCATGAGGGCGCGGGCGATCATGAGGCGCTGCGCCATACCGCCGGAGTAGCGGCTGACGCGGTCGTTCTTGCGCTCGCCCAATCCCAATTCGTTTAGCAGCGCATCGGCGCGCTCGTCGCGCTCGCGCCGCGGCACGCCGTGGTAGGCGGCATGAAACGTGAGGATCTCGCGCACCTTGAGGCTGCGGTCCAGGTTGCTTTGTTGGGGGACCACGGCGATGCGCTGCTTGATACCGATGGGGTCGGCGGCCACGTCGAGGCCCATGATGGCGGCCGTGCCGGAGGTCGGCAGCACGCTGGTGATGAGCACGCCGATGGTGGTGGTTTTGCCGGCGCCGTTGGGTCCGAGGAGGCCGAAAATCTCGCCCGGGCGGACGCTGAACGTGACGCCGTCGACGGCGTTGAAGTTGGCTTTGGCGTAGCGCTTTACCAGGTCGCGGACTTCGATGGCCGCGGGGGCGTTGGGCATGGGTCTTACGATTGTAACGGATGCGCGGGACGGGTTCTGGGTGGTGGGTGGTGGGTGATGGCAAACGCTTCAACCGTTTGCGATGGCTACGCCACAACCCAACACCCAGAACCCAACACCCTCACTCCGCCGGAATCGACCAGCCCTCCCCGCATTCGAAGACTTTGAAGCGTTGCGCGGGATGGTGCTCGAGCAGGTGCTCGATGAAGCGGTCTACATTGACGGCGCATCCGGGAAACATGTCGTAGTGCATGGGGACCAGCCACTCGGCGCCGATCTGCCCGGCGAGTTGCGCGGCCTCCGGGATTGTGAAGTTTCTGGCTCCGCCGATCGGCAGGAGCGCCACCGTTACGTTGTACGGCCGCAGGCGTTCGGCGAGCCTGTCGTAAGGCATGCCATCGCCGGCATGGTAAATCGTGTAGGACCCGAAGCGCACGAGATATCCGAGATACGGATAGCCGCCGAGCGGCGTCCAATCGAGCTGGGGATGCGCCGAGGGTACGGCATAGATGCGATCGTCCAGAAACTCCACGCGGAGATCGGCATTGGTGGTGACCATGCGATGGTACTCGATGCCCAGCGAGTGGGCATGCGCTGCGACGCTCATCGGAATCACCACCTTGGCGCGGCGCGACGCGGCCAGGATGGCGGCTGCCGTTCCGGGGTCCAGATGGCCGGCGTGCGCGTGCGTACACAAGACCAGGCCGGCATGCGTAACCTCCGCGCCGGCGAACGGAGGCGCCACCAGCCGGTTGGGGCAGTCGGCGGAGAGCAGCGGATCCACGTAGATGATGGCTTGGCGGTACTTCAGCGCGAAGCCGCTATGCCCGAGCCACCATAGACGCGGGGCGGGGCAGGGCGTGTTCTCGATCTCGTCGAGAAGCTGCCGTCCGCCATTGACCGATTGGATCACTCAGGGTATTGTAGCGAGAGGCTTGGGGCTGCGGGGGCCGCTTTCTCAAAAACAGCTTGGGCGGCCCCGAGCGTGAGTTCTGGCGCTACGCACCTATTCGGTAAGTCCGTAATTTCGGCCATCAATGGTCCGTTAGAGTTTGGCCGCATTCCGATCGCCAACAGTTTCGAAACTCTCTTCCAAAATGGAAGTCGATTAGAATGAGTGAACGCGGCAAGTTATTGCAAATATTGCGCATTTCCGCTTGACAAGCATGTTGCATCAGCCCACACTAGTTGGTGACTGAGCAATTCTGCTGCACTCATCAGATCATCTGATCTAAGTCAGGCAATCTGAGATTCTCTCTTTTTCCTCTTAGCCAAACCACAACCGAGGAGGTTGACAATGTTTGCTCGTAACGTATCTATTCGCCTTAAGCCCAACAGCTCTGTGGCATTCACCAAGCAGATCGAGAACGAAACCATTCCGACGCTTCGAAAGCAAGCAGGCTTTCAAGGCGAACTCACGTTCCTCGCTCCGGACGGCACGGAAGCGGTCGGGATCAGCTTGTGGGATAAGAAGGAAAATGCCGAGGCCTACGCCAGGACCGGCTATACCGAAGTTATGAAGAACCTGAATAAGTTCGTCGAAGGTACTCCGAGGGTTCAGGCTTACGAAGTTGGTAATTCGACGTTCCACCAGATCGCCGCAACAGTCGCGGCCTGAAAGTAAGGCTCACTTGCACACGGCAGGGGCGGGCCGAGTCCGCCCCACACGAAAGGAAGATTGCTATGGCAAAACAAGCGACCCGGTCAGCTCAGAAACCGCCAGCGGCGTCCAGCAAGGCTCACCCCACGCACGAAGACATTGCCGCGCGGGCTTACGCTCACTGGCAAGAAAACGGCTGTCCCGAAGGCACGCACGAAGAGCACTGGCTTAGGGCGGAACAAGAACTGAGCGCGAACGGAACCGCCGTTCAGACGCCACGAAGTTAGTCCTACTGTGTTAGAAACCGACCTGGCACCCTTTCAGGCGGCGCCTTCGGGCTGGGCGGGAATCCAGTCGCCCGGCTGAAGGGTGGCGCCAAGCCAGGATGGGCTGCCCCACCTCCGCACGGACCTCCCCAAAAACTCACCTTGACGCATTCGCACGCTTGCGCCGGAGTGCCTGCGCCACGCAATCACCCTAATCTTGACAGGGTTTACCGGGATTGGTATAATGGGCGAGTGGCAAACCCTTCTGGTGCATCCAGATACGAACTTGCATCCTGGGGCACTGTTGGCTAATCCAAGGTAGTGTCTATGGCACAAGTAGTCGCGATCCCGAATCTTCTGCGAACCCAGGGGCAGCAGCTTCTCTCCACCATCGGCAACACCCCGCTGCTGCGGTTGGAGAAGATCGGCCGCGAGGTCCCCGGCGTCGCGATCTACGCCAAGGCGGAGTATTTCAATCCTGGCGGCTCGGTCAAGGATCGCGCCGGCCTGAACATGATTCTGGATGGCGAGCGCTCCGGCCGCTTGCACCCCGAGCGCACGATCTTGGATGCCACCAGCGGCAACACCGGCATCGCCTATGCCATGATCGGCGCGGCGCGCGGCTATAAAGTGAAGCTGTGCCTGCCCGCCAACGTTTCCATCGAGCGGAAGCGTATCCTGAAAGCTTACGGCGCGGAGATGGTTTTCAGCGATCCGGGCGAGGGCTCCGACGGGGCCATACTTAAATGCCGCGAGATTTACGAGGCCGACCCCGACCGTTACTTCTACCCCGATCAGTACAACAATCCGGCGAACTGGAGAGCGCATTTCGAGACCACCGGCCGCGAGATCATCGAACAAACCAGCGGCCTGCTCACGCATTTCGTGACGGCCATGGGCACCAGCGGCACGTTCACGGGCGTGAGCCGCCGCCTGCACCGCGATCTGCCGGAAGTGAAATGCTACTCCGGGCAGCCTTCCAGCAGCTTCCACGGCCTGGAAGGATTGAAGCATATGCCTACCGCCATCGTGCCCGGCATCTACGATCCCACGCTCGCCGACGGCAATATCTGGCTGGAGACCGAGGAAGCCTACTCGATGGTGCGCCGCTTGGCGCGCGAAGAAGGGCTGCTGGTAGGGATTTCTTCGGGATGCAACGTGGTTGCGGCGTTACAGATCGCGCGGGAGCTGCAGGCGGAGGGCCGCACCGGAATGATCGTAACGATGCTCTGCGACAGCGCCGAGAAGTACCTCAGCGACCATTTCTGGGACGAGGAATGATTCGCATCGAACCGGACGCCTGGCGGGAGATGGTGTCCCACGCGGGCGCGGCGTATCCGAACGAATGCTGCGGGGCCATGCTGGGATCTGTCGAGGATGGGCAGAAAACCGTTCGCATCGCCTTGCCGCTGGAGAACGCTTATGAGGGCGGCCGCGAACGGCGCTACGAGCTGCGGCCCGAGGATCTGCTCAAAGCCGACAAAGAAGCGCGCAGCCGCCATATGGATTTGGTCGGCATCTACCATTCGCATCCCGACTGCGACGCCTATTTCTCGGAAACAGACCTGAAGAACTCGTGTCCCTGGTATTCTTTTGTAGTGCTCTCCGTGCGGAACGGCGAATTCAATCACGCCAATAGCTGGCTGCCGGACGCGGAGCAGACCAAGGCGGAACGCGAGGAGTTGAGTTACTGAAATGGCCAAGATTTTGATTCCCACACCCCTGCGGCAGTACGCAGGCAAACAGGATTCCGTGGAACTGAGCGGCGCGACGGTGGGCGAGGTGCTGAGCGCCCTCACCGCGCAATATCAGGACCTGCGGCGGCAGCTTTTCAACGACGAAGGCAAGCTGCGCAGCTTCGTCAACGTGTACCTGAACGACGAAGACATACGCTATTTGCAGAAGGACGCCACGCCAGTCAAGGATGGCGACACGGTTTCGATTGTGCCGAGCATCGCCGGGGGGGCCGTCGCGGCGCCGCCGGAGCCAACCACGGAGGCTCTGTCGAAGGACGAGATTCTGCGCTACAGCCGGCACCTGATCATGCCGGAAGTCGGCATGGAAGGCCAGCTCAAGCTGAAGGCCAGCAAGGTGCTCCTGGTGGGGACCGGCGGGTTGGGCGCGCCGCTCGGATTATATTTGACCGCCGCCGGCGTTGGCCGGATTGGCATCGTGGATTTCGATGTGGTGGACTTTACCAACCTGCAGCGCCAGGTGATCCACGGCACCAGCGACGTGGGCCGCAAGAAGCTGGACTCGGCCGCGGACCGCATGCGCGAGATCAATCCGTTCGTTCGCATCGACAAGCATGAAGTGGCTCTATCGAGCGAGAATGCGCTCGACATTCTGCGGGATTACGACATCGTCGTGGATGGCACGGATAATTTCCCCACGCGCTACCTGGTGAACGACGCTTGCGTGCTGCTCGGAAAGCCGAACGTGTATGGCTCGATTTTCCGATTCGAAGGGCAGGCGACCGTGTTCGCTTACGAGGGCGGGCCGTGCTACCGCTGCCTGTATCCGGAGCCGCCGCCGCCCGGTCTGGTGCCGAGTTGCGCCGAGGGCGGCGTCCTTGGAATTCTGCCGGGCACGATCGGGCTGATTCAGGCCACCGAAACGGTGAAGCTGATCCTGGGCATCGGCGATCCGCTGGTGGGCCGCCTCTTGCTTTACGACGCCTTGGCGATGCGTTTCCGAGAGTTGAAGCTGCGCAAGAATCCGGAATGCCCGGTGTGCGGCGATCATCCCACGGTGACCAAACTGATCGACTACCAGCAGTTCTGTGGTATACCGAAACAGGGGGCCGCAGTGGAACAGGCTTTCGAAGGCGACATCGATCCGGTGGAAGTGAAGGCCAAGATCGATCGCGGCGACCCGTTCGTCCTGATCGACGTGCGCGAGCCGCATGAATACCAGATCTGCCACATCCCTTATGCGAAGCTGATTCCGCTGGGGGAACTGCCGAAGCGCGTGAATGAACTGAACACCGCGGATGAGATCGTGGCGCACTGCAAGAGTGGGATGCGCAGCGCCAAGGCCGTCGATTTTTTGAAGAAAGCGGGGTTTCGCGCCAGGAATATGAAGGGCGGGATTCTGGCGTGGAGCGACAAAGTC
The DNA here is from genome assembly GCA_049514955.1 of Bryobacteraceae bacterium. GTDB lineage: Bacteria > Acidobacteriota > Terriglobia > Bryobacterales > Bryobacteraceae > Bog-159. The sequence continues at coordinate 2,542 of JBEKUO010000150.1, read as the reverse complement.
GATCCTAGCGTGCCTAAGTATTAGAGGGATCGACGTTGGCAGGAGAAAGCGCCTGCCCCACTTCAATGCGCCTGGGACTTGGTCAGATTAATCCTCTTCTCCAGACCTGCTGCCCCGAGCTCCATGGCGACGGCGAGAGCCTCATCGTCCAGCCGCATCGCGCGCTCGCGATCGCCTGGGGCGCCGCGCGCGAGTAGCACCTCAGCCAGTTCGTGCTTGGAGCCTGCCTCGAAGGGGCGCGCGCCCATCCGGCCGTTCATCTGAATCGCTTCCTCGAAGTGATGGATCGCCTCATCCCAGCGGGACATGCTGGCAGACAAGAGCCCCAGCCCACGCCACACGGACCCGCAGCCGACACCGGCATTGCCCGTCGTGATGTTGCGCGTGGCGTAAGGCAGCAGCAACGGATATATGACGCCGGCCAGTGGAGCGTGTTTCACCGCCCAGCAGACCCAGGACAGACTGGCAAGCACAACAATCCAGCTTCCTTCACGAGGAAAGCCTGCGAGGTTGTTGGCCGCGACCCGCTCCAGTTCTCTACGCGCTTCCTCCAGCCGGCCGAGAAGAGCATAGAGATAAGCGAGGGTCGACCGGTTGCCGGGGATCATCGGGTATTTTTGAATAATGCTCTCGACCGGTTGCAATTGTTCTGCGGCGCGGCCCTGTTCCACGCGCAGCAGCGTCATCTGACTAGCGAGGAACATGGGAACGATACGGTCCTCGACGCGGTTCGCGATAGCCTGCGCCTCCTGCGCCAGGCGCTCGCACTCCTGGAAGCGTCCTTGCAGTAGAGCCTTATTGCCGCGGAAAAAAGGCACCATCCACAGATACGAAGGCTGGCGGATCTCTCCGGCCAGGCGCGCATAGGTTTCGATGGCCTCATCCAACGCACGCATATCCCCCATCTCCATGGCATCGACAATCAGCCGATACCAGGCGCGCAGCATGGTCTCCTTGGACCCAGCCGCCTCCGAGATACGCAGCATCTCCAGAGCGGCCTGCCGCCGCTCCTCCAGATCGTCGGTCAATATCAAGGCGCTGTGCCGGCAGTACAGTGCGCTGATGAGCGCCTTGGGATCGCCGACGCGCCTGGCCATTTCCACTGCCTCCAGGCTAAGCGGCACGCGGCGCTCGAGCGGGTAGTACAGCGACGCCGACAACTGGGCCAGCACACTGGCTCGGATGGCGCTATCTTGGGGCGGCAACTTGCCGAGCGCTTCGTTCAGTAGCAGCCGGAGGGGGGTATCGTCGATTGTGCCGGAGGTGGGCAGAAGGGCTGCCATAGTCAACGCGACCAGCGCCAACGATTCCCACTGCGCCGACCGGCGGGCGCAATCCGCCGCGCGCTCCAAAATCTCACCCGCCCGAGCGATGTCACCGGCCTTTTTAAGGGCGTCTCCGATCGCCAGCAAGAGCTCACAGCGGCGAATCTCATTGCCCTGCCGATGGGCCTCGAGCGCTTCCAGCGCCCGCTCGTAATGGGCCGCGGCCTCTTCATACGCGGTCCGGCTGGATGCCCGCCGGCCGGCGCGGATCGCGTATTCGATGGCCTTGTCCACATCGCCGCCCGCTGCGCCCCGCAGAAAATGATTGGCCAGTTCGTCAATATGCTCGTCCAATTCGAACGCGTACATCTCTTCCAGGGCGGCGCCGGCCCGGCGATGCAGGCGCACCCGGAGATTTACCCCCAATTCCTCATACAACACCTCGCGGATCAGAGCATGCGAGAAGGTGAACTGTCCGGCGGCCTGCGGCAGTTCGTTGACGACTCGCGCGGCGACCGCCTCGTCCAGTACCTCCAGCAGCCGGTCCGCGGGCAGATCGCTCACCCGTTGCAGCACACTCACGCTGAATTCCGAACCCACGACGGACGCCGTTGCCAGAGCCTTGTTGCAATCCTCCGAAAGGTGGTTCAGCCGCAGCCCAATGACCTCGCGCACACTCTGCGGCATGAGCATGCCCGAGGTACTGGCCTCCCCTTTGGCTTTCAGTCTGCCTTCCGAGGTCAGCAGCTTGATCACCTCGCTTACGAAGAACGGGTTGCCCTCGGTCTGGGTGTAGACGGTTTTTACCAGAGCCGGTGACGGCGTGCTTCTGGTTGAGATCTCGATGCATCGCGCGACATCGGCTTCGGAGAGCCCTCCCAACGGGATGCGGTCGCCTACGCCCAGCCGTGCCAGGTCGCCCAACGCGCGCGCCAGCGGATGATGCCTCGCCAAGGCGATGTCCCGAAACGTTCCGACCACCAGCATTCTGGCGGATCGAAGCTCGCGGGCTAGAAAGACCAGGAGCAGCAGGCTGGGCGCATCCGCCCAATGCAGGTCATCCAGGATCAGCAGCAGTGGTTTGGTGCGGCTGGCGTTTCTTAGAAAAGCGGTGACGCTTTCAAAGAGGCGGAACCGCGCTTGCGCGGGCTCGAGGGGCGGCGGTGCTTCTAGCACCCCCATTCGCGCGCGAATCTCGGGAACAACCTCCGCAATCGCGGCGGCGCCGGATTTATCGGCCAACACCTCAGTCGGATTGCAAGTATCCAGATACGATC
>JBEKUO010000149.1:0-12299 GCA_049514955.1 Bryobacteraceae bacterium | reverse complement strand
ATGGGAATAGAAAGATCGGCATAAATCGCCGTGCATCGGCGGTTTCAAATTCTTCGCCCGCGCGTCTACGCTACCCGGTCCATCTCCAAAAATTCCTGCACGTGCGGATGGTTGGACTTCACCAGATCCGCCGGCGGGCCAAAAAAGATCACTTTGCCCTCAAACAGAAACACCACCTGATCGGCCACCTTATACATGAGGTCCAAGTCGTGCGTCACCACGATGGAAGTCAACTGGAGCTGCTTCTTCAGCCGCAGCATCATGTCGCTGAGATGGTCGGACATGATGGGATCCACCATCGTGGTGGGTTCATCGTAAAGCACGCACTTGGGCTGCGCGGCCAGTGCGCGGGCGATCGCCACGGCCCGCTTGTAGCCCATGGACAGATCGGCCGGATAAGTATCCTTGGCCTCTAGAATGTCCACCATCGAAAGCAGCCCGTTGACCACGTCTTCCTTGTTTTGCTCGTTGTAGTCCTCGCGCAGCTCCAGCGAGAACAGTACGTTCTCGCCCGCCGTCAGCGAGTCGAACAGCGCGCCGGACTGGAACACCATGGTCACTTTCTTGCGGATGCGGCGCATCTCCGACTCCGGAAAATCCGTGATGTCTTCATGCGCCACGATCACTCGGCCGCTGTCCGGTCTCAGGAAGCCCATGATATGCGAGAGCGTCACGGATTTGCCGACGCCGCTGCGGCCGATGATGGCCACCGTCTCTCCGGCGTTCACGTGAAAGTTGCTATCGACTAAAACAGGCTTATCGAACGTCTTATAGACGTGGCGGAATTCGATGTAATGCGGATATTGTTCAGTGGGCGTCATAATAGGCCCATTCCTCGGGGGTGTTGAGATTCTCAAAACAGGCGGCATCGCTCACAGTCCAGGTGGCGGCCTCGAGACCAACGAGCGCCTCGGTCACCTTGCGCACGCCCGCATCGAGCGCGCGGCGGAACCGCGCGGCGCAACGCCGGTGGTACACCGCGCAGAGGGGCTCCAGGAGTCCGGAGGGTCCGGCCGGGACCAGCGCGTCGGCCGCGGAGCGTTCGGCGGCATCCAGCAAGCCGCGCAGGAAATCCACGGAGATGGCGGGCATGTCGCACGCCAGCACCAGGTTCCAATCCGAGGCGGTGAAGCTGAGGGCGGTCTCGATCCCACCCACCGGGCCTTCGCCGGGACTGCGGTCCGGGATCACCGGGTAGCCCAGATGCCCGTACTTCTCCGGATCTCCGATCAGCGTAACGCGTCCGGCGGCGGCGGCCACTACGGAGGCGACATGGCCGGCCAGTGCGCCCCCGCGGAAGGGCAGCAGGGCTTTGTCCCGACCCATACGGGAACTCCGCCCGCCCGCCAGCACGAATCCAGCCCTGCTCACAGGAAAATGATAACATTGACGGTAACAGCCATTTTCGGCGCCGGGCGGTATGCTTGTGGAAAGGATCAAAACAATACCGTGCGAAATTGTTTTATAATTGGCTGCATGTGCGCAATCGCGGTGACGTTGTCGCAGGGCGCCGAAGTTTCCGCGCCCTCCGGCGGAACGGTTTCGGTAGTGCGGCCGGACCCGCGCACGGGGCGCCTCGTGCGCAGCGTGGTGCCCGCGCACTCCGGGAAAGCCGCCCAGACCCCTTCAGACAGCGTTCCCCTCGCCGAAACGGTCGCGCGTATCGCCGGGGAAAATCAGCTTTCACCCGAGCTCATCCATTCGGTGATCCAGGTGGAGAGCCATTATAACCAGTACGCGGTTTCGCCAAAAGGCGCGCAGGGCCTGATGCAACTGATCCCCTCCACCGCGCGCCGGTTCGGCGTGTCCGACGTTTTCGACCCGGCGGACAACATCCAGGGTGGCGCGCGCTACCTGAAATACCTGTTGGAGCTTTACAAGGGCGACGACGCCCTGGCGCTGGCCGCCTACAATGCCGGCGAAGGCGCTGTTTCGCGCTACGGCGGCGTGCCGCCATTCCCGGAAACGCGGAACTACGTGAGCAAGGTGCGCCAGCGGCTGCAGGACGCCGCGGCGCCTCGGGAAACCGGAACGCATCCATCCGCCGTCCAAACTAAAGGCGCCGCCGAACCGGCGGCCACGAGCCCGGTCTATAACCCTATCCGGGAAGTGATGGACGCCGACGGGAAGGTCTACTATATTTCGCGCTGACGCTCGATGACCCGCACGCTCATCCCGCTCTTCACGCTGCTGGCGGCCGGCCTGGGAGGGCAGACCCCCGGGGCGGAGCTTGAAGTCACTGCCGTGCGCTGCTGGTCGCTCAGCGAGGCCACCCGCGTGGTGATCGAGGTCAACGGCGAATTTGAATACCACGCGGAACGCGTGCCCACTCCAGAGCGCGTCTTCTTCGATATCTCCAGCGCGCGGCCTAACTTCGCGGGCCGGCGCATCTATTCTGCGGATGTGACCGACAAGCTGGTGAAACGCGTGCGCGTTGCCGAGACTAAGCCCGGCGTGACCCGCATCGTTCTGGACCTGGAACAGGCCGCGGATTACACTGCGAATCAACTTTCCAATCCGGCCAGACTGGTCATCGAACTGCGGCCTAAGGTTGCGGGAAATCCGCCGGCGCTGCCCGCCACAAAGCCGTTGCCGTTGCCGCCTCCGCCCTCTGTAACGACAGCCAGAAGCGAACCGGTCTCCAAGCCGCCCGCCAACGCTCCCGCCACCGGGCCAAGTCCCAAGGACGTCCCGGCGGCCCGCAGTTCCGCCACGACAAGCGCATCAAGCCCCGACAAAAGCGCTCCGCCGGCCATCGCTCCGCCCGTCCTGCCTGCCGACTCCGGCCGCGCGGCCAAGATCGCCAGCGATGGCGCCAACTCGCTGACGCGCGCGCTAGGTCTCAAGATCCGGCGCGTGGTGCTCGATCCCGGCCATGGCGGACACGACCAGGGCACCGTCGGTCCCACCGGGCTCATGGAGAAAGACCTGGTGCTCGACGTCGCGCTCCGCCTGGGCAAGCTCATCGAGTCCCGCATGGGCAGCGAGGTGGTCTACACCCGCACCGACGACACATTCATCCCGCTCGAGGGCCGTACTGCCTTGGCCAACGAAAAGAAGGCGGACCTGTTCCTCTCCATTCACGCCAATTCATCGCCGTATCCGCGCATCGGCGGCGTGGAGAGCTATTATCTGAATCTCACCAATTCGAAGGATTCCCTGGAAGTGGCCGCCCGCGAAAACGCCGCGTCCGATAAGTCCATTTTCGAGTTGCGCGACCTGATCCAGAAAATCACCCTGCAAGACAAGGCCGAGGAATCCAAGGAATTCGCCGGCCGCGTACAGGCTTCTCTGTTCGCCTTTGCCGCCCATTACAATCCGGGCATCAAAAACCGCGGCGTCAAAAAGGCGCCATTCGTGGTGCTGATCGGCGCCTCCATGCCTTCTGTGCTGGCCGAGATCGGCTTTCTGAGCAACGCCAAGGAAGAGGCCCTGCTGAAAAAACCGGAGCACCGGCAGCGGCTGGCCGAAGCGCTGTATCGCGGGGTGTCCCGCTACGAGCAGAGCCTCAGCCACTTCCAGATGGCGCAAGCCAGCGGCCCCGTGAAGAACTGATTCCGCTACACTGACCGCATGCAGGTTCTGGCTTTCCGCCACGCCCCGTTGGAAGATATTGGACTGATCCGCGGCGCGCTCGAGCGGCACAGTATCGCCTGCCGCTATTTGGATCTCTACGCGAACCCACAGCCGGTCCCGGATTTAGCGGAAGTCGCGGGGCTGATTCTGATGGGCGGCCCCATGTCGGTGAATGACGATCTGCCCTGGCTGCGTCAGGAGATGCGCGCGGTCCGGGATGCCATCCAGCGCGGCATTCCGGTCCTGGGTATCTGCCTGGGCGCGCAGTTGATCGCGCGTGCGCTGGGAGCCGCGGTGTACCGCAATCCGGTAAAAGAAATCGGCTGGACACCGCTCTACTTCGCCGCCGCCGCGCCGGCCGACCCGCTGTTGAGCGGCTTCTCCCATCCGGAAACAGTCTTTCAGTGGCATGGCGAAACCTTCGATCTGCCGGATGGCGCGGAGCATCTGGCGTATTCGGACGCCTGCCGGAACCAGGCGTTCCGCATCCACCGCAACGTGTACGGCTTTCAGTTTCACCTCGAAGTCACGCCGGAGATGATCGAAGACTGGTGCCGCCAGGACGCAGGTTGCGGCGCTCTCCGCGAGGCGCAGGCGCCGATCGATGCTTACGCCAATGCTGCCAGACTGGCGGAAGTGGCGGAGACGGTCTTCGACCGCTGGTGCGGGCTGCTGGGCGGAGAGCGTCTGGACAGTATTTGCGGCCTAAAACGGTAAGCCGTCCTGATCTCCTCGAGACTCCTTCGGGGCCTTTTTGAACGAAGATTCCACAAGCGGGATGTTCGGCTGCTTGCCCTCGAACAACTCCCGAATCGTCAGGATCTGGATCTTGGGGTACTTGCCGTACAGGTCTGGTAAAACCCAGCCTTGACCGCTTCCCTCCGCATCGGTCCAGTTGGTTCCGCCAAGGTTATGAATACGCCGATTTTGGCCGTTTCGCGGTCCACAACGTGCGCCAGGTCTCTTGCCACGTTCACGTTGTCGCCGCCCTTGACCGAAACGATAGCCTTCTCAGTGATCTTGCCTTCAGGCTTGAAATAGATCAGTCCGTCAATGCCGGTGTCCGCGCCCTTCTTCTTGCCTGCAAACGGGACTGCGTTTACAAGTGAGACAGCCCACCACTGGAATTGATACTTGTCCCTCATTGCCAGATCCCGCGCGCCGTCTAGATCCTTCGGCGTACCATGTACTTCGTACTTGATGCCAGGGAAGGCGTCTTTGAGCCGTTTCTCGATCAGCGAAATGGCAAGGTGCGTAATGTCGATGCCGATCCACTCGCGTTTCAGTTTTTGCGCCGCGTGGACGGCGGTTCCGCATCCGCAGAAAGGGTCGAGAACCACATCCCCTTTCTTGGAACTGGAGCTGATAATCCGCTCCAACAGTCCCAGTGGTTTCTGTGTGGGATACCCCAGCCTTTCTGCCGCTAGGTTGTGCATGATCTTTATGTCTGTCCAAACATCCTGCAGTGGAATACCCTTAGCGTCCTCCAGAAGACGCCGTCCCTGTGGCATGCCGCCGGCCTTCTCTGGCCAATGAATCAACCCAACGTCATCCAGCTTTTCGAGCCGTTCGATCAAGGGATACCTTGCGAGATCCTCGTTGGCGAGTTCCCGGTACTTGTCGTAGAAGTAGGACGGCGGCTGCCAGTGCCGTCCCTTCGACGTAGGATTATACGTCCGCCAAGGAAGTCCGGAATCGCCGCGTCTCACCCCTGGCCCGGTCAAATCCGTACGGCGCCAGCGGCGTCCTTTGTCGTCCACGTGCGTAAAAAATGATTCCACGTATTGCTAATCGTATGGCCCATACTGGTCGTTCCAGACGAATGAATCGTTCTTTCCGTAGAACAGAATTGTATCGTGAACGGCTCCATAACCACGTGTACTGCTGTGCGCGCTAGTTCTCTTCCAGATGATTTCGTTCTTGAAATTTGCCGCGCCGAAGATTGCGTCAATCAGAACCTTGAGGTAATGGCTCGCCGTAGGATCGCAGTGCAAATACATACTGCCAGTCGACTTCAGCACACGATGAAGTTCCAACAACCGCACTGCCATCATGGACAGATACGCCATCATGTCGTTCTCTTTCAAGAATGACCGCATAGAACGTAGCATCTCGGCGGCTTCCGTGTTCCCACCAGACATCACCCCATCGAAAGCCAGTTCTGCTTCGTCTCCCCAGTGCCAGGTATCCTCGAAGGCTTCGATCTGTGCGCGGGATTTCTCGCCGGCCGTGCTCCGGAAAAGAACGTTGTACGTGGCTTGACTGTTGAACGGCGGGTCCAGGTAGATCAGATCCACGCTTTCATCGTCTAAGACGCCCCGAAGGACGGTGAGATTGTCGCGGTAGTAGAGCCTGTTCATAGTCCCAAAAAGAGGAATCGGCAGATTCACCGATCCCGCTTAGGTTATCAGAGTTTACCCAGCGTTCCGTAATTCACGTGGGATCAGACGGGATCGGTATTCCGGCTTTCATCGCCGGCCCAACTTGCAAACCCTGATGAATCCGGGGAAGCGCCGGCACCCGGTCAACGCAACGTCTGGACACTACTCGAATCTGGACTGGCCCCGAAATGGGACAATAAGGCACCATCGCCCACCCGGCCACTGGCAGCTCGCGAATCCCCACGACCCGCCTTCCCATGTCGTCCAACGGCTGTAGCTACGCCGTATATACTACAATGAATCGGGATGACGGTGCGGTTCGAGTGGGACGGCGCCAAAGACCGCGCGAATATTGCGAAGCATGCTGTCGGATTCGACCAGGCGAGAAGAGTCTTCAGCGATCCGCACGTAATCGTTCGCGGAGACCGCGTGGTTGAGGGCGAACAGCGGCTGCACGCCATTGGTTACGTGGGCCGCATTCCGCTGTTCGTCCATACTGTAAGGGAAGAAGGGTTGGGCGCGATCATCCGCATCATTTCAGCCCGCAAGGCGACGCCTAACGAAAGGATGTTGTATGAAGAAGGCGAATGAGAATCGGGCCAGAATGGTAACCCGGACTATAGAGCAGATCGAGAACCGCAGAATTACGAAAGCGGAACGCGATCGTTTGAAGCGCCTGGCGGCATTGCCCGACGACCAAATCGACACGAGCGATATTCCGGAGGTGAAGGATCGCGCCGGCTGGGTGAGGGTGCACGAACATCCGGAACACCCCCTTCATCGCGTGCTCTCGCGCCTCTTATCGATTCGACTGCCCGAGCCCGACATCGCACTGGCGCAGCGCCTCGCCGAGAAAAAGGGATTGCCGTACCAGACCTACATCAAGTCGCTGCTGCACGAAGCCCTCGAACGCGAGCGTTTGCTGGCCGAGCGCCATTGATCGTCACCGGGCGCGGCGGGCGCTTTCGCGACTGAGGCAGCGCGAACGTCTCCTGAAATGCGCTGGCCCTGCGTGGGGGCCCTCCCAATAAACGACGAAACGAACCCAAACCCACCCCTCGCCCAAGGCGGCAGGAGACGCGAACGAGACGTCGGACGCAGCACAGCGCAACATAGGCTGAGAGCCTGCGCTAGCGGCTACTGGATGCGGATGTGTACGGGGCTGGCTGTCTGGCCATCCACCGTCAACACCACTTCCACGTCGCCGCTGCCGGCCAGGCTGCGAGGCAGTTGTACGCTCACCTGGTCCAACCCCGGGAAGTGCCCCGCCGCTCCGGCATAGAGCACCGGCACGTCCGTTCCCGCGATCTGCACGCGAACCTCCGAGGCATCCCGCACGCCCGAGGCATAGAACTGCAGCGCCACTACGTCTTCCGGCGCTCCCAGGTCCACCAACTCCGTGGAGATGGATCGCACCGATTGCGTCCCGTCCCGATGGGCTGTAATGGCCTGCGCCCCCGCCGTGTGCAGGACCAAGTGCGCGGCCGTCGTGGCAGGCGGAACACTGGTACTCAGGGTCCCGTTGACGACGGCCAGAGTCGTGGACGAGGTTCCGTCCGCATACGTTACAGTCGCGTTTGCGGCGCTGAGCGAAACCGGCGCTGCAAAAGGCAGAATGTGGTCGTTGACGATGGTGCCCTTCGGCATGGTGATGTTCGCCGTGATCGTGACCGTCATGCCGGCTATCTTTACCGGAGTACCCAGCAGGAACACATCGTAGCTGGGATTGCCGAACGCCAGCGCCACATTCGTGCTGCTGTTCGAGATCGTCACCGGCGTTGGAAGCAGCCTGGTTTGCACTTCGCCCGACATCTTCAGGCCGCTGTACACCGCCCACTGCGCGCCGTGGTTTTTGGACACGAGCGCCTCGCTGGCCACGATGCCGATGCTGAAGGGCTGGCCTGCCAGCTTGAACAGGTCACTCCCCGCGATCGGCGTGGTGCCGAAGGTGCCGAACGCGGTATAGGTGACGTTCGTCGCCGCCGACGGATTCGCGCCGGACAATCTCTGTGAAGTTGCCAGGCAGCACATGGCTGCGGCCAGGGCCATCGCGCGGATCTTGCGGGAGTGAAAACAGGTCATCGTCGTCTCCTTACAAAATCAGAGTTTAGACCCGTATGATCTGGAAATCAACACAAACGGCCGGTTCTGACGCGAACCGGTACCAGTACCGGAATCGTTCCCATTGGTAATCGCGTGGAGCTGCCCACTCCTGTAATTCCCGGAATCTGCTAAACTACAGAGAATCGGAGGAAAATACCTTGTTGGAATTAGCTAAAACCGTTCACCGCTTCGGCCTTCCCTATATGCTGCGCTTGCAAAAGACCTACCGTACCGGATGGGACGAGATGGTGCGCGGCTACCTCGAGACCACCACCATGCACGCACTGCTCAACGTAGGACTGATCGACGAAATGCAGAAGCAGCCCAGCGTCAATATCGAGGAGTTCGCCGCCCGCGCCAACCTGGAGATGCACGTGCTCCAGCCGTTATGCGAGGCCTTCTACTGTCTGGGCATGTTCGACAGGAACGGCTCCGGTTACGCGTTGTCCGAAAAAGGACGGAGCGTCGTGGAGGTCATGCGCGGGTGGCTCGAGATCTGCTACGGATACGACGAGGTCTTTCATTCGCTCGAAGGTCTTCTGCGCAAACAAAAGGTCTATGGGCGAGATCTTTACCGCCGCTCGGATTTCGTGGCGCGCGGCAGCGGCGAGATGGAGAACCTGCTCTTCTTTCCGATGGTGAACGACATTATCAACGCCAAAGGCTACAAGCGCATCCTCGATCTCGGCTGCGGCGATGGGGCCTTCCTACGCAACCTCTGCGGGCTCAATCCGGAAGTCCAGTGCTTCGGCATCGATCTGGCGCCATCGGCGGTCGAGGAAGGTAACCGCGCTCTACGCGAGGCCGGTCTGGAAGGCCGGGTCAGCTTGTTCGCGCTGGATATCTCCAAGATCGAACAGGTCTCCGGCGATCTCAAAGACATCGACGCGGCCACCGTATTCTTCGTGCTGCACGAGCTGCTCTATTTCGGCGAGGACGTGCTGCTGAATTTCCTGCGGAACTTCCGCCGGCTGTTCCCGGGCGCGCCGCTGATCGCTTTCGAAGCCGTGCGGCCTCCTGTGGAGGAAATGCGGCGGCATCCCGGCATCTCCGTCTACTACTTCTTGTATCACGACCTCACCCAGCAGAAACCGGTCGATGCGGACACGTGGAAGCAGTTGTTCCGGGACGCGGGTTTTGAATCCATCGAAGAGCGCAGCCTGGATTTCGCGAAAGCCGCCATCTACATCCTGAAATAAAATGGCACGGCTGCTCTTTACGGTCTGGCCCTATCCCACGCACTTGCATCCGTTCATCGCATTGGCGCGGGAAGCCCGTTTGCGCGGCCACGAAGTCGCTTTCTTTACCGGTGGCGACGCGCTGTCCGTGCTGTCGCGCGAGGGTTTCCGCGCCTTTCCGTTTCAAGAGGTGGACTGGGGACGGGTGGCAAGCACTGTCGACGACCTGATCGCCGGAAGGCGACGACCCTCTCAACTCACGCGCCTGTGGCCGCGGTTCCTGGTGGAAACCGTGCCCGCTCAGGTGCGAGATCTGGAGGCGGTGCTGTCGCGTTGGCCGGCTGACGCGCTGATATGCGACATCGCCATGTGGGCGCCCATCCTGATCCTGCATGAACGAGACGGCATTCCCGTGGTGCCCTTTTCGCACGTGGCCCACTGCATCCTGCCCGGGCCCTTTGGTCCGATCCAGGGGGTTGCCATGCCCCACCGGCGGTCTGGCATGCAGGAGCTGATTGCCTCGCTGGTGGCGCGCGCTTCGTTGGCCATAACAGCGCGCACCCGCGGCAAGGCCAACGCCTTGCGCCGCACATTCGGATTGGCGCCACTGCGCGTGAGCGTCAATGAGTTCACCGGCGATTTGCCGCTTTACCTGGTCCCCAGCGCGCCGGAATTCGACAATAACCGCCGCGATCTGCCGCCCGGGGTGCGCTACGTGGGGCCCTGCCTGTGGGATAAGCACGAGGGCCAGCGGCCGCCGTCGTGGATCGCGAATGTCCCGAGAGATCGGCCTTGCGTGCTGGTCGATGAGGGCGCCTTGTTTACCCATGAGCCTCGCCTGCTGCAACTGGCGGCCCGTGGACTGGCCGGCCTTCCGTTGTCGGTCGTTCTGCTCGCCGGATACGGCAGAGACTTGGCCGGCCTCGACATTGGGCCGCTGGCATCCAACGTCATGCTGCAGCCGCATGCACCGCTGAGTGACGTCCTTCCTCTTGCGGGCGCCTACGTCACAAACGGGAATTCCGAGTCGGTGCTGGCCGCTCTTGGCGCGGGGATTCCCATTGTCGTGCTGCCATCCATCTGGGATCAGGCCGAGCTGGCTTGGCGCGTGCAAGAGACCGGCGTTGGCCTGCGCCTTCCTCCTGGACGCTCCACAGCCAGGCGCCTGCGGCTCGCCGTGGAACGCGTACTGCACGAGCCTTCCTTTCGCGAGAACGCGGTTTCCATGGGAGCGGCGCTGGCGCGTTGCGGAGGTCCCGCACGCGCTACCGGGCTCATTGAGGCCGAGGTTCTCGACCGTCGCGCGGTAGACACCAAACGCTGAAGACGGCACTTGCCAACTTCGCGAACTATGGAAACTGGACGAATTCCGGCCAGCCCGCGGCTACGGCGGCCTCAATACCAAGCAGCAGAGACTCCAGCGATCGAGACGACGCTGTACCGGTATCCGGATCGATAAGATTGACCGCAGCCCCACTGACGGTGCCGTTCCCGGTAACGCCGGTAAGCACCTCGGCGTGTACTAGGTTCGAAGTAGGTGTGCCGGTCACGATGGTCATCGGGCCGTACACGTGCAAGTGCGCCGCCAAGCCGCACGCAGTGAGGCTCGTGTCCGCCTGTGTGATGCCCAAACGCTGGAGGAAGTTGGTGTAATCGGACAGCGAGATACTGCAATTCTCAAGCTCCTCGCAGCCTGAGACGCCGCCATTAGCATAATCTGTAACGAAAACATTGGTCTGAGGCGCAACGCTATCGGCAATCGCGGTGGCGGCAGCTCCGCTGATGGATTTGCCGTTCTTCCAGCTCAGCATCATGCCTGCCTGGGTAGCCCAGGCCCGGTCCGCCAGTTGTATCTGAGGTGTCACGTTGGAAACCTGAAAGCTGCAGACGCTCATCGCAAAGGTTGCGGTTATCGAGCCGGTATTATCGGAGTAACAGCCGGTCGTCACACCGTTGCACAAGTCGACATAACCAAGGTAGAGATGCGTGGCTGTTGGTGGGACATTAAACGCCTGAATGGCGCCCATGCCGGTCCCGGTCCTGCCATCGCCAATGAAGAACACTTGGCCGATTTGAGGGCTCAATGTCGCGAAGTTGGTCTGGATGCCTCCCTGCGAGCTGTCGCTCCAATAAAACCTTAAGGTAGGCGGCGCCGATGTAGGAAGACTGTCTTCCAGAAACATGCCTACTAGAGGACGGCTAAAATCGGTCATCTGAAGACCCGAGAAAGGGCCGTTGGGTGTGAAGTTGTTTGCGTCGACATAGCAGTTACCGGTGTTTGTTCCGTCCGGCCCGTTTGTATCGCCATTTCCGCAGCCCCAACTTCCCGTAACGCTCGAAAACGTGAGGGACTGCCCTGGCGCCGCGGAAAAGGCGAAACCCGCCGGCGTCGACCCGCCGCTACCGTCGTTGTAGCCCCCGGATTGCCAGATATCCATGTGGGCGCTTACGGACAAGGTCCCCGAGCTCTGCGCCAGGAGTGAACCAGCCAACCCAAGAACCAGAACGGCCTGAACCGCCGTCATTAGCGCTGCCGGGACTCTCATGTCAGCCCCTTGCAGCGCGCCACCGACGCGGGCCGCAATCCCGGTTCGCTTCCGATTTGCCTGATCCACACCTGCCTCCTCCGAGCCAGGATTTTCGATCCTTGGCCCAGTTTCCTGAGATTATACGCCCGACGCCCTCGATTGGAGCCGGTGAAGGTCGCCGCGGCACGTTCAATCGTGCGCCACGGCGGCGCGGGCAGAACCGCTATAGCAGTGCTTCTCCACCCAGCGCGGTTTCTCCCTCGCCGGGACGGATTGGTGTGAAGCCCCGCCCGTTCACGGGCGCCCTCAAGAACTGCAGGATGTGCTGGGTGAGCAACTCGGGCTGCTCCAGCGGGCCGAAATGCTCGCCTCCCGGCAGCAGCACCGGCTTGCAGTTGGGCAGCGCCTGGAGCAGATATTCATACGAGCTGATGAAGTGCGAGTCGCGCCCATAGACCAGCAGCGTGGGCGTGCGGATGGTGCGCACCGCTTCCAGCGTCATGGCGCCTACTTCTTCGTAATCCTTCATCAGC
>JBEKUO010000148.1:0-12338 GCA_049514955.1 Bryobacteraceae bacterium | reverse complement strand
GCCCTATCCCTGCCTGAAACGACAGATCCTTCTTTGCGACCGGCCAAGGGCAATCGCGGTCGTCAAGTTTGCCCGACCACTCCCTTACCGGCAGGACATCGTCGGCGCTACCTGGATCTGAGCTTTCTTCGGCAAAGAGCACGCATGCGGGAACGTTGAACAGAGGGGTCACGCCCCTCAGGTCCCAGTAGCCCGAGAGACGGAGCCGGCAGCGCCAGCTATAGCTGCGAAGCCGGAGGTTCTCGTGCTGGTCGCCGGAAAGAATGCTGCGCGGCATGACGAAGCCGAGTCTTGCACCTTTGGCAGCGAACCAGCCCATGGAATGGGCGACGAACACGGTCGCCAGTTCCATCTGCGTCATCAACTTCTGTTTGTTTGGCGCGATCCGGTAGTCCTCGACGGCACGTTTCTTGATCTCCGCCTGGTAGTCCGGGTCGGCGATGTAGCGATAGGAAAGCCACGGGGGATTACCGACGATCACGTCGAACCGCTCCCGCATCATCGCAGGCCGGTAGGAATTGCGGATGATGAACGCCCAGATGGAGTTGTCGCGATTGCGAATAAGCTGCGCCAAAGCAATGACGTACGACCACAGTGCCTCAATAATCTGCGCCAGTTCTTCGTGCGTCTTGAGGCTGGGTACCGCTTTCAGAACGTACGCCTTCAGTGCATCAGGCCCCTCCGACCTGGTACGCGCGTGGTCGAGTGCCACCCGGGAAGCCGCGTCGATGGCGGGGTCGAACACGTCAGGCGACGTTATCAGACTCTCCGGCATCAGCACCTCTTTACCGGCAAACTTCACCTTTATCCGCACGTCCTCTTGAAGCTTCATTTGCCGCACCTCGCTGGGCAGGAACAGCGAGTCCGCCATGTATACAGGCACTAATACAGGCCGTTTCGCGGCGCGAATAACCGGACCCAGCGCCAGGACATATGTGGCTTTGGCAATATTGACCGCTAGTGGATGGACATCGATACCGACCACGTGTTCCAGCACTCGCTGTAGTCGCTCCGAATCCGAAGCTGTGTCGTGCTCCAAGAAATGCGTGATGGCAGCGCGAAGGAAGCTGCCCGAGCCGCAGGCGGGATCGAGCACCTTGACGTAGCCAGCTTTTGGCAGGAGTTCCGACACGACGCACTCACACAACCAGTCCGGCGTGTAGTACTCACCAAGATCGTGCCGATCCTTCGGGTCCACGAGTTCTTGGTAGACGCCCTTAAGCACGTCTTGATCGAGCCGGCTGAGATCGTAGGTCTCGATCTGGGCGATGATGCGGTCCCATACGAGCCGCAGCATACCGCTTGCGGCGCTTGATCGGATCCACTGGAAGAAGTCGTCTTCGACCAGATTAGCGAGGCCACCTGCCTGGAAGAATTCACCTGATAGCACCGCATCGGCGACCTCTGCGTAAGGCTTCGCTGATTTGCCACCGGAAATCGACGCCCAGATCATAAGCCTTGCCACGGAAGCAAGGTAGGTATGCTTCAGGAACAGCTCTTCCAGTTCAGTCAGCTCCTGGCCTTCGGCGCTCGCCGCAGCAGGCAGGGACCCGTAGGTCACAGCCAGATAGCGCTGCCAGTTTCGGTAGGCCAGATCGGGTTCCTTCTGTTCTCTCGTCCGGCGCCAGGCCATCCGAAGCGCCTCCATCGCATCGCCATATGCCAAGCTTTCCTTTCCAAAGTCTTGCTTAAACTGCCCGGCGGAAGGGATGACCTGCCCCATGCGGAACAGCAGAGTGTTAAGGAAAAGATAGAAGTCGAATAGGTTGGAGTCGGTGACGGTGAGTTCCCGAAGCAAGTCCAGCGTTACATCGCCTGGTTTCGGCGGTTCTTCCAAATTCGAGGGAGGGCTCGGGCGGTACGTCCGCCAAACGACACCGTCACTGGCGACGGCCAGCAAGGGCCGATAGGGCTTGCCCTCTTTGGCCCATACCCCGGAACAATACTCCCGTAACTGCTGTTCCGCGATTTTGCCCGTCGCTTTGATTGAGTATTCAAACTCAAGAACCGCGTTGCCAAAGTACGAATCGATATGACCTTTCTTGGCCTTCTCAGGCAACTGAATGCGCACGGCTTTCTCGATGCCCGCCGTTAGCTTGCTGATAATCGCCGAACCGGGGAACGCCTGCCCAACGAATGCGATAAAACGGTGGGTCTTGGCGGACTCGTTTGGCAGCAGCCGGACCTCTGCCAAATATTCGGACAGGAGTTGCTTCGTGCTACTGTCGAGGCTCTCAGCCATGGCTATGGACCAAGACTAGCGCAAATTGTCGTGATGCGCCCACAGCCGCCTATTGGATCTGGTACGACAGATGCACTTCCACCGATTTCGGCGGGAAGCAGGAGTTGTTGTTGCACGCTTGATAGCGCAGTTTCCCGACCATGATTCCAGGTCCGGCGGCGGCGCTGTCCGGCACTTTGAATTTGGCCACCAGATCGAAATCGCCGGTGAAGACCGAAAGCGGCTTGTCCGAGAACTCGTACTTCTCCATGCGCGGCTTGGGGAAGACCACCTCGCCAGGCTCGAGCGCGCCGGGAGTCCAGGTCAGCTTCAGCGGGATCAAGTAGGCGTCGCTCGGTGTATTGCTGTTGACGTGAAAACCCGGCTGGATCGAGACGGCGATCTTGGCCTCGGCGGCCGCGCCGCGCTTCGCCACCAGCTTTTGGGGCGCATCCGCCGTGAGGTAACCGCTACCTTGCGCCCACAAGCTCGCCAGGCAGAGACACGCCGCTAGAGCGGCTCGCGCCATTCGCGGGAGTTTGCAGTAGTTCTTCGATACCATTTTCAATGTCACTCTTGCTCGCCAGGCCCACATGGACCGCCGCGATCTTGCCTTCCCTGTCGATCAAAAACGTAGTCGGGAGAGCTTCGATGCCGCCGAATTTGTCCGCGGTGGAATCGTTGCCCATCACGATGCGGTAATTGATGCCCATTTCATTGACGAACGGTTTGACGGTGTCCCAGCCATCGTCATCCATGGAAACGCCCAGCACGGCGAAGCCCTGGTCTTTGAGCTTGCGCTCGAAATCCATGAACCACGGGATCTCGATCTTGCATGGTCCGCACCAGGTGGCCCAGAAGTCCAGCAAGAGCACCTTGCCCTTGTAATCGGAAAGGTGCACGGTCTTGCCATCCGCGTCCTTCAGGGCGAAATCGGGTGCGGCATGCCGCTCTTGATCCGGCTTGAGCGAGGCGGCATGCACCGGCTTGGATGGCGAGCGGTGGTAGATCATCCAACCCAGCGCGAAGCCGACAAGCAGCACCGCACCCAGGCGGAGAACCTGCACAACCCTCTTTCTGTTTCCCACTATATGGATTATATCGAGATTTGGTTGCTAACATCCGACTGCACGAACCAGCGGCGCCGCCGATTCCGAAAGCGGCGTGCCAGCGTGTATTCCTTATGCGATCGGACGCCGGAAAACATCCAGGCGGCCGAATCGCAGAAGCTCTCACAAACGTATTCGCGCCAGCGCCCGGTGCGGCGCCGGGCGTCGTCCGGCTGGAGCACCCGCTTGCGCCATTCCGCGGACCATCCCAGCTCGCCGCGCACGCGGCCCCGCAACTCCTCCCGCAGCAGTTCTTCGTAGGACCAGCGGCGCGGGTTGCCCAGCCGCAGCCAGACGAAGTGGAAGACCTCATGGACGAAGATGCGCGCGAACTCCCGGGGGTCGCCTGCCAGTTCGGCGTCGAACGCGATTCGCCGTTCCCGCAGAAACGCGCCGGCGTGTACCGCGCCGTGCAGATCCGTGAGAGCGGGGCGGATTTCCAGCCGGACCGGCTGCCCGGTCATCGGGGGAATTCGCTCGAGCAGGGTTCGCGCCTGGCGGAGGAGCGGCGGCTTCACTGCTAGAGTGTACCCGATCCGGTGGTGCAGACGGTCCACGCCGCGCCAGACCGCGTTGGCGCCATGCCGGACTCAAGTGTTCGGCGCTCTTATCCTGGCCGGCTGCCCACACGACCACGCACTGCGCGGCACCCTACATCGTGAGACGGCGGCATCGCGACCGCGCGCAGTGAGATCGTCGAAGAGATGGACAGAGTGCTGGATTGCTGGGGTATTCTGTAGAAGAGAGGAGCGGTCATGCCGAAGCGCCAACCCATCGTCGTCAAGGGAGATTTTCTGCCCAGCGCCGAACTGGCACAGATGTTGGGAATATCGTCCCGGCGGGCGAAGGAGTTGGATCGCCTGGTGGAGGAAATACAGCGACAGGATGGCCTTCGTCTGGCAAAGAAAAGCGCATCCAGGAAAAGACAAAATGGCCGCAAGCCGCGCCCGTTGAACACCAGGCCAGGGCGGTCTTTCTAAATTTCCCCTACGACCGGCAGTTCGTGCCGCTATATCTAGCCTATATCTCCGGGGTGTGCTCGTTCGGGCTGACGCCAGGTGTTGCGCTCAAGTTGGCCCGGAGGAGAACGATGCTTGGATCGGCATTATCGCGCTGATCCTCGGATCTTTCCCGGGTGGAACTGGGTCTTCGCCGGCCTCGGACGCCGCGCATGAATATGCCCCTTGAACTGGGGCTCGCCGTCATGGCCTCGTATCACGACCCGAAGCAGCATACCTGGTGTATTTTCGAGAAAGACTACCGGCGTGTTCTAAAGTCTTTAGGCGATCTGGCTGGCTCCGATGTCTATAGCCACGATGGAAGGCCCATAGGCGTGCTCAGGCAAATCGCCAACGCATTTGTCCTCGAAGACCGTCAACTTGAAATGAGACAGTTGCTAGCGGTATACCGCGACGTCGAGACAGCCCTGCCAACCATCCTCAAAAAGCGCGGGGCGAAATCCTGCTATGAAGCAGCAGTCTTCCGGGACTTGGTGTACGCCGCGCAAAAGGCGGCCATCAGCCGGCGGGGCGTCTCTTCTTGAGCGGCCGTTACTCTTCCCTGCCCCCTACGCTTGTTTAGCCGCCAGATCGCCGATGACCGGCAGCGCGATCTTCTTGCCCTGATAGGTCTGGATCATCAGGAAGATCCACAGGGCGAAGAAGCCAAGTTCCAGGAGCGAGACTATAGCGTAAAGGGACCACGGCAGGACGATCCTGAGGGCCTCCAGGAGGATAGCCACAACCACAGTCAGGAAGATCGACTGAAAAGCGTGAAAGCGAATCAGCTTGTTCTTGTTATAGGGCTCCAGAACCAGAAAAATAATGCCGGTTACGAACCATCCCAGGTAACAAAGGGCTGCGGCCGTATTTTCAGGCAGACCTGAAGCGTTTATCACCGGAACAGGTCCGGCGGAAGGCGCCGCCGGATCCACGGCCGTTCCGCATTTTGCGCAAT
The DNA here is from genome assembly GCA_049514955.1 of Bryobacteraceae bacterium. Classification (GTDB taxonomy): domain Bacteria; phylum Acidobacteriota; class Terriglobia; order Bryobacterales; family Bryobacteraceae; genus Bog-159. The sequence goes on along the minus strand of JBEKUO010000148.1, from coordinate 7,052 downwards.
AGCGTCCTTCAACTTCCGCACCACAACTCGGACAGAAAGCCATGTTTTCTCCGTTACGCGATTCCGGCTCAGGCGGCTCGCCCAATGCGGGGCGCCGCGATGGAGAACAACAACCCACCCAGCACCGCACCCAAGAGAATCGCCAGATTACCGGCTCCCAGCAAGGCCACCAGCAGGCCCACCAATCCGCCCATCGCCATACCGACAACCGCGACCAGGAGTCTCTTGATCATAACGCTGTTATGCTCATATGGTAGCGGTGAGCACCGGAATTGTCATCTTTGCGCACGGGTCCAGCGTGGCGACGGCCAACGACGCGGTGAAGGTAGTCGCCGAAGCGGCGGCCTCCGCTGGCGGCTTCGAACAGTCGGAAGTGGCATTTCTGGAGGCGGAACCCAGTTTGGCCGAGGCCGTGGCTCGGCTGGCGGCGCGCGGCGTGAACCGCATCTTGGTGGCGCCGTACTTCTTGACGCTGGGGATTCACCTGCAGCGCGACCTTCCAGCAATGGTGGACCAACTGGGGCGTGTCCACACCGCTGTGGAGATCCGCATCACCCCACCGCTCGATGGGCATCCGGCATTGGTGCAGATCTTGCTCGACCGTGCGCGGGAGGCATTGGCCGCCTGGAAGTGAACGATAAAAGTCCAAGTGCTTGCAAAATATAGGTTTATTTAGCACCAAAGCTAGCCTAGCATAGCTTGACAATAACACACTAAAGTTTGATAATAGGAGTGTGCTAATGCACAACGTCAGGAGGCTTTCAGAAACATGGGAAAGATTATAGGTATTGACTTGGGAACCACGAACTCCGTGGTCGCAGTGATGGAGGCCGGGCAGCCGACGGTTATAGCGAACCAGGAAGGCGCCCGGACCACGCCGTCCGTCGTGGCGTTTACCAAGAGCGGGGAAAGGCTGGTTGGGCAAGTCGCCAAACGGCAGGCCATCACCAATCCCGAGAACACGGTTTTTTCGATCAAGCGCTTCATGGGGCGGCGCTATGACGAAGTCACGGAAGAGATGAAGATGGTCCCCTACAAGGTGACGCGCGGGGAGAGCAACGATGCGCGCGTGGACATCAGCGGAAAGAAGTACTCGCCGCCGGAGATCTCGGCGATGATCCTGACCAAGCTGAAGGAGGCCGCCGAAGCCTATCTGGGGCAAAAGGTCACGCAGGCCGTGATCACGGTGCCGGCGTATTTCAACGACGCGCAGCGGCAGGCGACCAAGGACGCGGGCAAAATCGCGGGCTTGGAAGTGATGCGCATCATCAACGAGCCTACCGCGGCGGCGCTGGCGTACGGGTTGGATAAGAAGAAGAACGAGACCATCGCGGTATACGACTTCGGCGGCGGCACGTTCGATATTTCGATCCTGGAAGTGGGCGAGGGCGTGGTGGAGGTGAAGTCCACCAACGGCGACACCCACCTGGGCGGCGACAACATCGACCAGCGCGTCATGGACTGGATTGTCTCCGAGTTCAAGAAGGAGCAGGGTATCGAACTGTCGAAGGACCAGATGGCGCTTCAGCGGCTTAAGGAGGCGGCGGAGAAGGCCAAGATGGAACTGTCCACACTGCTGGAATCCGAGATCAACCTGCCGTTCATCACGGCGGACGCCACCGGCCCGAAGCACCTGACCATGAAATTGACGCGGGCGCACTTCGAGCACATGGTGGAAGATATTGTGCAGCGCTCGGTGGGCCCGTGCAAGCAGGCTCTGGCAGACGCCGGAGTGACCCCCAGCCAGATCGATGAAGTGGTCCTGGTGGGCGGCCAGACGCGTATGCCGCGCATACAGCAGATCGTGCGCGACTTGTTTGGCAGGGAGCCGCACAAGGGCGTGAACCCGGACGAAGTGGTGGCGGTAGGCGCGGCGGTGCAGGGCGGCGTGCTGGGCGGCGAAGTCAAAGACGTGCTGCTGCTGGACGTGACGCCTCTGTCGCTGGGCATCGAGACGCTGGGCGGCGTGTTCACCAAGCTGATCGAACGCAACACGACCATACCCACGCGCAAGAGCGAGGTATTCTCGACCGCGGCCGACAACCAGCCATCGGTAGAGATCAAAGTGTATCAGGGCGAGCGCTCCATGGCGCAGCACAACCGGCTGCTAGGCGTGTTCCAGTTGGGCAACATTCCGCCGGCGCCGCGAGGTATTCCCCAGATCGAAGTGACCTTCGATATCGACGCCAACGGTATCCTGAACGTCACCGCAAAGGACCGGGCGACCAACAACGAACAGAAGATCACCATCACCTCTTCTTCGGGCCTGTCCAAAGACGAAGTGGATAAGATGGCCAGGGACGCCGAATCGCATGCGGCTGAGGATCGCCAGCAGCGCGACACCATCGAAGCGCGCAACCGGGCCGACGCCATGATTTACAACGTGGAAAAGACGTTGAAGGAGCACCGCTCCAAGATCAGCGATGCCGAGGCGAAGAGCATCGAAGAGGCGATTCAGGAGACGCGAAAAGCCATGCAGGAGGGCGCCGAGATCGGCCCTCTGAACGCGGCCATCGACAAGCTGACCGCGGCCAGCCACAAGCTGGCGGAGGCCATGTACAAATCGGCCTCGGGCCCAGGGGGCACCCCGCCCGGTGGCGGACAGCCAGGTCCCGGAGGCGATGGGGGCCCGGCGGGCGGCGGTGAAAAGAAGAAGGACGATGTCGTGGACGCCGAGTTCGTAGACGTAGACGACAAGAAATAGTGGCTAGTTGGTGGTGGCTGGTGGCTGGTGGTTTTGTCTAATCCACCACTCACCAGCCACCGACCACCAGCCACAGGTATCCCATGTCTCCCAAGCACGATTACTACGAGACGCTGCACGTTGCGAAGGCTGCCGCCCAGGATGAGATTCGCAAGTCGTATCGCAAGCTGGCGCGCAAGTATCATCCCGATCTGAATCCGGGCGACAAAGCCGCCGAAGAGCGGTTCAAGCTGGTGCAGGAGGCCTACGACGTCCTGAGCGACCCTAAGAAGCGCCAGATGTACGATCAGTACGGTTTCTATTCGGAGAATGGCGTGCCGGGAGGAGGCGCGGGGCCGGGGCCGCCGCCGGGGCCGGATTTTGGCGGCTTCGACTTCTCGGAGTATTTTCAAAGCGGCGCGCCGGGCGCCGGGCATCGTACGTCGGCGAGCAACACAGGCAGCACGGGCGGATTCCGGGACATCTTTTCGCAGTTCTTCAAAGGCGGCGCGGCCGAACAGCCGGAGCCGGAGAAGGGCGGAGACCTGGAGTACGGCCTGAACATCGATTTCTGGCAGGCGATCAAGGGATCGCAGATGCGGCTCAATATCACGCGGTACGACGTCTGCGGCACGTGCAACGGCAGCGGGTCGGCGGGCGGCCAGACCGTGTCTTGTCCGCAATGCAACGGGACCGGCCAAGTCTCCCAGATGGCCGGCGCCATGCGCTTCAACCTGACCTGTCCGAAGTGCGGCGGCAGCGGAAAGCTGAAGAACGCCTGCCCGACGTGCCACGGCGAAGGGCGCATCGCGCACACGGAAACCGTGGATGTGCGGATTCCGCCCGGAGCCCGCAACGGCTCCAGGCTGCGCGTGCCGGGCAAGGGAAATGCCGGCACCATGGGCGCGCCGGCGGGAGACCTTTACATCAACACACACGTGGAGGACCATCCCTATTTTCACCGCGATGGTGACGACATCCAAATACGCGTGCCGGTAAGCGTGTGGGAAGCCGGGCTGGGCGCCAAGATCGAAGTGCCCACGATCGACGGGCGCACCCTGCTGAAAATCCCGCAGGGCACCCAAAACGGGCAGAAGCTCCGCCTGCGGGAGAAAGGCGTGTTCAACGCGCGCACCAACCAGCGCGGCGACCAGATTGTGGAAGTGGCCATCCAGGCGCCGAAAGTCCAGGACGAACGCACCAAGGAGATCCTGCGCGAGATGGCCGCGCTGCATCCGGAAGATCCACGCGCCGATCTCTGGGAGAAACTGTAGGGACGATATGGCCAAGCGGAAGTCGAAAGGCGCGTACATGATCTCGTCGGTGGCGGAGCAGTATGCCATCCATCCGCAGACGTTGCGCCTGTACGAGAGAGAGGGATTGCTCAAGCCCTCCCGCAGCGAAGGCAACACGCGGCTGTACACCGACGACGACCTGGAGCGCCTGGAAGTGATCCTGCACCTGACGCGCGAGCTGGGCGTGAACCTGGCGGGCGTGGAGATCGTCCTGAATATGCGGGAGAAGATGGCCGAAATGCAAACGCAGATCGAAGAGTTCGTGGCCACTCTGAATCGCGAGTTGGTGGCGCGCCGCCGGGCTCCCGACCCGGAGGGCACGCATTCGCTGATTCGGGTAATCAATTATTCGCCCGGCGAAGCGGCGGCGGCTGGGCGGAAGAACCGGAACCAGGGGTAGGGCAGTTAGCTCGTCTGCGCGGTCGACCAGGAACCTGGTACGAACTGCGTATCCGGCTGTCCCGATTTCAACCCAGCTTGTTCCAGTTGCTGTAGGGTATAAAAGCGACCAGGCTGGATTCCCGTTACCGTGCCGCTGTAGCCCGGCACTGTAAAAGTGTCTGGTCCTCTCTGATTGGCATCTGAAATGAATATCGGCTCAGGTCCGGAAGACTGTCCCGGGCCGGCATAGCCGAGCTGCGCCGAAGTGAAGGTTTTTCCCTGTATGGTGAATGATCCCGGATCGGACCAGTACGCGGCCGTATCGATGGGTTCCCCGGCCAGAAGCCGCTGCGCATTGCTGTAGGCCAACTGCTGATCGAAGGCCTGCTGCGCCTGCTGGCTGGGAATGCCGGGAAGCTGGGCGGCGACGTTGGGCAATCCGGTCGATGCGGCGAAGTTGTTGGCCGACTGGTTGGCCAGCGCCTGCGCGTAGATGGCATCCGGACCATACAAGCCTTCGTCCAAAGCGCTGGGGGCGGCTCCCGCGGGCGGCTCATAGGGAGTGGAAGCCGAAAGAACGCCAATGCCTCCAGAGCTTGCGTCGACCTGGGCATAGTAACTGTTGAGGTAAGCCTGCACGTTGGGACTCCCCAGGCCGGCCGGCTCGTCGAGCGTTGCGGGCGACGATTGCGGCTCCGGACTCGTGGGACCGGCGGTCTTCGCAGGCACGCTCGTTTCGCTGGCAGCGGGCTTTGTTTCCGATCGGAACAGCCCCGCAAATTGGCTGATGGGCTCGGATTCCGATCCCTTTTGGCCGAGCTGTCTCTGAAGCAATTCGAGAATCGGTTCGAAGTACTGATTACCGATGGCTTGCATCATAAAGTCTCCTGGCGCGACTGAGATTCAGCAGCGCCGCTTTCGGAAGTTGCACCTAATGCACCAAAGCCAGTGCGGGCCCTATCGCGCAGGAAACAAGCAGAAGCGCGCCTATCGACGGCGGAAGCCACGGACCGCGGGCGACGCGATTTCGACGGCAGGATGGACGGCGTCATAAAGTTGTCGCGCGATCTTCCGGCTAAAATGGTATAGATGCTGAAATTCTGTCTTTCCCTGTTTCTAGCCGCGGCGAGCTTCGCCCAGAATTCGCCGCAAGCCTCCGAGAACGCTCCGGCGGAAGTGGACGCAGCCTTGCGGGCGCGCGTCAGCCAGTTCTTCCAGTTTCAATTAGACGGAAAATTCCACCAGGCGGAGCAACTGGTGGCAGAGGATACCAAGGATCTCTTCGTGGGATCGAACAAGCCCGTGTATACGAGTTTTGAGATCAAAGCCATCAGGTACGACGACCATTTCACGAAAGCGGTCGTTTCGGTGATGGTGAACCTCATGGTGGCGGCCGAGGGATTCCTGGGGCGCCCCGTCCCCAGTCTGGTTCCCATCCGTTGGAGCCGTTGGAAATTGGAGAACGGCCAGTGGTGCTGGTATCTGGACCCGGCGGACCCACACGACTCTCCCTTCGCGAACGCCCCGCTCCGGCCTCCCTCATTCGGAAAAACGGCGCCCCCGCCTGCTATGCCAACCCCGGCAATGCCAACTCCGTCCATGCCAGTTCCGGCCGCCGGGGTGACGATACCCACGGCGCCGGCGCCCCCATCACGGCTCCCGGTCATGCCGAATATGGGGGCTGCGCTTGCGGTGAAAGCGGACAAGCCGGCGGTAGAACTCAAAACCGGCGTCCCCTCTTCGGAACAGGTCACCATCGTGAACCCGCAGCCCAGAGTGTTCACGCTTTCGCTCGTTAGCCCAAAGACCCCGGGGCTTAGCGTGAAACTGGATCGCCCGGACCTGATACCCGGCGGAAAGGTGGTCGTCAGTATTGAGTCGAGCGGCGGCCCCGAGACTCCGCGGCAACCGGTCACAATTAGCGTCCGGATCCAGCAGACGAGTCAGATCATCCCGATCAAAGTTTCCTTTGCCCCGTCCCCGAATTAGCAGAATGGGGTAGGCCCGCAGACTGCTTGGATCTGGGGGAACGGAACACGGCACGCCACTGGAGTTTCTACGTTGCTGGCCCGGGGGCGGCAGATGTGCGCGTGGTGGGGCAGGCGGTTTCGCCTGCCAACCCGCACGCAATGGTCAACAGAATGGCCGGCCCGTTTGCCCCAGCCACTGCTCGGCGCGGGGCAGAATCGCCAAATGCGCGTGAATGGGCATGAACACTTAAGCGCAGCGTTCATAGAGCCGCCTCTCCTGGCATGTCGCGGAGTGAGTATAGGAGGAACGGCGGATGGGCAGCAGGGAGCGCCACAGCCGCGAAGTCGGGAACAGGTAGCGTCGTTACGGAGTGGGCAATCGCCGTCGGTATTGGAGCATTGAAAATGAGTTCGTAGGGCGAAACTGCCCCACCCCACTGCTCAACAGTGCCACCCAGGCACTAGGAAAATGTAGGGGCGGGCCGGAGACCCGCCCCACCGGATCACTAAGGTTGAAGCGGGACCGTCGTAGCGTTCCCGTACACCACCTTGTCGCATTGGGTGTCCTGGCACTGGAAGATTTCAAACGGGACGTCATTGCCGGTCGGAGCTTGAGCCGGCATCTGGAACGTCAGTTCGTAGACTCCCACCATCCCGTAGGCGTATTGCGCCGACAGGAGCACGAGTCCGGAATTGTTTACGCCGACCACAACCTGGAGGTTG
>JBEKUO010000147.1:0-12355 GCA_049514955.1 Bryobacteraceae bacterium | reverse complement strand
GGTTATCGCCCGGCTCGAAGACGCAGACTACGAAGGCCATTCGCTGACTATGCTGCAGCGCATTGCCGCGGCCCTGGAGCAGCGTCTTGAACTTCGCTTCGTTCCATCACGCCGCAAACTCCGGCGGACAGCGTGATTGGGCAACCCATGCTAAATTGAAACTTGCCCCCCACCGCCGGCGAGAAATTCCAAAAACTGGTCGATATCATGGCCCGGTTGCGTGCGCCCGGAGGCTGCCCGTGGGACCGCGAGCAGACCTTCGACACCATCAAGCCTTACCTGCTCGAAGAGACTTACGAGGTGCTGGATGCCATCGACGCGCGCAACTGGAGCGAGCTGACCGGCGAGCTCGGCGACCTCGTCCTGCAGGCTGTCTTCTTCTCTGAAATAGCCGAGGAGCAGAACCTGTTTTCGATCGCAGACGCGCTCGACGCCATCAACGAGAAGCTGGTCCGCCGGCACCCGCACGTCTTCGGCGACGAGACGGCGCGCACAGCCGGCGATGTAAAGCGCATCTGGGGCGAGGTCAAGGCCGCCGAGAAAAGCGCGAAGAAGCAGAAGGGCGAGCGCGACGCCGGTTTGCTCGAATCGGTCCCGCGCGCGCTGCCCGCGCTGGTGGAGGCGCAGCAGCTCACCTCGCGCGCCGCGCACGTGGGTTTCGACTGGGCCAACGCCGATCAAGTGCTCGAAAAGCTGCACGAAGAGCTGGATGAATTCGCGCGGGCGCGGCGCGGCGATGCGCAAGCGGAGCTCGAAGGCGAGTTGGGCGATCTGCTCTTCGTGCTGGTCAACCTGGCGCGCTTCGTCAAGGTGGATCCAGAGCAAGCCCTCCGCAAGACCAACGCCAAGTTCCGCGAGCGGTTCGGCTACATCGAGCGTAAGCTGGGCGAGCAGGGCAAGACGCCCGAAGCCGCCACGCTCGCCGAAATGGACGCGCTGTGGGAGGAGTCGAAGTGCCAGGAGTCGAAGCCATGATCGAGCTCCGGCCCTTGACCGAGAGCCGCCAATTCCAGGAGGCCGTCGCGCTCCAGAAATCCATCTGGGGATTCAGCGACGTCGAACTGCTGCCGGTGCGCCTGTTCGTGGTGGCCATCAAGGTCGGCGGACAGGCCTTCGGCGCATACGACGGCGCCGCCATGGTCGGCTTCCTGCTGGCGATCCCGGGGCTGAAGCCGGGCGGCAAATCATACCTGCACAGCCATATGCTCGGCGTGCTGCCTGAGTACCGCAATCGCGGCGTCGGCCGCATGTTGAAGCTCAAGCAGCGCGAGGATGCGCTGGCCCGCGGCATCGACCTGGTCGAGTGGACTTTCGATCCGCTCGAGCTGAAGAACGCCTTCTTCAACATGGAGCGCCTCGGCGCTATCGTGCGGCGCTATGTGGAAAACCAGTACGGCACCACCACCAGCCCGCTGCACGGCGGCTTGCCGACGGATCGCTGCGTGGCCGAATGGTGGCTGGCGAGCCCGCATGCCGCGGCTATCCTCGCAGGCCAGCCTCCCGCGCGCGGCGTGGAGGAACGCATCGATGTCCCAGCCGACATCGATATCATTCGCCGCGAGGATCCCAAGCGCGCCCGCCAGATCCAGCGGTCGCTCGGCGAGCGCCTGACAAGCTGCTTTGATCGCGGGCTGGCAGTCGTGGGATTCGAACGGTCCGCCAGCGTCGGCACGTATCTGATGGGGAAATGGAAATGCGCATCGAACGCGTAACCCTCCGGCAGATACGCATGCCGCTGGTGCACTTCTTCGAGACCAGCTTTGGTCGCACCACGGAGCGGGATATCATCCTGGTCGAAGCGTGCGGCGAGGGCGAGTCCGGCTGGGGCGAGGTCACCGCCGGCGAGAATCCGTTCTACAACGAAGAATGGACGGATTCCGCCTGGCTGATCTTGCGCGACTTCGCCATTCCGCAAGTGCTGGGCCGCGACCTCGGCAGCGCCGCCGATGCGGCACCGCTCACCGCGCACATACGCGGACACAGAATGGCTCGCGGCGGTCTCGAAGTCGCGCTTTGGGACCTGCAAGCGCGGCTCGCCGGCCAGCCGCTATGGCAAACCATCGGCGGTGGCGCGCGCCGCGAGATCCCCTGCGGCGTCTCCATCGGCATCCAGAATTCCGTGGACCAGCTTCTGGAAAAAATCGAGCGCGAGCTCGCCGCGGGTTATCAGCGCATCAAGATGAAGATCAAGCCGGGTTGGGACGTGGAGGTGATCCGGCAGGTGCGCGCCCGTTTTCCCTCCATCAAGCTGATGGCCGACGCCAACTCGGCCTATACCCTGGATGACGCGGCGCGGCTGAAAGAGCTTGACGAGTTCTACCTGATGATGATCGAACAGCCGCTGGCGCACGACGACATCATCGATCACGCGGCGCTGCAAGCCAAGCTCGATACGCCCATTTGCCTCGACGAGTGCATACGCTCCGCGCATCACGCCGAGCAAGACATTCGCCTGCACGCTTGCGGCATCATCAACATCAAACTGGGGCGCGTGGGGGGCTTCCTCGAGGCGAAACGCGTACACGACGTAGCGCAGGCCGCTGGCGTTCCGGTCTGGTGCGGCGGGATGTTGGAAGCCGGTATCGGCCGCGCGCACAACATCGCGCTCTCCACCCTGCCCAACTTCGTCCTGCCCGGCGACGTCTCCGCCAGCAAGCGTTACTGGGCGCGCGACATCATTGTGCCGCCCGTCGAAACCACGCCGCAGGGCACTATCCGCGTTTCCGGCGCGCCGGGCTTCGGCTACGCGCTGGACCGCGACTACATCCGGTCGGTCACCGTGCGCGAGGAGTCCACAGGTTGAACCGCCCGCTCATCCTATACGCCCTCATCTTCCTGATGGTGGCGTTCTGGTCGGGCAATTACATTGTCGGCAAGATCGCGCTGCGCGAACTTCCGCCGCTGTTGGTGGCGGGCCTGCGGATAGGCTTCGCCGGCGTGATGATTCTCCCATTCTACGTGGGGCAGGCGCTTTCGCCTGCCAAGCCGCGACTTTCAGAGCCGCGACTTTCAGAGCCGCGACCGTCAGGGAGCGGTCACCGCGTCATCCTCCGCCTCCTCCTGCTGGGTGTGTTCGGCGTTACCTTGAACCAGCTATTCTTCATCGTCGGACTGAGCCGCACCAGCGTGGCGCATGCCGCGATCCTGATCGGTCTAACCCCCGTGCAGGTGCTGATCCTGGCCTGCCTGCGCGGACAGGAGCGCATGACCTTCCAAAGAGCCGCGGGCATGGCGATCGCATTGGCTGGTGTGGCCCTACTGAAGGCCTTCGAGCCGGCTGCCGCGTCCGGCGCCACCTGGTTCGGAGACCTCTTCACCTTTCTGGCGGGAACGTTCTTCGCGATCTTCACGGTCTTCGGCAAAGAAGTCACTAAGCTGCATAGCGCGGTGACCGTGAACGCGTATGCCTACGTGGGAGGCGCCGTGGCGCTGGCGCCGGTCACGCTGTGGGAGATCTCGCGCCACCCGCTGTCGCACATCAGCGCGGCCGCCTGGATGGCGGTGCTCTACATGGCGCTGTTCTCCTCCGTGATCGCTTACCTGATCTACTATTACGCCCTCACGCACGTGGCCGCTTCGCGCGTGTCGGCGTTCTCTTATTTGCAGCCGGTCTTTGCCACGGCCATGGGCGCGGCACTTTTGCGCGAACACGTCGGCGCTCCGGTGATCGCAGGCGGCCTGGTGATCCTGTCCGGCGTGTACCTGGTGGAGCGCGGCTGATGGCGGGCTTCCTCGAATTGCTCCGCGGCAACCGCAACTACCGCTACACCTGGACCGGCCAGGTGGTCAGCGAAATCGGCGATCACTTCAACAACATCGCCGTCTTCAGCCTGGCGCTGGCGAATACGCGCTCCGGACTGGTGGTGAGCGGCGTGATGCTCGCGCGTGCAATTCCGGCGGTGCTGGCGGGACCCATCGCGGGTGTACTGCTCGACCGCTTGAACCGCAAGCACGTCATGATCGCCAGCGATTTGATTCGCGCGGTGCTGGCGTTCGGCTTCATCCTGACGATTCACCGGCACGATACCTGGCTGCTCTATTTCCTCAGCGCGCTGCTGATGTTCGCGTCGCCGTTTTTCACCAGCGGCCGCTCGGCGATCCTGCCCAGCATCGCCACTCGGGACGAGCTGCATACCGCCAATTCGCTGACGCAAACCACGGGCTGGACCACCCTCACGATCGGCACGTTTCTGGCCGGCGCCAGCGTGGCGCAGTTCGGCTATCAGTGGGCCTTCGTCGGTAACGCGCTCTCCTTCGTGGTTTCGGCGATCTGCATCTCGCGGCTGTTTCTGCCGGGCGACGGTTTCCGGCCGAAGCGCCAGGCGCTCACCGAAGCCGACGTGGTGCGGCCCTGGCACGAATACACCGAAGGGCTGCGTTACATGCGGACGCATCCGTTGATCTTCGGCATCGCGTTGATCGGCGTCGGCTGGGCCACCGGCGGTGGCGCGGCGCAGATTCTGTTCAGCGTTTTCGGCGAGATCGTCTTCAATCGCGGGCCATCTGGCATCGGCATCGTTTGGGGCTGCGCGGGCATCGGGTTGCTGATTGGCGGCCTTGTCGGGCACCGGCTCGGCGAGCGCCTCAGCTTCAACGGCTACAAGCGCACCGTCGTCGTGTGCTACATCATTCACGGCGGTGCGTACATCCTCTTCAGCCAGATGCGGAACTTCCATGCGGCGCTGGTCTTCATCGCGCTCTCGCGCGCCGCCGTCGCGGTCAGTTCGGTGCTGAATTACTCGCAGCTTTTGCGGCACGTCGCCAACGAATTCCGCGGACGGGTGTTCGCCACCATGGAGTCCATGGTCTGGTCTACCATGATGGTTTCGATGATGCTCGCGGGGATCGCCTCGCAGTATTACGACCCGCGCACGATCGGGGCAATCGCGGGCGTGCTCAGCTCGACGACGGCGATCTTCTGGGGCTGGGCGCACTGGACGGGGCGGCTGCCCGAGCCTGCGCGTGAGGGTGTAGATCCGGAGGAAGTGGAAGTGCATGGAGAACCCAACATCTAGCTTGCGGGACAAAGTGGTATTGGTGACCGGTGCGGCCAAGCGCATCGGTCGCGGGATTGCGTTGCGCCTCGCGCGGGAAGGCGCTCGCGTGGCGATTCACTACGGGAACTCGGAAGCCGAAGCCCGCGCGACCGCCGCCGAATGCGGCAACGCGCCGGTGTTCCGCGCCAACCTCGAAAGCGTCGCCGAAATCGAGCGTATGTTCGCGGAGATCGGGCGCACTCTCGGCCGGCTCGACGGTCTGGTGAACAACGCCGCCCGCTTCACGCGCCGCGATCCGCTGGAGATGACGGAATCCGACTGGGACTTCATTCACGATGTGAACTTAAAGGCCGTTTTCTTCTGCTGCCAGAACGGCGCGCGTCTGATGCGTAAGACCGGCGGCGGCCGCATCGTGAACATCAGCTCGCTGGGCGGCATACGTCCCTGGGCCGATCACGCGCACTACTGCGCATCGAAGGCCGGCGTGATCATGCTGACGCGCGCGCTGGCCAAGGCATGGGCTCCCGACATCACGGTGAACTCCGTGGCGCCGGGAGTGATCCCTTTCGCGGACATCGACCCGGAGGGCATCGGCATGATCAAAGCCACTCCTGCCGGCCGCGGCGGCACGCCCGACGAAGTCGCCGGCGCGGTGGTTTATTTCCTGGCGGCAAGCAGCTTTATTACAGGGCAGATTCTGGCGGTGGATGGGGGGTTGAGCCAACGGTAGGTCAGTCAGTCAGGCATGAACGCGAGAGACGAGCGGTTACTGAGCGCAGCGGGCCGTTGTTCCTCACAAATCTGGGGGCTTAAAGCCCCGCTTCCATCCTTCCGCGATCGTGTACCCAATCTCGGCGTCCGTAAGCCCGCGTTTCCTCAAACCTTGCTGGAGGGCGGTCTGTCTATCCATCGCATCAATGAAATCCCCAAGCCCCATGCCGAGGGCGGCGCTTACCCTCCGTGCTACATCGAGAGAAAGCATGCTCTCGCCAGAGAAGACGCGTGAAATCCGGTTAACACCCAGGCCTGATGCAAGTGCGATAGCGGCGACGTCGATGTACGCTCCTGCGAAGTGTGTGCTGAATGCCGTAGGCTTATCCTCCAGGCAACTGCGGGGAGAGCGGCCATTCCGCTCGCGACGGCGCAGTCTGACCCTACCTTCCTCGTCTTTTCTTACCTGGTGGTAGTACTCCTGCTTGTCCTCCTCGGCCTCTTGTTGAGCCTTAAGCCTCTCAGATTTCAACTCCGCCAGTATTTCACGGGGGACATCATCACGCTCCTTCAGTTCAGGGGCTTCAGTACTTGTCCGTCTCCTCACCAAGGTCTTATGGAATTCCGTCCGGGCTGGCCTCCCCACCAAAGTGTTGCGTGCCAGTTCGTGCTGCACATTCTGAATTGCCTCTTTCAAATCCTCGTCGGTAATTTGTCCTCGCGGGGTCTGTTTGCCCTTTGATCCCATACGCTGTACAGCGCGCTGAGCGTCCTTCAGCTCACGTATCTTTACCGCGCATTGAAATATGCGCTCACGGTTACCAGAAGCGCTTGCGAGTGAATAGCACGCATCAGCGTTCATTTTCCTGCCTCGGCACATTTCGCGGGCTGCCCCTTCCAAATTGTGAAAACACGTCTTGAGATGGCTAACAGCCGCCGTGGAGAGGCGCGGGCGCGTTGATTCCGCGATGTCCACTTGGCTCATGCCAGCTTCAACCAGTTCGCCGATGGCCTCGCCCCTGTCTATACAAGCACGGCTCTTATCCTGGACGATTTCGAGCAACTCTTGTTTGGAGCGCCGTTTAGGCATAGCGTCTCATTTCTGGTGTAATCATAACAGGCTCGAAACACGCCGTCAACGCTAGACACGCCAGACGCACTGCCCGCGGGTGTTCCTGTGTTTCTTTGGTGCCCTCAGGCCTGAGCCGGCGCACCAGAAACGGTCATATTGCGATGGGCGGCGTCGGCGGTTGCTTCTTCGCCCATTCCTCCAAGACGTCTACGTACCGCTCCCGGACCTTCCAGCCCACGAAGCTCCGCTCAAGTAGTGCGGTCATCTGAGGGCTCATAGCTGCGTCGGGAGGCTGCCTACTGTGCAGAACTAGAAGCCTTAGGGCATTCGCCTCGATCTGGCTTAAGGAATCGAGTCGAGCCATAATTCCCTGCCGGTACACCCTTAGCTTGCGCCACGCGACAAGCCGGTCCTTCATAGCCCACGCCACCTCAAGGGCTACCAGCAGGAGCACCAGAATCTCGATAATCGTCAGCCACAGATCGACAGGCCTTACCTCTCCGCCGATTAAGCGCCGTAAGGTGTCCAGCATCACCGCCTCAAGGAAGGCCCGAGCGGGGTTACCTGCGGCAATACCATGCCACCACGAGCGTGGCCCATCCACGCGGGACCAACCCATAGTATCCCCTGCCCTGCCTCTCGATGCCAGCATTCCGCGCGCTTCTTCCGAAAGGAGGGTCGTCGCGGTAGAATTCTTATAGTGGCGGAGGCGCCGTCCGATGAGCAAAGAGCAACTGCACGAACTTGTCAATCGCCTTCCGGAGTCGGAAATCACGCCGGCAGCACGATACCTGGAGTTCTTGATCGCGCACGAAGAACGGCCAGTCGACCAAGGGATGTTGGCACGCATCGACGCCGCCCGTGCCCACCCATCGCCCGGAATCCCGCATGAGGAGATCCTGCGGGAGTTTGGTGCGTGAGGCAGTTTGTTTGGGAGCCATCCGCGCGGTCCGATCTACGCCGCCTGGATCGTGAAACTGCCATGCGCATTCTCCACACATTGACACGCTATGGCCAGACTGGCGAGGGTGATGTCAAGCGCCTTACCGACCGCGAAGGTTTGTACCGGCTGCGGGTCGGCAAATGGCGGATCTTCTTTGACCTGGATACTCCGGAACGCGTACGTATTCACGGCATCGATAACCGCGGCGAAGCCTATTGAGCAGACCGGTTCAGTAGAATAGAGCTATGGCGACCAGCACCTTGCTCACGATCGACGATTTTGAGCGGCTCCCGGCCGAAGCTGCCGAAAATCATGAACTGGTCGAGGGGGAACTGGTTGACGTGTCTGGAAACACTCCCCGGCATAACAAGCTTCGGGACCGGCTCATTGCGCTGATGCTGCCCTGGATAAGGGAACGCGGTCTCGGGGATGTCCTTGCCGAGCAGGAATTCGACTTTCTGGGCAACGCCCATGGCCCGGACGTCAGCGTCATGGGACCGGCTAAAGCAGCGTTGCTCAATCTCGACAAGCGCGTGCAGCGCTTCGTCCCCGACCTCGTCATCGAGATCGCGTCCCAGACCGACACATACGAAGGACTGCTCATTAAGAAAGATCGCTATGTGAAGTCGGGAACCGCCGAGGTCTGGCTGATCTCACCGCGCACTCGTGAGATCGCCGTCTACGGAATGCACCGGACCCTGATCCTGCGCGGTGCGGACGTCATTACAACGGATCTGCTGCCGGGATTCTCGATCACGATCGAGGAACTCTTTCAGGACCTGTAGTCCGCGACAGCCTGGCCCTCGCCGGCATGCGTGCTACCGAAAAGCTGCTACGATGCGCGCTTTGTGGGCCCGCCGCCATTCCCAGCGTGGCTGCGGCAGTCGACAACCCTCGTGGCAGTGCTTGCAACTTCGACAAGGCCAGGGTACCCCACTTTTGGCCGCGGCACGAATGGCCCAAAACGGCCTCCGTATAGTATCGCATGTAGTATCATACAAAAAGGGAAGCACGTGTCGGACGAGCATGATGACGAGCATCATAATGACCGAGGAGAGCGATTGTGGCCGCAGCCGGGACTTGGGAACAACGGTTCAGGAGAGCGGCCGAAGCTGTACGCAACGGACGCTTCGATGACGTCAAGGCTGCGCTGGAGGCGCTCGGCTTTGAATTTAGGGAAACCAAGGATCCGAATCACTGGATGTATTTCACCATCGGCTTAGAGAGGATCTTTTCTTCAGATATCCGAGGAACCTTTATCGTCCGCACGGTTCGCGGCGTAGCTCGGGCCGCATTTCAAGGCATGACCAAAGTCAAGCAAAGCAGATGATCGATGCCTTGCGAGGCATCGTCGGCTCGTCACAAGACGATATTGGAGACGATGAATGAAGACCGATTCGCTCGAGGACCTTAAGACACTGGACTACGCAGTGAGAATTGAATACGACCGTGAAGACGCCGTCTACATAGCCGACTTCGTAGATCTGCCCGGATGTTCGGCGACTGGCCCGACGGTGAGCGAGGCCTATCGTCGGGCGCAGCGGGCAAAGGAGGAGTGGTTTCGGGTGACGTTGGAGCAGGGACTACCGATTCCGAAACCTTCGACGCCCGGAGAATACAGCGGCCGCCTCTTGCTTCGCGTGCCCGCATCGTTGCATTCGATGCTTGCAGAGAGAGCCCGTGCTAATGGCGCCAGTTTGAATCAATACATGGTTCATCTGCTTTCGGCTGGAACCGTTGCGGAAGAGATGAACAGCAAGATCGAAGTCTTTGCTCGTGGCATCCAAGGAACCCAACGCCCACTTGCAGCAAAGCATTCAGAAGGCCAGTTTCGGAGCCGTGCTACTCGGAGGCTGAGCACTCCGAAGCGTTGAGTCCGTATTAGAAGCTGGCCGCGGCCACCGGGCCGCCGCATGCGAGCGCTTGGCGGTTAACGACTCTGCAATCGCCAGACGCCCCCCGCTGGCTCCTCCCCCTCTGCGCCGCCAGCCCCCGCACCCAGCACCTCCGGCCCAATGATCCGCGCGGGCGCCCATCCCGGATCGCCAAACCGCTGCGGCGACGCCGTGAGCACGATCGGAAAGCTGGTTTCGTCCGCCGGCGCTTCCGGCGGCTTCCCCGGCTTGTGAGTAACCAGGGCGAGATACTTCAGAATCGTGTAAATGTCGCCCTCCTCAGGCAAGCGAAAGTCGAAATCCTGCGTGCGGAAATGAATTCCGGCGGCTTTGCCCGCCAGCCACCATGCGATAAAAGCGCAGCAATTCACGGCCTGTTCGAACCACTCCTCAAAGCCAGGCGGCACTTCCAGATCCAGGAACATCTCGACGGTCTGCTCCTGCTCACGGGCGAACTCGCGCACCTGCAAGTCGCCGGTGTGGGCCGTAGCTCTCCAGTCCACGTGCCGCGCGCTCTCGAAGGCCTCGTAGGGGCGTATGCGGTAGAAGTCCCGGCCCAGGCCGCGGTAATGCGTTTCGATCTCGCCGGCCAAGTCGGCCAGCAACTCTTCGAATCCAGGTTGCGCGTCGATCGAAGGATAAATGATGACCTCGCGGCGCAAGACCACCCGCGCGGTCTTTTCCAGGAATCCAAATGGGAACTTGGTATGAAATGCGAAGCGATTCTGCTTATAGGCGCCGCGCCGCGCAAAGCGTACTTGCACGGTCTCCTCCAGCGTGGCGCCGCCCGGAATCACCGGAAAGTAGACCGGCGATTGCAGCACCGGCGGCGCATCCTGCTCCGCGCCCACCACGTGAATCGAGAACGAGGGCATCCAGAACTTCAGATTGCGTACGTACAGCTTGGCGGGAATGGTGCGACCGGCGGAGACATGCTCGGGCACCAGAAAATCCAACTCCAGCCCGGCCAGGCAAAGGCGGCTGACCAGCCCGGACACCATCAGGGTGGAAAGCATCGTGGCCAGGATCAGGAACAGCAGATTGTTGGCCGAGGCTACCGCGGCCAGACCCACCATCACGATGGCGGCCGTGAAAAGCACACCCCCGCGCGTGATTCTGTAGCGTCTCCGCCGCAGCAGCAGATGCCGGATCTGGTGAAAGCGCGCGCGCACCGTGAGGCCC
Source organism: Bryobacteraceae bacterium (assembly GCA_049514955.1). GTDB lineage: Bacteria > Acidobacteriota > Terriglobia > Bryobacterales > Bryobacteraceae > Bog-159. The sequence goes on along the minus strand of JBEKUO010000147.1, from coordinate 1,555 downwards.
CACCAAGGCCCACCTTTGTTGTGTCACAATCGAGGCTTCCATGTCGAGTGCCGGCACTGCAGGCCAATCCCCCCAGAACCGCGCGCAGCTCAAGCGCGCCTTAGGACTTTGGGATCTCGTATTCTACGGAATCATTCTCATACAGCCCACCGCGCCCATGCCGCCGTTCGGTGTGGTCAGCCAGGTTGCGCAGGGCCACGTGGTCACCACGGTCCTGATCGCCATGGTGGCCATGCTGTTCACCGCCATCAGCTACGGCCGCATGGCGCGCGCCTATCCCAGCGCCGGCTCCGCCTACACCTACGTGGGCCGCGAGATCAACTCCAGCCTGGGATTCGTCACCGGATGGAGCCTGGCGATGGATTACATCCTCAATCCCATCATCTGTACCATCTGGTGCAGCAAGGCCGCCATGAACCTGGTCCCGGAGGTTCCCTACGCGGCATGGGCCGTCTTCTTCGCGCTGCTGTTCACGGCGCTAAACCTGCGCGGGATTAAAGCCACGGCGCGCACCAACGAAGTCCTGGTGCTGGCCATGTGCGTGGTGGTCGTGTATTTCTTCATTGCGGCCGTGCGTTATATCATGCACCAGCATGGTGTCTCCTTCACGCAGCCGTTCTACGATCCGAAGACCTTCAGTCTGGGCAGAATCTCCACCGGCACTTCGGTCGCGGTCCTGACGTACATTGGGTTCGACGGCATCTCGACGCTGTCCGAAGAAGCTCACAACCCGCGGCGCAACATCCTTCTGGCCACGGTGCTCACGTGCCTGATCACAGGCGTGCTGGCGTCGGCCGAGGTCTACGCCGGACAACTGGTGTGGCCCAACTTTCGCACGTATCCCGACGTAGACACAGCATTCTCCTACGTGGCCGGGCGCGCCGGTGGACCACTGCTTTTCCACGCGGTGAATATGACCCTGCTGGTGGCCACCATCGGTTCCGGCATGGGATCGCAACTCGGCGCCGCCCGCCTGCTCTTCGGGATGGGTCGCGACAACACAATCCCGCGCGGCTTCTTCGGCGCCATCGAGCCCAAGCACGGCATTCCCCGCAACAACGTGCTGTTCGTAGGCGTGTTGGCGCTGGCGGGCGCTTTCGCCATGACCTATGAGCTCGGCGCGGAACTGCTCAACTTCGGCGCCATCATCGGATTCATGGGCGTCAACGCGGCTTCCTTTATACGCTACTTCGTGCGCGGCGATCGCAAGAGTGTGGGCGCATTCCTGCCGCCCCTGTTGGGCTTCGTCTTCTGCCTCGCGATCTGGACGAGTCTGCACCGGCCCGCTTTAGTGGCCGGCGGCATCTGGCTGACGATCGGCGTTATCTACGCGGCCTTCAAGACTAATGGCTTCCGGCAAGCCATCGTGTTCTCGGACCCTCCGCCGGAGTGAGATATTTTGCCAGCTCAAGCCTCTCTCTTACAATGAATCGCCGCCGGCGGTCGTAGGTAGCGGCGATTCGCTGGTTCACGGGCGAATGATAATTCGTCGAACGGCCAAACGGTGGTGGATGCTCAGGGATTTCGCGGCCGTGCCTTCCGTTTGAATTGGGCG
>JBEKUO010000146.1:0-12392 GCA_049514955.1 Bryobacteraceae bacterium | reverse complement strand
GTTTCAAAACCCGGCTGCGTAACGGTAACGTTGTATTTACCGAGCGGGAGATCCTGGAAAACAAAGTCGCCGGCCGAGGAAGTCACACCGTCGCGAGTGAGGCCCGTCTCCGGGCTCACGAGTCTCACGGGTGCATTGGCGACGGCGGCGCCCGTGGCGTCAGTAACGGCGCCCGCAACACCTCCACGAAACGTTTGCGCAATCAGCGGCACCGACGCGAGAAGCGCCAGAAACAATACGGCGGAAATCATTCTGCGGATCATAAAATCTCTCCATGTTCTTTGAGTTCTTGTCGCGAGGCTAATGGAAGCCTTCATATGCTCGCGAACGACGTCGCAAACTTGGCGTCGGAGCGGTCTTGGCTCAAACGCAACCGGAGGTCAGTCGAGTCTGCAGGACGAACCCCATCGGAACGGAGCGGACTCGATCAGGAAAGACTTTGGAAATCTTTAAGCAGAAGTTCCATTTTGACCCCTAGGTTTCAGCCAGTATACATCGAACCACTCAGATCGAGTCCGTTGATTAAGCATTTTTAATTTCTGCGCCGCACCGTCTTTAGGCGTAGGCTTGCTTGGATGGTCGACGAAAACAGAGCAAATTGCTGGTTAACCTCCAGGAACGGGGAAGTGAAGCTTGCTGTTGGCAGGCGAAAGCGCCTGCCCCACCGCCTGCCCACCCCACTCAAGACGGTGAACTGAAGTTCACCGCGGCACGCTAAAGCGTGCGCCACGGGCTATCAGGGCGTCGATGGAGAGGCGGCCGGGGCCGAAGATGAGGATGACGAGAAAGGGCATGAGGAAGGCGAAGGGCGCCGCGGTGGCGAATTTGTCCGGGTCGGAGAAGAACGCTAGAAACTTTTCGCGATCGCCGGCGATGTAGGCGACGATCATGTCTCCGGTGAGGAGCAGCGCGAACAGCCGGGAACCCAATCCGAGCATGAGCAGGAGGCCGCCGAGGCACTCGAGGCCCGCGATGAAGGGCGCGTTCAGTCCGGGGAACGGTACGCCGAGACTCGTGAAATATTCTGTGACTCTTCCCAGATTGTGCAGCTTGCCCCAACCGTTTTGCATAATCTGCCATCCCCAGTAAAGGCGCACTGCGAGCAGGAATGGAGATTGCAGGCTGGACGCGATCGCGATCAGCAGCGCGTAGAGTTTGGTAAGGAACCCCATTAACGGGACCTGCGCCACGGGCAAAGCCAGCCCATTTCCGCCCAGGCGGCGAACCAGGCTTCCACCTGTTTTGGGCTAATGTCCCCCGCGGCGTCGATGGCTTTGCCGACGGGCAGACCTTGGCGGAGCGCGGCGAGCAACGCGAACTCCGGGGCGGGGAGCCGGCGGTAATAGACCGTCAAATCGTGGCGATGCACGGCGAGGAAGATGTTCTCGGGATCCATCCGGCTGATGCGTTTGACGAGGCTTCCGGCTTTGCGCTTGAGCACCGTGTTGCTGGCGGCGCCGTGTTCTTCGGAGGCCGCGTTCGTCTTGACGCGCAAATCGTCGACCGGATAGCGCAGTTCGATCAGGCGGATATACGGCTGCAACTTCAGGCGCAGGCTGGGGCCGAGCTCCAGCAGATCCTCGGGGCCGAGCACCTTTTCGGCCTTCTCATCGAAGGCTTCAATATGCGCCCATTCGAGCCGGATCATATCCAGCGCCAGCGCCAGCCGGCCGCCGGCGTATGCGGGGTTGCGGCGCAGCCAATCTTCCAGACGCGATCCCAGGTTCCGCAGCGTGAACGATTGAGACGGGCAGTCGGTGAGATAGGCCTTGGATAAGCGCTGAAAGGCACGCTGGCCGAGAACCGCGCGCAGGCCGGGAAAATCCTCATAAAGCGAGTCGAACAGGCGATACCAATAGCTGCGGCTGTAGATCTCCAGCCGCTCGAGGGATGTGAGGCGATCGTTCGGCTTGATGTAGTCGACGGCGGTTTGGGGATCGATGCGATCTCCGGCGACCAGCGGGCGCATCAGGGCTGCGGCCATCTGCCTCTGGAGCGTGAGCAGGCTCACGGCGCTACCACCAGTGGGGCGGCGATGTATTTTTCGGCCTTGCGCGCTTCGGCGTGAACTTCGTCGAACGATGGAATGCGGTCGTCCCATTCGAGCAGGGTGGCGGTGGGCCCCACGCGGCGAATGGCATGCTCGTAGAGTTTCCAGACGGGATCGATCACGGGATGGTCGTGGGTATCCAAGATATACTTCGCGAATTTGGAATGGCCGGCAATGTGGATCTGGGCGACCCGCTCCGGCGGCACGCTATTCAGATAATCGTTGGGGTCGAAGCTGTGATTGCGGGACGAGACGTAGATGTTGTTCACGTCGAGGAGGATTCCGCAGTCGGCGCGCTCGACCACTTCATTGAGGAACTCCCATTCGGTCATTTCCGATACGTGAAACTCGGCATAGCTGCTGACGTTTTCGACTGCGATGGGCACTTCCAAGTAGGAGCGGGCCTCGCGGATATTGCGCGCGGTGAGCTTGGCGGCTTCGAACGTGTAGGGCATGGGAAGCAGATCGTGGGAGTAGGTGCCATCCACGCTTCCCCAGCAGAGGTGATCGGTGAGCCAGGGCGTCCGGGTGCGCTTGACCAGGGCTTTCAAACGCCGCAGATGTTCGCGATTGAGCGGCTCCGCGGAGCCGAAATACATGGAGACGCCATGCTGTACGATGCGATACTGTTCGAGGATTTGATCGAGCATGGCGAGGGGACGCCCGCCATCCACCATGTAATTTTCGGAAATGATTTCGAACCAGCCCACGACCGGCTTCTTTTCCAGGATGTGCTGGTAGTGGGGGATGCGCAGTCCCACACCGATGCCGTACTCGGTAAATCCGTTAAATCGATTGGCAGGCAATGCTGGCGCTCCGGAGAGTGGCGGCCCGGCAATGCCTGAGCTTGCCGAGCCGCGCGAATAGGCTAGCCTTCCTTCTTGGAGCCGTCGGTGGCGCAGCCGCCTTTGCCCTTGCAGGAATTCTTGCCCTTGCAGCCCTGATCGCTGGTCTTGCAGCCCCCCTTGCCTTTGCAGGAGTTCTGTCCCTTACAGGCGTGCTTTTCCTTCTTTGCCTGTAGGATGGTCCCGGAGGACTGTCCAACGAGCGCACTACCGGAAGAGAGCCTCTGTCCGGAGTTGCCGGACGAGACAGTGTTTGCGTTCAGGCGTGTCATCGTGCCACCCAGCAGGCCGGTGAACGCCGCGGTCAATACGAGCGAACCTTTCGAAACTTTCATGCTTTTAAATTCCCCTTCCTTTGTGGTTTATTCCCAACCCTCAAACTTTGGATGCCCGCCGCGACGTGAACAAGCGCGCCTGTGCGGGTTCTTTAGAGTATACGACAGTCGGACGAACTTCGGATGGGAATGTAACGAAAGCGGTGCGGGAGCGTCTTTTCAGGAAATGACGAGGATGAGCAGGCGGTCCGCGCTGCGGTCGCTGGGGGGCCTTGCTTGGGGATCCGCGCTTCCCCGAATCGTGCAGGCGGCCGGCGCTCCGGTGGTGGTGCAGTCGGATGGGGCGGCGATCGAAGTCGATTTCGAATCCGAACATTATGATGTGCCGCAGGCGGCGATGTTGGATTGGGTGAGCCGGGCGGCGCGGGCGGTGAGCGCCTATTTCGGAAAGTTCCCGGTGCCGCGTGCGCGCATACGGATCTACGCGGAAGGGCGGCGGGGCGTCTCGCACGGCACCAGCTACGGAGAGGACGGCGCGTGGTGCAGAATCTCGGTCGGCCGCGAAACGACGGTCTCCGATTTGGCGGACGACTGGATGCTTACGCACGAAATGGTTCACTTCGGATTCCCTTCGGTGCCGCGCAAGCACCACTGGATCGAAGAGGGCACCGCGGTCTACGTGGAGCCGATTGCGCGCGTCCAGGTTGGAGAACTGACGGCTGAGCGGGTGTGGCACGACATGCTTCGAGACATGCCGCAAGGCTTGCCCGAGGCCGGCGATGACGGATTGGATCACACGCACACGTGGGGCCGGACGTACTGGGGCGGGGCGCTTTTCTGCCTGCAGGCGGATATCGGAATCCGGAAGAACACGGGCAATGCAAAAGGGCTGCAGGACGCATTGCGGGCGATCAACCGGGCGGGCGGCAGCATCGAAGTAGATTGGCCGCTGGAGCGCGCATTGGAGATCGGCGACAAGGCCACGGGCGGGAAGATCTTGCAGCAGCTTTACGAGCAGAATCGCGCGCAGGGGGTGGTGGTGGATCTTGCCGATTTGTGGAAGCAATTGGGAGTACGGCGGGAGGGCGGCGGCGTGGTGTTTGACGATGGCGCGCCGCTCGCGAAGGTGCGGGCGGCGATCATGCGGGCGGAGCGGGCTTAGGCGCGCAGGCTAGAACACGGCTACTTCGGATATGCGACGCGGATTAGAATCCACGGCAACAGTCCTAAATGTGGCATGTCTCCCCAGCCAGGACCGCTTGGTCCACCTCCCCAGCCCAAAACAACGCCGGGTAAATTCCCCACAACCCCCCACGCTCCTTGCCAAGCGGGTCAACAGGGCGTCATTGTTCCCACGGGTTGAAAACCGGCACACGCGCCTTGTCGTACTGGCTCCGGTCGCGCGTGACGACGGTAAGCCCGTGGTGAATGGCGGTTGCGGCGATGATGAGATCAGGCTGAAAACGTGTGGCCGGTCTTGCGGCCTTCCTCCAACAGCAAGCGCCATTTGAGCATGATGTCTTCGGTGAGCGGGAGGACGCGCCCTTCAAAGGCCGGGCGCAATTTCAGCGTGAGCCAGCCGTTCAGTTCCGCGCGCGCCGTTGGGTTGTCCATAAGCTCGATGCCGAAGCGAATTTCCGCGAACGTTACGACGCTGACGTAAAGCTGGTCGAGGGGCTGCGTCTCATAAAAGGCGGTAACCTTGGGTTCGGGTCTTTGCCGGCGGCCTTCCGACAAAATCATGGTATCGAGCAACCACGCCATTAGAGCGCGACATCCCGCACGGGTAGGGGGTAGCGTTGAGGCGTGAGGTCAACATCCCGGTAAGGGGAAGCTTGTAGGACGGCAAGAAGTACCGCGCCGGTGGGGCCTGACGCGGGCGGACTGGTGGCGCGCTCGTTCATCAGCCGTTCGATCAGCGCGTCCACAGAAACGCCTTGGCGTTGCGCCTCTTCCGCCAGCCGCGCTTCGTTGCGTGGTGAAATGTGAAGGCTCATGGCCGGTGTTCCTCTCTTTCAGAATAACGCGGGCCAGCGTTGGCAGGCGAAAGCGCCTGCCCCACTTTGACTTTGTCAAACAGGGTAAAAGGGTTAGGGACTGGACGCTAGACGCTTACGACGGGGCAGGGGGATTGGCGGATTATCGCGTAGGCGGCGCTGGTGAGCCGTCCCATCACACCGGTAATGCCCTTGTCGGAGCCGCGGCCGATCACCAGCAGGTCCGCCTGCGTGTTGCGGGCCTCCTCGCAAATCATTTCCGCAGCCGGACCCATGGCCAGTAACACCTTGGCCTCGGTGCCGGCTTTTTTCTGGATCGCGGCGATTTCAGTCTCCGCGGTATCCACCAGGAATTTGCGCCACTCCGGCGAGAAGTGGTATCCCTCCAATCGCGGATCCAGTTCGACGACGGAATGCACCAGCGTGAGGCGCGCGGCGAACTCGGCGGCCAGCCGCGCGGACCACTCCAGGGCATGTGTGCTGCCCGCTTTCAAATCGACGGCGCACAAGATGTGTTTCAATGCGACCGGGCCGGTGGTGGGCACCTCCACATGCGCGGTGGTCCACACCGGGCAATCGGCATCGTGCAGGACTTTGGCGGTGACCGATCCGAGCAGCATGCGGCGGAAGGGGCCGTAGCCGTGGGTGGGCATTATGATCAGGCCGGCTTGTTCGCGCCGTGCGCACTCCACGATTTCGTGCGCCGGATCGCCTTCGAGCAACAGGCGCCGGACAGGAAGGTGGCGCAGCTCGGCGCTCAGGAACTCCTGGACCTGCTGCGCGGCGCTCCTGCGGCGTTCGACGATCAGGTCCCGCAGGATGGCGCTGCCGAGCTCCACTGAGCCGAATTCATAGTACGGGGGCAGCACGTGCAACAGCACGATCTCGGCATGGAAGTGTTCCGCGACGGGAACGGCAAAGCGAACGGCGTGGCTGGCGCGCTCGGAAAAATCGACGGGCAGGAGAATTTTCACGATAGGGAACATGGGCGTCTCCGTCACCCCCGATTTTACTGCGTTCGGACGGCTACGTCATCCGAGAATTTTTCCCCAGTCCATATCCGCCGCCATTTTCTGGCCGATTTCGACGAGTGTGGGAATCGCCGAGAGATCCGCCTCGTCGATGTCGCTCGGCAATTTCGGATTGAAGTTTTGCATGATTCCAGGCCACTGTAGATTTACGGCGTCGTCGACCCAATCCTCGGCGCTATCGACGAGTGTGCTGGTGGTCCAGCCGATGGTCTTCAACAGGCCGTGGGGAGGCTGGTTAGGCGCCGGGAAGAAACCCGTGCCGAGCGCGACGACACGAGAATCCGCCGCGGTGAAGTCATCGTATACGAAGGCTTCCACGCAGGTCTGGTAGGCGGGATTCGCAGTTCCGCCGACGCCGCCGTCGAAAAAGCAGATGGTTTGTCCCTGAATGCCATCGATGCACCACAGGTTGAAATATGTGGGCGCACAAGCGGAAGCCACGGCAGCGTCAACTAGCTTAACGGCGCCGGTGACCGCTTGGTTCTTGAGATTGTCCTTCACGAAGAACCAGTTGTGGCCGTCCATGGCGGTGGCCGAGATCATGATGCGGATGGGAGAGTTGTTGATGGTCCAGGATGCGGACGGGCCGAAAACGCTGACCAGGACATCATGCAGGTGTTGGGGATCGTACATGAAGCCTTCGGCGACGCGCTTGGCGTCGGCCACAATGCCGGTGGGCGTGAAAATCTCCTTGGAGCGTTCCGTGTAGACTTTCAATAGCTCGCTCGCCGGGATGCCCGCGGCGACGGCGGCGGTGAGCAGCGCGCCGGTGGAAGTTCCGGCGCAGAAGTCTACGTGATCGCGTGTCACGCCGCCCAGTTGCGTTTCTAATTTGATCAGGCAGCAGCACGGGATGATTCCGCGGATTCCGCCACCCCGGATCGATAGAATGTTACGCATGCTTCCCCCTTTCTGAAGCAAGCATAAGCCTTGGTGGACGGTGGTGTCCAGTGTGTGGGTCTGTTGGCAGGCGAAAGCGCCTGCCCTACATGCGCTACAATGTTCGGGACCCCTCAAAATGGAACGCGCCAGCAGGCTCATTGGCAAGCTCACGTCGGGCGGAAGTCCGCTCGATCCGGATGAGCTGGCGCGCGCGGCTTGGCCGCTGGCGGTGGGCAAGAAGGTGGCGGCGCGCACGCGGGCGGCGCGCATGGTGCGGACGCGGCTGATCGTGGAAGTGGAAGACGCCACCTGGCAGCGGCAACTGTTCGGGCTTACCGGGCAGATCCTTGCGAATCTGGAGAAGCGGCTGGGGCGGGGGATCGTGGAGGATCTGGAATTCCGCGTGATTCCGGCGCGCCGGGAAGTGCAGAGGGCGGCAGCGGCGCAGCCCGCGCTCGCATCCCTCGACGATGCCGAACAGATCGCCGATCCGGTATTGCGCAACCTATACAGGCGCGAGCGCAAGAAGGCGCTGGCGTGAAGATCAGCGAAGAGCAGGTGCGCTACGTGGCGGACCTGGCGAACCTGAGCCTGAGCGATGCGGAGGTCCACAAATTCCAGGCGGACCTGAACGAGATCCTGGGTCACATCGAGCGGCTGAATGAGATCGATACCACGGATGTAGAGCCTATGGCGCAAGTGCTGTATGACACCGAAGAAAACGCCACATGGCGCGCGGACTGCGAGCGCCCGACACTGGGCACGCAAGCGGCGCTGGCCAATGCGCCGCAGGCCGGAGACGGGTATTTCAAAGTGCCCAAGGTGATCGAACGCTGATCCATGCAGATTGAATCTCTCACGGTTGACCAAGTCAGAGAGGGTTTGCGGGCGCGCCGCTTCAGCGCCGTGGAGTTGGCGCGCGAGGCGCTGCGTTTTGCGGAGGAGCAAAATCCTGCCACCAATGCGTACCTGCATTTTTCGCCGGAGCGGGCGCTGTGCGCGGCGGCGCGTGTGGACGAGAAGATCGCGCGCGGCGAGGATGCGGGTCCGCTGGCCGGGGTGCCGGTGGCGGTGAAGGACGTGATCGTGACGAGGGGCGTGCGCACCACCTGCGGCTCGAAGCTGCTGGCGGAGTACGTTCCGCCGTACGATGCGACAGCGGTGATCCGGCTGGAGGAAGCCGGCGGCGTGATCCTGGGAAAGACCAACTGCGACGAATTCGCGATGGGATCGTCGAACGAGAATTCGGCGTTCGGTCCGGTGAAGAATCCGCTGGCGCCGGACCGTGTGCCCGGCGGCTCCAGCGGCGGGTCGGCGGCGGCGGTGGCGCAGGGCACGGCGGTGCTGGCGCTGGGATCAGACACGGGCGGATCGATCCGGCAGCCGGCTTCTTTTTGCGGCGTCGTGGGGGTCACTCCGACTTACGGGCGCGTCTCGCGGTACGGGCTCACGGCGTTCGCCAGCTCGCTCGACCACATCGGCCCGCTGGCGCGCTCGGTGCGCGATGCGGCCGTGCTGCTGGGGGTGATCGCGGGGCGTGACCCGATGGACGCCACATCCGCCGGCGCGCCTGTACCGGATTACACGGAATCACTGGACGGCAAGGTGAAAGGCCTGAAGCTTGGGCTGCCGCGCGAGTATCTAAAAGATTTGACGAGCGAAACCGGGGACCTGATCGCGGCCGGCGTGGCGAGGCTGCGGAAACTCGGATGTGAGGTTCGAGACATCAGCCTGCCCGCGACCGATTACGCCGTGGCCTGCTATTACATCATCGCGACGGCGGAGGCCAGCTCGAACCTGGCGCGCTACGATGGCGTGCGGTACACGTTTCGATCGGCATCCAGCGGGACGTTGAGCGAGATGTACCGGAACACGCGCGGCGAAGGGTTTGGCGCGGAATGCAAGCGGCGCATCATGCTGGGGACGTATGTGCTGAGCGCCGGATATTACGACGCGTATTACCTGAAGGCGCAGAAGGTGCGGGCGCTGATCGCGCGGGATTTCGCGCGCGCTTTTGAAGAAGTGGACGCGATCGTGGCGCCGGTGTCCCCCTTCCCGGCGTTCAAGCTGGGCGAGAAGATCGACGATCCGCTGGCGATGTATTTGTCCGACATTTACACGATTACCGGCGACCTGGCCGGCATTCCCTGCATGAGCGTGCCCTGCGGCAAGACGTCCGGCGGGCTGCCGGTGGGAATGCAGATTCTGGCCCGGCATTTTGACGAACCGAATATGTTCCGCCTGGCTGACGCTTTCGAGCGCGCCAGAGCAAATTGACACAAACTGGAGAACGGAGATCGATATGCCTTTTACGCTTCCCGCATTGCCCTACGCAAGTGACGCACTGGAGGTTTCCATCGACAAGACGACGATGGAAATCCATCACGGCAAGCATCATGGCGCTTACGTGACGAACCTGAACAAGGCGCTGGAATCGGCGCCCGCTCTGGCCGGCAAGAGCATCGAAGAACTGCTGGCGAACAACTGCGCCATCGTGCCGGAGAATATCCGCACGGCGGTGCGCAACAATGGCGGCGGCCACATCAACCACTCGATGTTCTGGACCATCATGGGGCCGGGCGCGGGCGGCGCGCCGGTAGGCCACGTGGCCCAGGCGATCGCCGGCGCGTTCGGCGGCTTCGATCAGTTTAAGGAGAAGCTGCAAACCGCGGGGATGGGACGGTTCGGCTCCGGCTGGGCTTGGCTGATTTCAAGCGGCGGCAAGCTGGATATTATTTCGACTGCGAACCAGGATAGCCCGGTGATGGAAGGGAAGCATCCGATTCTGGGCGTGGATGTGTGGGAGCACGCGTACTATTTGAGGTATCAGAATCGGCGGGCGGATTATTTGGGCGCGTGGTGGAATGTGGTGAATTGGCCGGCGGTGGAAGCGCGGTTCAACGCGGCGAAGTGAGATGTGGGATAGCGAAAGCCTGCCGTAGGCTTCAGCCCGTGGTCGAAATCGGCGAACTAAAGTTCGCCGCGATACGCTGCCCAGAAACCTACTCTGGAAGTTGTTGATCTAGCGGGACCGAAGTTCCATTCTTGCGCGACAGGCGAGCAAGGCTCGCCTGCGCCGGCAAGAGTGCCGGCGCGGCAGGCAGAAGTGCCTGCGCCACGCGCGCGTGCGCTACGTGGTCTTGCGCGGGGAGTATTTATTTAACACGGCGATCAGCTTAACGGCGCCGGGCGGCGGTGGCGCGCCGCTGCTTAGGATTTGCCTGTTCTCCCAGCGCTTGGCGTACATCTCCTCGTTGACGTCGATGTCGTTACGCAGCGTGGAGCCATCCAGCGACACACCCGCGAATACGCCCTTAGAACGGGACCAGGACAGAATCTCGGCGGTCATCATGGCGTCCGTTTGGGCTGTCGCGTCTCTGCCCACCGGACCGCCGGCTACCGACGCATCCGCGCCCAAAGTGAATTTGCTGGTCAGCAGCTTCTTCATGCCGCGGCCATTCATCACCAGCAGGATCAGGTCGGTGGAAGAGATGCCGGCCTGAAGGCCGACGCTACCGCCTTCGACGCGCACTGCTCCGGGGGGCCCCCAGCCATCGCCGGATGGGTTACGGCAGGTCACAAAACCCCGGCCGAATTTGGCCGCCAAAATGAAGCCACCCTTTTTCAAGCCCGGCACCAGGATAATGCACTGGCTCTTATTTAACAGGTCCTGCGGGATGGCCTTATCGGGAGAGCCCATGATCTCGCTGAACAGGGACGCCGCATCGTCCAGCCGCTCATTGGTTTTTTCTTCCTCGGCCGCCCACGTCATCGAGCAGAGGCCGGCAACAGAAATCGCAAGCGTAAGCAATCGCATGGTTCTATGGTAACAGCAGCCTGCGGACTCACGGGGAACCGCCGGGTGCGCGACAAGAAAGTGGAGACCGGCGCAATTCATCAACAGCACGGGTGGAATCTGAGCGTATGTGGCCACCTGCCGCGTTTGCACCAGACAGCGGCGGTAGCCAACCGCCGCGCAGGCTGCCAGCCTGCCCCACATAGCGCCAGCTTCTCCACTTTTATGTCGCGCACCCGGAACCGGCCGGCTTGTCCGTACGGGTCCGCACAGTGCCGGTCCATTTGAGAACCGCGTAGGCGGCCAGCGGCAAGACGGCGGCCCCAAGGCAGACGGGCCCATAGCCGCGCGCATCGACCACCGCTCCGATGGCAGGCGAGATCAGCGCCTGCACGGCCCCGTAGGAGGCCACGAGCATGGAGATGGCGAAGGCTGCGCGCGCGCCGCCGAAGATGTCGAGCGGGAGGGTATACATGTTGACGCTGACCGCCGACACGGCCAGGATGCTCAGAGAGATTCCAGCGGCCGCCCATCCAGCCGTGGGGAGCAGCGGGATCAGCGCGGCAGGCAGGGCCAGCAATGCTCCGGCGAGGCAAACGCGGGTGCGTGCGGCGACCACCGGGGCGCCCGCGCGCATCCAGCGCAGCGACAGCCAGCCGCCGCCGAAACCGCCGAACGCGGCGACGAGCGGAGGGATCCACGCATACCAGGCTGCGGCGACCATCGTGAGATGGTGCTGCTCCACGAGGTACAGCATGGTCCAGTTGGTCCATAACGAATAGACGCTCATGTTCAGCGCGTTGGCGATGACCAGGCCCCACAAGCACCGCGAGCGCAAGAGATCCGCAACGCCGGGTGCGGCAGGATCGCCGGCTGACGGGCCCGGCTCGGGGGCGATAAGCGGCTCGGTGCGGCGCGCGGTCCAGTTCCAGAGGGGAATCCAGAGCAGCCCCAGAGCTCCGGTGATCGCGAAAGCGTGCCGCCATCCATAGTTCACGGCGATCCAGGTGGCTACGGGCGGCGCCAGAATCAGTCCCAGGCTGACGCCCGCCTGGTTCAACGCGTTTCCCAATGCGCGCTCGGCGGGCAGGAGGTATCGATGGATGGCCTTCCCGGCGCCAGGGATGCCGGCCGCTTCCGACATGCCCAGCACGCCGCGGCACGCCAGCAATCCGCCCAGCCCGCGCGTAAACCCGGTGAAGATGCCGGCGCACGACCAGACGCCCACCGCCAGACTGATCGCGCGATTCAGGCCGATGCGATCGATCAAGATGCCGGCGAACGGCGCGCAGGCGGCATAGGCGATGGAGAACGCCGTGAGGATCAAGCCGTATTGCGCGTTGGAAAGATGGAATTCGGCGCGCAACAAGGGGGCCAAGGTGGCGAGCGTCTGGCGGTCCAGGTAGTTGATGGCGGAGCAGAGCACGAAGACGCTCAGCGCCGCCCAGCGAAGCGGATTGGTTTTCACTGGAACTCGATGGTGGCCACTTCCCCGGCGGTAGCCGTTCTTGCGTTC
>JBEKUO010000145.1:0-12449 GCA_049514955.1 Bryobacteraceae bacterium | reverse complement strand
TTGGCACTGTCGATCTTGCCGGGGGTCCGCTGAATGTCAAGTTTGTAGAAATCACGGACTGAGATAAACTTGCAGTGAGCAAGAAACTCGGAGGAACCATCATGAAACGAATCGTCAGCATCAAAGGTGGCGGCATTCGGGGCATTATTCCGTGCTGCCATCTGGTTGAATTAGAGCGGCAAACCGGAACCCTGACGCGAGATGCGATCGACTTTGTCGGTGGCACGTCTACGGGCGCCCTACTCACAGCCTGTGTAGTTGCGGGCGTACCGGCTGCAACGGCTATTGACGTCTACACGGAGCAGGGCTCCAAAGTGTTTAGCCCTACGAACACAATAGAACGCGATGCGAAGATGGTCGCCACGGGCCACAAATTCGACAATCAGGTGCTCCACCAGGTCGTGTCCGACACGCTCGGTGGCACGACAATGACCATGAACGACTCGCCAATTGGCGTCATGATCACCGCGGGCGACCAGATGGGCACGCCCTGGTACTTCGTTAAAGATGCGCCTACAAACGCACAGACGACCGGGAAAGCACCGTTAGTAGACACGGCAGTTGCCTCGGCTTGTGCCACGACATACCACGCCCCTTGGTTGATTCCGGGCTTCGGCTACTTCGCAGACGGCGGGACGGTATCCCTGGCAGATCCGGTCTATGAAACTATGGCGGAAGCGCTAAACGGCCCAAACAAGTGCTACGGTTCTATCGACCCGGAGGGCGCGCTGGTCGTCTCGTTAGGAACTGGGTTCTACAAACCTCCCGCGATGCCTCCGCCCCCAGTTGGCCTGATTGCTGAGATCTCATGGGTCACCAACTCGTTAGTATCATCCAGCGAGACGATCGCATTGCAGGCAGCGAACCGGCAATGGCCGGGGCTCGTCACAGCGTTCGACAGCGCGCTCTGGGCAGATATCGACGAGGCTGATATCACCGCGATTCCTCGGCTGCTCGCTCTGGGGCAGGCCGACGCCGCTCAGGTGGATTGGAAGAAAGTCCTCAAGCTCACTTAGAAAGCGATTTCTTAAATACGGTCTCGTATGTTGGGAAGACCACACCCTGACGGTCGTGGCTCCGATCAGAGGCGCGCGTTAGCAAGCGGTGCTCCGATACTTAGAAAGCGATCAAGCCATGATGTCAACGCAGCGTGCAGCTATCATTAAGGCTGTTGCGGAGGCGCTTGACGGAAGCATCATTGAGACCGTAAATGCCGCTCGGGATGCAGTAAAGAAGAAGGCAATTCCCACCATCAAGAAAGTGAGATTGGCCGATTTTCGCAGAACTCGATGGCCTAGCAGAAGCACCCGATCAGTTCCGAGTCGCCGGTTGGTAGCGCTCGCGGCTGCAAGAGTGCATTGGCGCCCCCTGTTACTTATGTGAAGGCGCGCCCTTCGGTTTGAATATCGAAGCCGGAGCGCTCGGCCACGCGGCATCGGCTAATACCCAACTGAAATCGTATTCTGCCGCCTGGTAGTGGCAATGCAGGCAGCTCGTTCCGAACGTCGGAATGCCGATCCTGTTCCTCGAGGGGACCGGCGGAGTGCCGTTAAAGCCCTGGAAGAAGGTCTCCATGCTGGTGTTGGCCACCGCGTCGGTGGGGAACGCGGTTAGTTGGCTGTAAAGATCTTCCCCCGTCCTTGGGATCGCTGATTACGATCGGCTCCGGGAACGCCGTCTGCCACTGTGCGTCCACGAGTTCGTATTTCTCCCACACCGTCCCTTGAATGCCTGGCAGTTGATGGACTTTGGCATTCAACGCCTGGATGTCGCTCCGAATGGGCGCCAGACGGAGCACGTTGGTTGCCTGCGTGGGCGGAATCGGCACCTGGCTGACGTCCAGGGGCTTGTAAGCGAGGGGGGGCGAGAATCCCCAGAATTTAAGCGAGGTATCGGACCTGGTCCCATCGTATAGCGAGTATCCACCGGGCGGCGCCGGCACGCCGGGCGCGGGAACATTATCCACCTGCTCAAACGTCGACCACACCCAGGCGTGGAACGCATCCGTCTTGTGGGCGATATGGAAGCCGATCAACCCAACAGTGACCGGCTGATCCGAGCACTTGTGCGTCTTGGGGTCGACGACATACGCTTGCGAGGTATAAAAGCGGTTCGACGCTGCCTCTGTCTCAGTCATGATCCGCCAGGCGGCCTTCAACTCGATCGCTCCGTACTTGCCGGGAGAGCTGGCGGTGAACAGGTTCGGTTTCCGCGGGTCCTGGCTCAAATGGTCGCGGAGGAACCAGCGCTTGTCTTTAGTCTCGTCGTACTCGGCTTCCGGGGAACTTTTTCCGTCAACTGCCCCACCACGAAAAATAAAGCCACCGGTTGGCTAACTGCAATAGTTCGGATTGAGCGTTACCGGCTCGTCGCGGCGGCCCGGTGGATATGAGCACTCCCGCTAATGTTGGCGTATGTTCACCGGAACCGGCGGTCTGCTCGCGGACCGTCGAGCGTCTGGAATTCGGCTCGGGAAGCCATATGGCGGCTAAGCGTGAAATTGGCTTCGCCGCCTTTGCCACCCTATGGTTCACAGGACATCAACCGCTCGTCAGCATTTTAAGCCAGAGTCGCAGCGTCAAATCGTGCCGCTCCGTATTGACAAGATACGGCCGAAGCTCCGAAAAATACCGGCTTTTCAGAACCGCAAGATCGAGCGGAACAGCACGGGCGAAGTATTTCACATCTTCTCGAATCGTGGCCGAGTCGGCGCTTTACACTGGAAGCATGTCTTTCCCCGACCTACGCCAAGCCATACGTTCCCTACGCCGCCGGCCTGCGTTCACGTTGGCAGCTATCCTGACGGTGGCGCTGGGAGTGGGCGCGAACACGGCCGTCTACCAAGTCATTTATACCGTGCTGCTCCGGCCGCTGCCTTTTCGGGAGCCGCAGAAGCTGGTGCAGATCTGGGAGAGCACGCCGGTGCTGCCTCAATTGCAGGTGACCGTGCCGGACTTCGAGGATTGGCGGAACGAGATGCACAGTTTCACGCAGATGGCGGCGTACACTTTTCAAGCCATGAACCACATCACGCTGGTTGGGCAGGGCGAGCCGGAAGCCGTGCAGGCCACCAACGTGACGCACGATTTGTTTTCGGCCATGGGCATTCAGCCGTTGCTAGGCCGCGGGTTCAACGCCGCCGAGGAGCGCGAGAAGCGCGCGGTGGGTTTGATTGGCGAGAAGCTGTGGCGGCGAAAGTTCGGCGCCGATCCGGCGATTGTGGGCCGGACGATGCGCCTGGAGACGGAAGCGTTCACGATCATCGGCGTGGTGCCCAGCCGGCAGGCATTTCCGGAATGGGCGGATGTGTGGATCCCGTTCTCGTGGATCGAACCTGGGTTGCAGAACACCCGGAAGTTTCATCCCCTGGAAGTGATCGCGCGGCTGAAGCCGGGTGTCGTCGAGGCGGCGGCACAAGCCGAGATCCGGGCGATCGCTACGCGGCTGGCCACGGAGCATCCGGAGACCAACGGCACCATCGGCGCATATGTCATCCCACTTGCGCGGCAGATCACGGGCGAGGTGCGGCCGGCGCTGGTGCTGGTTTGGGCGGCGGTCGGGCTGGTGCTGTTGATGGCCTGCGCGAATCTGGCTCACATGCTGCTGGCGCGCATGTTGGACCGGCGGCAGGAGATGGCCATTCGCGTCGCGCTGGGCGCGGGGCGCGGGCGGCTGATGCGCGTGGTGCTGACCGAGAGCCTGCTGCTGGCGCTCGCGGGCGGAGTGGCCGGCGCGGCGCTGGCGGTGGGAGCGAGCGGCGCCTTGGGGAGGCTGGCGCAAAGCCGGATTCCGCGCATGGAGTCGCTGGGTTTTCCGGGACCCGTGTGGACGTTCGCGATCGCGGCGTCGATTCTGTGCGGAATCTTGTTCGCGCTGCCGGCGTGCGCGCAAGCGTGGCGGATCGAAGCAAGTCCGGCCAGCGGGCGCTCGATGAGCAAGCCGCGATCGCGGCTGAGCGCCCTCCTGATCACAGCGGAAGTAGCCATGGCGTTCGTGGTGTTGATGGGGGCTGCGCTGGTGGTGCGCAGCTTCGTGGGTTTGCTGAGCGAAGATCCCGGCTTCCGGCCGACGCCCGTGCTGGCGATGGAGATTCCCTTGCCGACCAGCCGGTATGACTGGAACCAGGCGGCGCGATTCCTGGATACGCAACTGCTGCCGGCGGTGCGAGCGCTCCCGGGGGTGGAGGCCGTCGCGGCGGCCAATTGCGCGCCCATGAGCCTGGGTCCCACCGAGCATAGCCGTTTCGCGACGCGGTTCGGCATCGAGGGGCGCGCGTTCGAGCTGGGACGATATCCGGTGGCGCAACTCCGATGGGTGACGCCGGATTACTTTCGGGTGCTGGGCATTCCACTGAAACGCGGCCGATGGCTGACGGATGCCGATGAAGGGAAGCCGCGCTACCTGATCAACGAGACGCTGGCGCGGCAATTCTTCCCGCACGAAGATCCCACCACGAGGCGGCTGATTATGGGAGTGGTGGACCCGCAGCCACAGCCGGTCGAGATCGCGGGGGTGGTGGGAGATGTGCGCGATATGGGTTTGGATGAGGCGGCTGCGCCGACGCTGTACCTGATTTCGAGCTCGCCGGGAATGACGCTGCTGGTGAAGACCGGGGGCGATCCGATGCGGCTGGCGGCGCCCATTCGGGAGGCGATCGCGCGCGCCGATCCCGAAATCGCGGTGAAGAAGGTGCAACCGCTGGATACATATGTAGCCGATTCTTTGGCGCGGCGGCGATTCGCGCTTACGCTGCTGGCCGCGTTTGGGGGTTTGGCGGCTTTTCTCACGGGGGCGGGAATCTACGGATTGCTGGCCTACTCGGTGAGCGCGCGGGTCCGCGAATTCGGAATTCGGGCGGCGCTGGGAGCTTCGCCGCAAAATTTGCTGCGCATGATCCTGTGGGAAGGCGGGGTTGTGGCCCTTCCGGGACTGGCGGCGGGCGCCGCGGTATCGCTGGCATTCGCGCGGTGGATGAAGAGCGTACTTTACCAACTATCGCCGATGGACCCGGTGTCGTTGGCGGCGGTGGGGCTCTTGCTGTGCGGGATTACGGTGCTCTCGGTATGGCTGCCAGCCAGGCGCGCGTCGCGCGTGGATCCGGGAGTGGCGTTGCGGGTCGAATAACGCTATAATGACTAAGGTGACTAAGATGACTAGTTTGAAACAAGCAGCCCGAAAGAATATCGAAAACTGGCCGGTAGGAGCGGCCAAGGCTCGCCTTAGCGAAGTGATCGATCGGGCGCTTTCGGAAGGGCCGCAAGCCATCACCCGGAACGGCAGCTTGGTCGTGGTGATCGTCTCGGCCGAAGAGTGGGAGCGCAAGACCCGGCGCAAGGGAAATCTCGCCGAATTCTTCGCAGCTTCCCCGCTGCGCAACTCCGGCCTCAAGATTGAACGCTCGAAGGATAAACCGCGAAAAATCGACCTGTGAGATTCCTGCTCGACACCAACGTGATCTCGGAATGGGTCAGGCCGCTGCCGGATCCGAACGTGATCGCGTGGCTGGCCGAGGCTGACGAAGACCGGGTGTTCTTGAGCGTCACCTCATTCGCGGAGGTTCGCCAGGGAATCGAACTACTTCCGGATGGGCGGCGTCGCGACCGGCTGACCCTGTGGCTCACCGAGGAATTGCCGGCCCGTTTCGAGGGGCGCATCCTTCCTATCGATCGGCGCATCGCGGAAGCCTGGGGCGTGGTGACAGTCCGCGGGCGCAAGGCTGGCGTTACGCTTGGCTCGATGGATGCCTTCTTCGCGGCCACCGCGGAAACGCACAGCCTGACGCTGGTCACGCGCAACGTCAAAGACTTTGCGGCGCTAGGCATTCGCCTCCTCGATCCGTGGGAACTCCGGCGCCAAAACGCGTAGTACCTTTCGCACGTATGGGCGATTTGACCTGACTTGTGCAGTCCGTTACACTGAATCGTCGGAATTTTTGCGGCTATACCTCTGAACGGGCGTTCACGGCAGCCAACCAAACAAATCAAAAGGAATTCTTCCAACGGGCGGGACGGTCATGCAACGACACATTTTTACATCGGAATCCGTTACTGAGGGGCATCCGGACAAGATCGCGGATCAGATTTCAGACGCGGTGCTGGACGCCGTCATGGCGCAAGATCCGCTGGGCCGGGTGGCTTGCGAGGTGCTGGTGACCACCGGCATCTGCGTGGTGGCGGGCGAGATCACCACCACCTGCTACGTGGACGTGCCGCGCGTGGTCCGGCAGACGGTCGAGCACATCGGATACGCCGATGCGCTGTGGGGCTTCGACTGCAACACTTGCGGCGTGCTGAATGCGATCCAATCGCAGTCGCCGGATATCGCGATGGGAGTGGACACGGGCGGCGCGGGCGATCAGGGTCTGATGTTCGGCTATGCCTGCGACGAGACCGCCGAATTGATGCCGCTGCCGATCATGCTGGCGCACAAACTGGTGCGGCGGTTGTCGGAGGTTCGGCGCGCGGGCATCCTGGATTTCCTGCGTCCGGACGGCAAGTCGCAGGTGAGCGTCGAGTACGTCAACGGCCAGCCGCAGCGGGTGGACGCCGTGGTGGTCTCGACGCAGCACAGCGATGCGATTTCGACGGAGACGCTGCGGGCGGAGGTGAAGAGGCACATCATCGAGCCGGTGATCCCGGCGGACATGGTGGATGCGGGCACGCAGTATCACATCAATCCCACGGGACGCTTCGTGATCGGCGGGCCGCACGGCGACACGGGGCTCACCGGCCGCAAGATCATCGTGGACACTTATGGCGGCATGGGGCGGCATGGCGGCGGGGCGTTCTCCGGCAAAGATCCAACGAAGGTGGACCGTTCGGCGTGCTACATGGCGCGCTATATCGCGAAGAATATTGTGGCGGCGGGACTGGCGAGCCGCTGCGAAGTGCAACTGGCCTACGCCATAGGGGTGGCCGAACCGGTCTCGGTGATGGCGAACACTTTCGGCACCGGCGCCGTTCCGGATGAGAAGATCGCCGAGCTGATTCGCGCGCATTTCCCGCTCAAACCGCGGGCCATTATCGACCATTTGAAGCTGCGGCGGCCCATCTACCGCAACACGGCGGCTTTTGGGCATTTTGGCCGCAACGAAGAAAGCTTCACGTGGGAAGCTACCGATAAGATGGATGCGTTGCGCGAAGAAGCGGTGGCGCATGCCGTCGTGCGGTGAGGTGCGCGCGGGCGGCGAAAGGTTAAGACCCAGGCGAAACCGCCTGCGCCACCAACGCAGGATCAACAGTTGGTGAAGCTTGGGCAGCCTGCCAGGACTTCTGGTTGGCCCGGTTAGCTGAGCTGCGGCAGTAGCCGAACGGCTAGACCGCAGGCGAAACCGCCTGCGCCACCACTGCGGATCAAGTTGGTGATGGTGGGGCAGGCATGCAGCCTGCCAAAAGTTGGTGATGGTGTTGGGGCAGGCATGCAGCCTGCCAGGATTAAAGCGAGGAATTCATGACGACTGAAACACAGACGCAAATCGCCTACGATATCAAAGATATTTCGCTGGCGGATGTAGGGAAGCGGCGCACGGAATGGGCGTTCCAATCTATGCCCGTCCTGCAAACCATCCGCAAGCAGTTCATCAAGACACAGCCGCTGGCCGGCATACGGGTCTCGGCGTGCCTGCATGTGACCAGCGAGACGGCCAACCTGATGATCACGCTGCGCGACGGCGGGGCATCGGTGGTGCTGTGCGCGTCGAATCCGCTATCCACGCAGGACGACGTGGCCGCCACACTGGTGCGCGACTACGGCATTCCGGTCTACGCCATCAAGGGCGAGAACAACGAGGTTTACTACGGGCACCTGACATCGGCCGCGGAACATACGCCGCAGATCACCATGGATGACGGCGCGGACCTCGTGTCGCTGCTGCATAGCAAGCGGCAGGACCTGGCGTCCGAAATCATAGGCGGCACCGAAGAGACTACCACCGGCGTGATCCGGCTGCGGGCCATGGCCAAAGACGGCGTGCTGAAATACCCCATCGTGGCGGTGAACGATGCGCTGACCAAGCACCTGTTCGATAATCGCTATGGCACGGGCCAGAGCACCATCGACGGGATCATACGGGCGACGAACGTGCTGCTGGCCGGGCTGAACCTGGTGGTGGCGGGTTATGGCTGGTGCGGGCGCGGCGTGGCTATGCGGGCGCGCGGCCTGGGCGCGAATGTGATCGTGACCGAGGTGGATCCGACCAAAGCCATCGAAGCGGTCATGGATGGCTATCGCGTCATGTCCATGGCAGAAGCCGCCGTGATCGGCGACATCTTCGTGACCGTCACGGGCAACAAGCACGTCATCGCGCGCGACCATTTCGAGCGGATGAAGAACGGGGCCATCCTTTGCAACTCGGGACACTTCAATGTGGAGATCGATCTGGAGGCGCTGGGCAAGATCAGTTCTTCGCACCGGCAGACGCGCGAATTCGTGGAGGAATATTCGTTTCGCGACGGGCGCCGTCTGAATGTGCTGGCCGACGGCCGGCTGATCAATCTCTCGGCTGCCGAGGGGCATCCGGCTTCGGTGATGGACATGAGCTTCGCCAATCAGGCGCTGTCCGCGGAGTACATGGTGAAGAATCACAGTTCGCTCGAGAAGCGGGTTTACGCGGTGCCGGAAGAGCTGGACAAGCAGGTGGCGAGGATGAAACTGGAGTCGATGGGGGTTAAGATCGACCGGCTGACTCCGGAGCAGGAGCGGTATTTGTCGAGCTGGTCGGAAGGCACGTAGGGCGCGGGACAGCGCGCCGACAGAGCTTCTCGCCCGATCCGGTCTGCAGGGTACCGGGTCACAAGCCCGTCTTCCGGGTAGTGGTTCAAGCTGACTACTTCCGGTCGGCCAGCGCGAGTTCTGTATCCCAGATGGAAGCGCCCTTGTTAGCCACCTGCCTAGTATATTAGGCAGAGGGCCTTGCGAAATGCGGCTATGCCTAATATATTAGGCATATGCTGGATCTGACCACTATCGGCACCGAGATTGCCGCGCGCCGCAAGCGCCTCAAACTTAGCCAGGCCGCACTCGCGCGCATGGCCGGAATCAGCCGCGCCACGCTTGAAGCGCTTGAGAACGGGCGCGCCGGGGAGTTGGGCTTTTCAAAGCTCAACAAGCTGCTTGGCACGCTCGGGCTGGAGTTCAAGCTGCAAGCGGCCACCTCGCACCGTCCCACCCTGGACGAACTGCTCGAAGAGGATCGCGATGATCAAGGTCTGGACCGACGCCGCTGAGGCGGGATTGCTCGAACGTCGCGGCGAACGCGGCAGCACGTTCGCCTACCTGGGGGGCGCAGCGGCCGCGCGCGCGGCCTCGGTTACGATGGCGGTGAGGCTTGAGTCGTGGAGCGTGCCCTTCGGCCTGCTTCCCATATTCGAGATGAACCTGCCCGAAGGCGCTCTGCGCGAGCGTCTGCGCCTTGCCTTTGCGAAAGCCACCGGCACCTTTGACGAATTTGACCTGCTGTCGATTGTAGGCCGGTCACAGGTCGGACGCATCCGCTATACCGGCGACCAGGAGGAATTGCACGAGGACGTGCCGTTTCAGCCGGTCGATGAGATTCTCGAACGCAGGCGCGGCGGCGATCTGTTCCGCTACCTGTTGGAAAAGTTCGCGTCCTTCTCCGGCATCAGCGGCGTGCAGCCCAAGATCCTGGTGCGCGACGAAACCGCATTCGCTGAAATGGAGCATGCCGGCCACCGGCTCTCACAGAGCAATAGAGGCGCGACGCACATCGTGAAGCTGTGGGAGCCGAGCGAATATCCGCAGCTTGCCGCGAACGAGTATTTCTGTCTTGCGGTGGCGCGAAAGTGCGGACTCGACGTGCCTCCCTGTCGCCTGGCCGAAGACGGCATGGCCTTGGTCGTCGACCGCTTCGATCTGCGCATGGACGGGACCTACCGGGGATTCGAGGATTTCTGCGTGCTGAACGCCCGCCGGACCGACGAAAAATATCGCGGCAGCTACGAGACCTCGATCTTGAAGCGGTTCGGCCAGTTCGCGAACTCCACGCACGTCAACGAGGATCTGGAGAAGCTTTTTACCCTGATTGCGCTTAACTGCGCGCTTCGCAACGGCGACGCGCATCTGAAGAATTTTGGCATCGTCTATGACGACGCTCAAGGCGAGGCACGGCTCGCGCCGGTCTACGATCTCGTGACGACATCCGTGTACCTCGCCAAAGACAGCCTCGCTTTGACCCTCAACGGAACGACCAAGTGGCCAACGGCAAGAGAACTCCGGAAGTTCGGCGAGACGCGCGTGGCCGGCACGCCCGCGAAAATCAGACAGATTCTGGAGCGCATCGACGAAGCGATGCAGGATGCCGCCAAAGAAGTTCACTCTTATACAAAGCAGCATCCGGAATTTGCCGAGATTGGACAACGGCTGGTGCAGGAGTGGGAAACCGGCTCGGCCACCTCGCTGCGCGGCTAGATCCCCCTCCCCTGTTAGGATTGCTGCTTTTGAGAAAAGCTCGTATCCGATTAAGAAAAAGCTTGTATCCGAAAGCCGCTCGTGCGCGTTGCGATATCTCTCGGCCGCCGATCTTTCGCTGGCGGATTCGCTCGATCTCCGGTCCAGCTTCCTTCCAGGCCTCGACCCACTGAGATTATCGACCCGTAGGCCATGGTCCCGCTATACTGAGCATTCGTTCATGGGCGACGCAAAGGTCTATCAAACCGAGGTCGTCATTGCCGGCGGCGGTCTCGCGGGTATCGTGGCCGCCTACGAACTGCTCGGACGCGGGCGGCGCGTGTTGCTGATCGACAAGGACACGCGCGAGAACTTCGGTGGGCTCGCGAAAGAATCGTTTGGCGGCGTCCACCTGATCGGCACGCCACACCAGCGGCGGCTGCGCATCCAAGACTCTCCGGAACTGGCGTGGCGCGACTGGCAGAGCGTGGCCGAGTATGAAGCCGGCGACGAGTGGCCGCGCCAGTGGGGCCGTTTCTACTGCGAGAATTCGCGCGAATACATCTTCGAATTCCTGGACCAAAAGAAGGTCGCGTTTCTGCCGGTGGTCAATTGGCCGGAGCGCGGCATCTACGCGCCTGGCAATACCGTGCCGCGGTGGCATATCGTTTGGGGCACCGGCTACGAAATTATCCACCGGCTGCTGGAGGCGCTGGATGCGCACCCGCGGCGGGCGAATCTGGAGCTGCTCTTCGACACGGAAGTCTCGGCGATCGAGATCACCAACGGGCGCGCCACCGGCGTGCGTTGCTGCAAGATGGGGCGGAAAATGGATGGCGGCGAGATACAGGTCTCCGCCGAGCACGTCATCATCGCGTCGGGAGGAATCTGCGGCGGCGACCTGAGCCGTGTGCGCGCGAATTGGTACAGGCCGTGGGGCGATCCTCCCGATACGCTGCTGAACGGCGCGCATCGATACGGCGACGGCATGCTGCACGAGCGGGTCGCCGAGGTGGGCGGCGCGGTCACGCATCTCGATTTGCATTGGCACTACGCCGCGGGTGTGCATCATCCTGCCAAGCGCCGGCCGCACGATGGCTTGAGCCTGGTGCCGCCGCGCTCGGCGTTGTGGCTGAATGCGCGGGGAGAACGGATCATGCATCCCGGCCCGATGCCGGTTTATGGCGACACGCGGCGGCTAGTGGCGAGCGTGCTGGCGCAGCCCGGCAAGTATTCCTGGCAGGTGATGAACTGGAAGATCGCCATTAGGGAGCTGGCCGTCTCGGGATGCGATTATATGACGGCGTTCCGCTACAAGAAGCGGCTGGCGCTGGCGGCGGACGTGCTGTTCGGCAACAAGGCGCTGGTGGACCGGCTGATGCGCGAGTGTACGGAGGACATCGTGGTGGCGGATACGTTGCCCGACCTGATGGAGCGCATGGATGAGAAGAATCTCTACGGCCTGAAGCTCGATCGCGCGCGCATGGAGGAAACCGTGCGGGCGTGGGACGACATGATTGAGCGCGGTCCGGCCTACTTCAACGACGATCAACTGCGGCGGATCGCGAACGCGCAGCAATATCGCGGCGACCGCATACGCACCTGCAAATTTCAGAAGATCCTGGATCCGAAGGCGCGGCCGCTGATCGCGATTCGCGAGTTCATCCTGAGCCGCAAGAGCCTGGGAGGGATACAGACCGACTTAGAGTGCCGGGTTCTGCGCGCCGGCGATGGGCAGCCGATTTCAGGGCTGTACGCCGTGGGCGAAGCGGCGGGATTCGGCGGCGGGGGCATTCACGGGAAGGGTTCGCTGGAGGGGACTTTTTTGGGGGGCTGCATTTTGAGTGGGCGGCTGGCTGGGCAGAGTGTCGGGAAATGAGGGCGGCATGCTCGCGGGGCGGACTGAAGTTCCGCCGACGGGCGAGGTTTGCTCACCTAGGGTAGGGCGAGCAAAGCTCGCCTGCGCCGGCAGGAGTGCCGGCGCGGCAGGCAAGAGTGCCTGCGCCACGACAGCGCGGCGATCCGTTTTCACAGATGGCCAAATT
>JBEKUO010000144.1:0-12455 GCA_049514955.1 Bryobacteraceae bacterium | reverse complement strand
CACGGGGGACATGGGGAAGCTTCCGATGGCGCACAGAAGCATAGCCGCCAATACTTTCATGGACAAATTGTACTACGGTCCGCCGGGCAACGCTATATTCCGATTGGTAGATGGTACCAGTGGTTAACTCGGGGCTTACGGCGTCCCTTCACGAGCCCGCCGGACGCTTCACCACGGTCAGCGTGATCTGGGATGGATGCTCCCTTGAGTGGTGCACCGCGTTGTGCGCCACCACTCCCTGCACCTCGTCATAGTTGTTGCCGCCGGTATTCATATTCCGGTCGAAGCGCGGGAAATTGCTGCTCGATACCTCGATGCGAATCCGATGGCCGGCCGCGAAATAATTGCTCGTGGTCATCGGCTGCAGCGCCGTTTTGTACACCCGGCCGGTCTCCATCCACACCGGCGGCTTTTCGTAACCATCGCGATAGCGGAGGCGCTGAATCGTCTCGTCCAGGTTGTATGCCGTGCCGTCCGGGTACACGTCGAGCACCTTCACGGTGAAATCGGTGTCCTTCGCGTCGGAAGATACGTACAGCGTCGCCTCCATGGGGCCGCTCACTTCGATCCCTTCTTTCAGTGGCGCCGAGGTGTAGACCAGGATATCGGCCCGGGCCTCCATCTTGCGTTGATCGAAGGCGCCGCCCGTCACGGCGTTGCCCGTACAGCACACGTTGCCGCCGTAGGAAGTCACCGGGTTCATGGGATCGTAAACGAATCCGTCGGGCGAGTCCGCACCGGGCGCCGCGTCGGCCAGCGCGCCGTCGCCGTACAAGCTGTTGGCTTTCCCCGCGCTCGAAAGAAACAGAGTCATGGGCTGCGCGCCCGCCGGCGGCCATGTATCCGATGTCTGCCACTTGTTCAAGCCCATGGTGAAGTAACGCACTCTAGGCGTCTTCTCCAGGATGTGGTTGTCTTCGCCTTTCAGGAAACGATCGAACCATCCGTAGGTGAGAGCGTCATAGTCCAGCCGAGCGTCGCCCATATCGCGTTCGCCGACCACGGTATGCTCGGTGGCCCGCTTGTACCCACAGTGCAGCGTGGGCGCGATCACGGCGTATTGCTGATTGGCGACCTCCGGCCGCGCCGTTCGGCGGACGAAATTGTAGGCTGCCAGGTTCGGCCCGATGGATACGTCGTACCACGACATAAACCAGAATCCCGGCACGTTGATGGTCTTGTCGTCGTGCCACAGCCCGCCGCGATACCATGCCGGATCGTTTGGAGTCCGCTTAATCATCGCGCCACCAGTGGAGACTTCCTCCCGGTCGGCGAAGATGCCGGGCGGCCCGTCGACCGCCTTGATAATATCCATCTCTGGAAGGTGCTGCAACGCTTTCGACCAGTCCACGGGCGGCATCTGCTGCGCCAGGTCGTACGACTTCGATTCGCGGACCAGGTCTTCCTGGGATGTGTTCGGCGGGAACGTCGGCCGCACCTGGTTCTGCTCTCCGTAGAGCCAGGCGATGAACAGCATCTGGACGGCGCCGCCGCGATACCAGTTGCCCTGCTCATAATAAGGCCCCACGCGCCCCACGCCCGCGCCGAATCCTTGCGGGATCATGGCTGCGAACGCCGGGTTCCCCTGCGCCGCCACGCCCAGTTGCCATTCGGCGGTCGAGGAGCACCCGATCGTCCCGACCTTGCCGTTGGACCAGGGCTGCGACGACATCCAACTTATGGCGTCGGAGCCATCCGTCAGCGGCGGGCCCAGGATATCGTAGCTCCCTTCCGAGAAGAAGTGCCCGCGTTCATTCATCTCCACAAATGCGTAACCGCGTTTGACAGCTTCGAGCGGCGTCTTCATGTCGGCCGGTGCCCCGTTTTTGACATCCCAGAAGTTGAAGTTGTACGGCGTGCGGACAAAGATGATGGGGTACTTCTTGGAGGTGTCCTTCGGACGGTAGATGTCGGCCGCCATGCGTTTGCCGTCGCGCATCGGCACCATCGCTTTGCGCTCGATGATGGCGATGGAATCCAGTTCCTGCTCCAACGCCTTGCGGGTCTCGACAAGTTGGGCCTGCCCTTGAGGCGGCTGTGCGGAAGCGATGGGAACGGCGAGGGCGGCAATGCCGGCCAGAATGAAGAGGTATGGTTTCGGGTTCACAGTAGAGGATTATACGCCCATCACAGCCGCACCACGCGCCCGCCGCTCACTTGCTGTTCCGCCGCTCGCCTGCTGGCGCCTAGAGGAGAAAGATTGTGCTTGCCAAGCCGACAAGAAACTATTGCGGCCGCGAGGAGCGCGTGAACTTCTGCATTCCGAGCTGGTCCTTGCCCTCTTCGACGACATAAAAGGCATCGGCGGCAATGTCGCGAAAGGTTTGCCGCAGGCCGCTGGGCCACTGTACCTCGAGGCTGTCAGCCTTAGTGGCGCGGCCCAGGCCGAAATGCGCGCGCAAGTCGCTTTGCGATAGATAGCTGCCGCCCGCGGCGATTTCACGGATTTGGGACAAACCGCCGGCCTGGAGCCGCAGGCGGGCACCCAGGGCGTCGCGATCGCTCTTCTTCCCGATCAGCTTGAAGTTCACGAAGCGATTGCCGGTGCCTCCGCTGTTGTGCAGCAGCAGCGGCGGATCGTCGTTGTTTGCTACAACGACATCGACGTTGCCGTCATTATCGAAATCCGCAAAAGCCGCCCCGCGTCCCGCGTGCGGAACCGTGAAGCCGCTGCCCGCTTCCCGCGTCACGTCGATGAATTTTCCGGCGCCGTTGTTATGGAACAGCGAATTGATCTGCTTGTAAGTCGTATCCGGAAAGACCTTCTCCACTCCTTCATAGACGTGCCCGTTGGCGATGAACAGGTCCAGCCAGCCGTCGTTATCCATGTCGAAGAAGCCGCCGCCAAAGCTCAAGACATGCTTGGTGGGCGCGGTTATTCCCACTAACTCGCTGACCTCTTCAAAGAAGCCCTTGCCGTCGTTGCGCCAGATATGGTCCGAGGCTAACTGGAAATCCGAGATATACAGATCCAGCGTGCCGTTGTTGTCGTAGTCACCCAGTGAGATGCACATCGCGGCCATGGTGCCGCCGTCCCCAGTCAGGGCCATGCCGCTGGGCACGGCTATCTCCTTGAACGTGCCGTTGTGCTCGTTGTGATAGAGATAAGCTTCCAGGCCATCATTGGCCACGAACAGGTCCGGCCACCCGTCGTTGTCATAGTCGGCGGCGCCGACCGAGAGATTCAGTCCCTTGGGCTGATAGATGCCCGCCTTCTTTGTGACATTGGTAAACGTGCCGTCGCCGTTGTTGTGATAGAGCGCATTGGGCGTGCCGCCATAAACCATGGGCCGGCAACTCGAAGGCATGCCGGCCCCGATGTTACAGTAGCGCTGGCTGGTGGGACCGAAATTAGCATAGCCGCCGACGTAAAGATCGATGTACCCGTCGCGATCGTAGTCGAAGAAGGTTGCGCCCGTGTGAAAGAGCGTGCCGAACTCCAGGCCACCTACGCCTGCTTTGTCGGTCACGTCGGAGAATGTCCCATCGCCGTTGTTGTGATACAGGACATTCTTGCCGTACTGCGTGACGTAAAGATCCGGGAAACCGTCGTTGTCGTAATCGCCCCACACGCACCCGAGGCCATAGCCGCTGCCGGGCACTCCAGCTTTCTCCGTGACGTCGGTGAAGGTGCCGTCGCCGTTGTTATGGTATAGCGCATTGCGCGCCGGGATGCCGCGATCGTAGAGGTCGCGTCCGTTCACGAAGTAGATGTCCTGCCAGCCGTCGCCATCGTAATCGGCCACGCAAACACCCGGCCCGGCTTCTTCCAGAATCGTGGATACTCCCTTGCTGCCCTTGAAATGAACGAAGTCGATGTGCGCCGCCTTCGCGATGTCAGTGAACGCGACGGGAGAGGCTGGGGGTGCGGCAAGCAGTTCGGCGGCAAAGAGGCAAATCAAGAATGGCAACCGTGGCGCACGCTTCAGCGCAAGCGGACCGGGGCGGTCCGTCACCAATGTCGGAAACCTTGCACCGCTGCGTGGCGCAGGCACTCCTGCCTGCGCAGGCGAGCCTTGCACGCCTATCGCGCAAACGGAACTTCGGCCCCGCCCGGAGAGCGTGCCGCCGTGGGCTTCAGCCCACGGGTTGGCGGAGCGAACTGAGGCTCGCTCCAGCACGCTAAGGCGTGCGCCACGTCGAACATGGTCCATCAGGGCTCCGGCGGTTGCGGGCCTACGATACCATTGTGAACATCATCCGCCGACTGGCGATTCTGGTCGGAGATCTCTTTGCGGAGGGCGAATTCCCTGGCGGCGTCCTCCTTGCGTCCCGTGCGTTGGTAGACCACTCCCAGGTGATAGTGCGCGGTGGCATTCCGGGGTTGCAGCTTGACGGCTGTTTCCAGCGGCGCGAGCGCTTCGCCGATCTTTCCGGCGGAGATCAGGGAACGGCCGAGCCCTATCCAGGCATCCGCAAACGTGCTATCCAGCTTGGCCGATCGCCCGAAATGCTCGATGGCTTCGGGGAAGTTATTATCCTGGCGCGCCAGTTCACCCAGTACGTACTCGGCACCGGCATTGGAGGGATCGATTTCCAGCTCGGCCTGAAACTCATGGCGCGCCTCCTCGTTTGAGGTGGCGGTCGGTGGCTTCGAGAGGATGATCCGGCCCAAACGGTAATGCATGCCGGGCAGCTTCGGATTCTGTTTGAGCACCTGGTTGTATTCAACGGCGGCATCATCCCACTTACCCTGAGTCTCCAGGGCTTCCGCATTCAACTGGTGCACCTGGTAAGATCCCGGCGCCGAGTACAGGAGCGTCTGCGAGGCGCGTATGGAGAGATCGGAGTAGACATGCGTGGCGACGTACAGCACCTGCGGATCTTTGGGAAAGTCGCGCTGCAGGATGCGGACAAAATCCCCGGCTGCATCCATCTGGTTCATGGTCATGGCGCACTTGATCCCGTCGAGTCCCACCGTTTTCTTGAGATCGTTGTCCGTCAGGCGTCCGACGGATTTAGTCAGGAGCGGCAGGGCCTGGTCACAATGGCCGCCTTCCGCGAGTTCGGTTCCGCGGCGGGCAGTCGCGGCAGCATCTGGAGCAGGCGTCTTGTGGGGGGCATCCGCGGCGAAACCGATCCAGGCGAGGGAGACCGCCGCGATCAATAACCGTGTCATGCTCAACGGGTGCATCATGGTACTTGAAACTCAATGGTAGCGCATCTGGCGAGGCTCAAAAGAGACGCCAGAAAGTCGAAGGGCCGCGACCTTTTGAGCCGCGGCCCGTTCGAATCTGCTAATGTGCGTGCAACGTCAATAATGGAACTTCAAAGCGAACTGGATTTGCCTGCCGAAGGTCCCATAGCTGCCTCCCGCGCCTTGGAGAAGACCGAGGTTACTGCCGACCCCGGTGTTAGGCGCATTCAGAATGGGCGTGTTAAACAGATTGATGGCTTCGGCCCGGAACTCCAACTTGAAGCGTTCACTGAAATTGAAGAATTTGGCCGCGCTCCCGTCCAAAGTGCGCAGTCCTGGACCGCGCACCGTGGCAACGCCGCAGGTACCAAACTGGCCATTGGTCTCCGGCCCAAAGTCGGCCGCGTTGAACCATTGATAGCCTCCGAGTGGCGAGTTCTGTTCGCCGTAAATCTGCACCGGGGCGAGGCAATTGGCGCGCGGTCCGCGAGAGCCCGTGCCCGTGTCGTCCGATGCTCCGATGGTCAGCGGGAAGCCGGTGTGCAGACTGACGATGCCATTGATCTGCCAGTCGCCCAGTATGGCGTTGACAGCCGGGTTCATGTCTTTGCCGAACTTACGATCGCGCCCGAGGGGCAAGTCGTAAGTGACATAACTGGTGAGCACGTGCTTGGAGTCGTAATAGCAAGGGCCCCACTCCGCACGCTGGTCATACAGGTTCTGGAAGTAGGGTGAGGTGGGGTAAGCGGCGCCGCCCCACGAGCCATAGTAACCGCTCGAGTCCGTCATACATTTCGAGTAAGTATAGGCTACCTGATACTCGAGACCTTCACTCAGGCGTTTCGACAAAACCGCTTGCAGAGCATTGTAGCTCTGGTTTCCGTTTGAGGCCGTGCCGGAGATCTGCGTGATCTCGTTCTGAAGGGTCGGGTTGCCCGACAAGTAAATGCTGGGCGCCACAGTACCATTAGACAGGAGCTGCGATTGGAAATAGGGCATTGGTACCATCAGATGCGTGGTCTTTTGGCCGACATAGCCGACCTGCAAGGTGGTTGAGTTGCCGAGGAGTTGCTGGATAGTGAAGTTCCACTGGTTGGCCACCGCCGGCCGGATGTTCGGGTCCCATAGACGCAATCCCGCTCCGACGAACGGATTTCCGGGGTTGGCTTCCAGGGGCAAAAACCCTTGACTGAGCGTTGAGGGTGGTAGAGAGTCAGACGAGAATTGCGACCGTGTATAGTCCGCGAAGGTCTCGTGTGCGAAAGGAGGATTGATCGGTAAGCGCAGGTTGGTGCCGGTGCCTTCCAAATAATTCGACAGAGTGTACGCCGTGCGAATCACGGTGTTCTTCCGGGCGTTCCAAGCGATTCCGATGCGAGGCTGGAAATCCGTAAGACCGTTGTATTGGTTATACAGCGCGCAGTTATTTCCGTTCTGGTTGGGTAATTCCACGACACCGGAAATCAGCCCGAAGTTATCCTGCCGGTTGTCCACTTCGCACCAGGGGGTGTGCAGCTCCCACCGCAGGCCGAGGTTTAAGGTGAGGTTCGGCGACACATGCCAGTCGTCCTGGAAGAAGGCGCCGAACACCCAGGAGCGCTGGCCCCAGGTCCCGCCATTGACGCCGCCACCTATTTGCGAGGCCAGCCCCATCATGAAGTCTGCCTCGGCTTCCCCGGTGGCGATGCCTTGCGAGTTTTTAGTACCCGCGGTATCGCCTGGCGCCGGGGTGGTATAACGGCCATCGAAGGTGAATGTTCCGGCTTCGCCATTGTTACCGGAGTAGAAGGTATCGATGCGATCGCGCCAGGCTTGGAAACCAAGATGAAACACGTGCGATCCATGCGTGATCGTCATCGTATCCTCGAGTTGAATCACCGTATCCGCGAAAAGTTGATAGACGTCGGCATTGCCGATGCCGCTGGCAATACCGCCCGAGAAGCTCATGGAGGGAAGGATGCTCGAGGGAATGCCAGGCAGGCCGACAGTGGTGTTCAGGTCGCTGAGACCGTTGGCAGCCGCACCGTTATTGATAAATACGTAATTCACGCCGGCCCTGGCATCGTTGACAATGGTAGGCGACACCGTGCGGACCCAATCCACAACACCTGTATGAACGGGATAGTTGTTGAAGGCGTTATAGAAGATCGGCTCGTTATTGGTTGAGGGATTGGTGATCATGCTCTGGGAATAACGGCCAAAAATACGGTCTTTGTCGGTCGCGCTCCAATCAACACGGGCATCGCCCTGATCGCCGTTAATGTCGGTGTGACTTGCATAAAGGAAGTTGTTGAGCAGCCCAGAGCCCGTCGGCAGCGGGTAAGCGCTAGTATCGCCGACGATTTTCTGTGCCACCGGGTCGAGCAGGTTGGTTGGAATGATATTGCCCGAGAATGGTTGCCGCTGGCCGCCGGACACCGAAAACGGATTGTAAAGCTGGATCGGATTGGCGAGTTGCAGCAAGGCCGAGAAGTCACCGCTGCGTTCCGCCGGGGTGAGCACGCTGATAGCGCCGATGCTGGTGGGCGTATCGAAGCGTTGGCCCTGGTAGTCGACAAAGAAAAACAGCTTGTCTTTCTTAATGGGGCCGCCCAGCGTGCCGCCGAACTCATTCCAGCGCAGTTTCGCTCTGGCCGCGTCGGTGAAATTGTTTCCCCACGAATTGGCGTTCAACACGTCGTTGCGAAAGAACTCGAAAACATCGCCGTGGAACTGATTCGTACCGGCCTTGATGGACGTGTTGATGATGCCGCCCATGAAGTTGCCGAACTCGGCTGGCCCGTTCTGAGTAATTTCGTTGAACTCCTGAATGGCATCCACGCTCGGGGCGTAACCCACGAGGTTGTCGGAAACCTGGTTGTTATCCATGCCGTCGAGGATAAAGTTGTTGGCCTGCTCGCGGTTTCCATTCACGTAGGGGCGTCCGCTGCTGGAGGTGGTGAGGCCACTCTGAAACGTCGAGGGGTCCGGATGGACAGTACCGGGCGCCAGCATCGTCAACTGCACGTAATTGCGCGTCGCCAGGGGTAGAGTGGTATCGGTGCGCGAATCGATCACCTGACCCACCAAGGTCTCCTCGGTCTGCAGCACCGGGGCGGCCGTGGTGACTTCCACAGTCGTTTGCACGTTGCCGACCTGCAGTTGGAAGTCCATCTTGGCAACCTGGTTCATCTGTAGTGTGATGTTGGACTGCGTGGCGGTCTGGAACCCAGGGTTCTCCACTTTTACGTTATAGGCGCCCACGGGTACGCTTGGAAGGTTGTAGTAGCCTTCCGCGTTGGAGCTGGTCGGATACGTGACGCCTTGCTCCACAGACGTAGCCGTGACCTTGGCGCCCGAGACCGCAGCACCCGATGGATCGGTGATCCGTCCGGTGATGGTCGCCGCTACCTGCTGCCCCCAAGCAGAGCAAGCCAGTGCGCAGACTAATAGAACACAGGCCCACAGCCTGCAGTTAAACAGCAGCCTTCGTAATTCCATGAATTCGCTCCCAATTGTTGTGGAGAGGCGCTAACCTCTCCAACCTCAAGTCAGCGAGCCAAAAGTGCTATATCGCACACAACGACCCGCGCAAAACCCCAGTTCAAAAGCTATATAGCAGAAACCTGCTAGACGGCAGTATAAATCCGGTTGCCAGCTCGCGTCAACAAAAAATTTCTAAATTTTTTCCCAATCCGGCGTCGAGTTCGGTTAAAATGGCCGCACGGTGCCGCTCTATAGCACGTCGGATTCGAAGCTCTATAGCACCGTGCTCCGCCTGCAATTCGCGAGCAGCACCTTATGCCACGGCAGGCGGGGGGAGTTCTGATGCTACAGGACACACTCTCCGACACGCCGGCTTACAGGCGCATCCAGTATGCGCTGCAAAAACGCATCGATTCCGGCGAATTGCAGCCCGGGGACGCCGTGCCATCGGAAAGGGAATTGGCCCGGGCTTACGAAGTGAGCCTGATGACCGCGCGCCATGCGCTGGCGGAGATGGCGCGGGAAGGGCTCGTGGATCGCCGCCGCGGCGCCGGAACGTTCGTAGCGCTGCCCAAGATCCACTTCAACCGCTTGGCCAGTTTCACAGAGCAAATGGCGAGCCGGGGCTTGCCCGTGCGTTCGCGGATCCTGTGCGCGGGGGTGATCGAGGACGAGCAGGAAGCCGCCGCGCATCTGGCTCTGCCGACACACAGCCGGCTGGTCAAGGTGGAGCGGCTGCGGCAATCCGGTGAGCAGCCATTCGCCCTGGAGAGCTGTTACCTGCCCGCGGACGAATTTGTGGGCCTGGCCAGCCTGCCCCTCGATCGCCGCTCGCTCTTCGCCACGCTGGAGCGCGAGTACGGCATAGAACTGGCATACGCGGACGAAGAGGTGGATGCCACCGCGGCCAGTGCCCGCGTGGCGGAGTTGCTGGGAATCCACTCCGGAGCGCCGGTGCTGCGCATCCGCCAGGCGATCTTTTCCACGCAAGGCAAAGCCAGTATTTACGTGATCGGCTTCTACAGGTCCGACCGGCACACGTTGTTGATCCGGCGGTTCCGGCGGTAGGCGAGCGAGCTCGCCAACATCGACAAACGGCGTCGATGTTACGAGCGGGCGACACGGCGACGCGGCGATCCATCTCGCACGGGACTGCCGGCTGAAGCCGGCAGCGGCACGCCGAAGCGTGCGCCACGCTACTTTTCTTTGATATCCATATACCGGTCCACGGGCAGATCCGTGTAACGGTCGACTTGCTTGCTGGGCGCGGGCCAGCGGATTTCAAGCCAATCTACCTTGTTCGCCGAGCCTAGCCCGAGGATCTCGCGCGGATCGTGGGAGGAAAGATAGCTGCCGCCGGCGTTCTTCAACCGCGAGTGGCGGACGCCTCCGGCGGACCAGATGATGCGGGCGCCGATGGCGTCGCGGTTGGCGCGCGTGCCCACCAGTTTCAGCCCCAGCCAGTGGTTTGCCGCGCCCGCGTTATTGTGCAGCAGCAGGGGCGCCCCGCCGTTGTCGCCGACCAGCACATCCAAACGGCCGTCGTTGTCATAATCGCCCACCGCCAGGCCGCGCGCCGCAAACCGCATTCCGGTGAACGCCGGCCCCGCTTCCGCGCTGACATCGCGCAGCCTGCCGTTCTCGTTGTGAAACAGCAGCATCGGCTCCCGATATTTCACCTGCGCGGAGTACCTTTCGACCATGTCGTCGGGATGGCCGTTGCCGAGAATCAGATCGATGAGCCCGTCGTTGTCGTAATCGAAGAACTTCAGCCCCCAGCCGCTCAGCATGCGGGTAGCCTGCGCCACGCCGTTGGCGAACGCCACATCCGTGAATGTTTCGTCGTGTTTGTTCCGGTAGAGCGAGTACATCTCGCGGTCGATGTTGGCCACGAACAAGTCTTCCCAGCCGTCGCCGTCGAAATCGGCGGCGTCCACTCCCATCCCGGAGCGGGCCTGCCCGTTTTCGCTGAAAGCGACTTCGGCGGAGACCCCGGCCTCCTCCCATTTGCCGTTGCCGCGGTTCATGAACAGGAAGTTCTGCACCGTATCGTTAGCCACGAAGAGATCCATGCGTCCGTCGTTGTTGACATCGGTGGCTACCACGCCCAAACCCTTGCCCAGCGCGCGCTCGATATCGGTGCCGCGGCTTACTTCGGTGAAGGTGCCATTGCCGTTGTTGTGATACAGGAAGCTGTGGGTGGGTTTGAACAGGCGCGGAATGCAGTAGTATTTGAGGCCCAGCTTGTTATCGCCGCAGGAAAAATGCTGCGTGGCGTAGTCCACGAAACTGCATACGAACAGGTCCAGCAGTCCGTCGTTGTCGTAATCGAACCAGACGGCGCTGGTGGTCCAGCCGCCCATCCGCAATCCGGACTTTTCGGTGACGTCGGTGAAGGTACCGTTGCCGTTGTTGTGATACAGAATGGTGCGGCCGTAAGCGGTGACCAGCAGATCCGGGAAGCCGTCGTTGTCATAGTCTCCCGCGGCCGCGCCCATGCCGAACGTGCCGCCGGCGACCCCCGCCCTCTCGGTCACGTCGGTGAAGGTGCCGTCCCGATTGTTCTTGTACAAGGCATTGCGGATGGGCTTGTCGGGCTTGAAGAAATCGCAGGGGCCGCTGTTGACCAGGTAGATGTCCATCCAGCCATCGTTGTCGTAATCCAGGAAGGCACACCCCGGGCCCATGCTTTCGGGCAGGTAGCGGTTAGGGGACATGGCGTTGTTGTGTACCCAGATAATGCCGCTTTTTTCCGGCGGGACGTTTTCGAAAATCGGCGGGGCCAAAGCCGCAGGGGCCAGCCGCGACGCGGCATATCCGGCGGCGGACACTAGGAAACTTCGGCGGGTGCTAAAAGACACGTATGCTTCAATTCTATGATAGAAACGACGTTCTGGGGCGTGATTACCAGGTTGTACGATGCGGCACTCCGCCCCAGCGGCCTTGGCGCCGCACAGTTCACCTTGTTGGAGGCGTTGCACACCGCACCAGGCATGTCACAGAAGGAGCTGGCTTGTCTGCTTGAGATCGCCAGCGCAACCCTGACGCGTACGTTCGCGCCCCAGCGCCGGGCCGGATGGTTGCGTTGTACGGCGGGCGACGACTGGCGTCTCGCGCTCAGGGTGGTAGGCAAACGCGCCTAATCTGCGCGCACTTCCTGACTGGGAGCGCGCGCAGCGGAGCTTGTTCGGGCGCTAAGCGCGGAGAGTTGAAACCGGCTCATGGAGCTGTCGGTCGAAACCGCCGGCATATCGTGGGTGACCGCACGATGCGGCGCAGTTGGTCCGGGCCGGCGTCGAGGAGTAGGTTGACATACACATACTGACTGCTCACTACCCTACGGATCCTGCGTCAAGGGCTAAAGCCGCCAATGCGGTCTTGAACGCCTTGAACCCAATTTCGTCATAGAATTAAAGGCGCAGTACCGGTTCAGGAGATCCATGCAGCCAACTATTCTCGCTGTATTCCTTGCATTCCCGAGCACCGCCTTCTGGATGTCCGCCGCCGGACTCGCGCTGCTTGTGGTTGGCCTGTTGGCCGCGAAGAACGAAGTCACCCAGGCTCGTGGCATCGACAAGGTGGTGGCCCTGACCCATTTGTGCTTCGCCATTCCGTTGGCGGTCTTCGGCGCAGAACATCTTTTCGGCGAAAAGCTCCTGATCGATGCGGTGCCGTCGTACATGCCATGGCGTTCATTTTGGGTTTACTTCGTCGGCTTTGCGCTCATCGCGGCATCGTTGAGCATCGCGACTCAGATTCAGGTGCGCTGGTCCGGCCTGCTATTCGGGGCCATGATGTTCCTCTTTGTGGCGATGTTGCATGTTCCGGGAGCGGTCGCCGCCGGCGGCCGAAT
>JBEKUO010000143.1:0-12469 GCA_049514955.1 Bryobacteraceae bacterium | reverse complement strand
CAAGCTGAAGCTTGCGCCATGTCGCAGATAACCTCCGATTACTGGTTCGGTTCGGTGATCCGTAGAGTCTCGTTTATATGAAGGTCGCGCGTCAAGCTTTGTTTGCGCCCGGAGGGCCAGTCGACGTCGACACGCTCGATGGTCTCCGCATCGCCCAGTCCGAAATAAAGCGGCAAAACGCTTTGTGAGAGATATCCGGATTTCCCATCGTTGTATTTGGTATAGACCTGCCCCCCGGCGCGTACACGCACCCACGCACCGAGGCCGTTTCGATTCGAGGCCGTCCCGTCCAGCACCACCTTGAGCCAGTGAATCGTTTTGCGCTGAGCCAGGTCGCTAATCAACACCTGGGGTGCGGAGTTGAAATCGTTAGTCACTATGTCCAGGTCGCCATCGTTATCCAGATCGAAGAGAACGGCAGACCGGCTCCCGAGGGTCGCCATCACTGTGATTTTTCCCTTCCGCCCTGCGCAGTAGTCCTCACTCATCTCGCTTCCGGAGCAATCCGCATCGAACCACGGAGTGTAAGTCCGGCCGTCCCAACGCGGCTCGATTCCGAGTAGAAACTCGGCGTCCAGGAACTTCTCGCCGCGATTGTTCAACAGCATCGAGTTGATCCCATACCGGAACGGATAATTCATGGAGGATGCGATAAAGATATCGTCCCACCCATCGGCATTGATATCTCCGACGCTGGGTCCCCACGGCCAGTAATTCTCGACTCCCATTCGGTCTGAGATCTCCTCGAACTTCCCGTCCGGCAGGCGATGATACAGAGCATTGCCGAAAATGAACTTTTCAGCCGGCCCCCCCAGGAAATCGCTCGCAGGATGTTTCGGCGCCTTGCGTTTCTCTTCGAAAGGGCCCAGGCTGTTGAACATATCGGAGTGCATGTCGGTTATGAAAAGATCCATGCGCCCGTCATTGTCGAAGTCGAAGAACTTGATGCCCATAGCTCCCCAGGGAGTTTTGGGAAAGTATTCGTCGGTCTTGTCGACAAACTTACGGCCGCCTTGATTCTCATAGTAATGGTTGGCGCCCATCATGTTCAGGATGTACAGGCCCGGCCGGCCGTCTCCGTTGAGATCGGCGAAGCTGGCATCTCCGCACCAACCTTGCGGCCGCAGCCCGACTTCCGCGGTTACGTCCTTGAACCGGTTGTTCCCCATATTCTTATAAAGGACCGGGTATTCGAATCGGTCCGGATGCAGGTGCCCGCTGAAGGCGTTCTCTAGCCCAATATACGCGCCGTCCCGTCCTTTCTCGTTGGTTGTGTACCTGCCCACGTTACATACCAGGAGATCGACCAAACCATCATTGTCGTAATCGAAGAAGACAGCGCCGGAGGAATGCGCGCTCAGATCGACTCCGGCTTCCTTTGAGATATCCTTGAAGTGTCCGTGGCCGTCATTCTCGAAGAGCGCGTTGCCTCCGCGAACGGTAGTTACAAACAGGTCCTGATCGCCGTCGTTATCTATATCGGCGAAAGACGCCGTAACGCTGACGCGGTCGCGCAGCCCAACCCCAGCCTCGTTCGTGATGTTCCTGAACTTGCCGCCGCCCAGGTTCTTCCAGAGCTCGTTACCACCGAGCTGACTCAGAAAATAGATGTCATAAAGCCCATCGCCATCGACGTCGGCGACCGCGATGCCGTTTCCATGATCGTAGTGAACCATCTTGTGGCTCTTGCCGGCGTCATCCACGGCCCGATTTACAAACGTGATACCGCTGGCTGTTACCTGATCTGTAAAATGGAACTGATAGTAAACGTTAAACTGGTTCACGGTCGCTTCCTGCGCCTTCTTGCGCGCGGGAAGTGAATCCACTCCCTCGTCTTTCTGGGGAACGCGAACCTCAGACAACTTGCTGGACGCCGTGGTTTGGGCTAACAACCCGGGCGCCACAGGCACTAACAAAAGGCAATTGATTAACCAAAGACGCGAAGGCTCTCGAATTAACACCATGAAGCCCCTCCCATGTATCCGACACCAGATCCAATTCGGATAATTAGCCGGACTATAACAATCTGTGGATAACCTTGTCAAGTCATCGGGTTCGACGCAGCCGAAGTCTACGGTCCATCGCGTCACCGTCCATCGCTGGATGAAGACACACGAAGGGACAGCCGTAAGTTGCTGTGCGGATCCATCGCCCAATCATCGCTAAAACTCGGCAACGTGATCGATTGCCCAGTCGCGGAATGTCCGTGCCGGTGTCCCCGTAATATCCGCGACAGTGGATGTAACAAATGCAGGCTGGCCGATCGCGGCTGCCCACGCGTTCAGCAGCATATTTATAATTGGCAGAGGTATCACAGTCAACAACTCGCGACGCGCTTCTGCCGGCGATATTTCTTCGAAGCGCAGCGAACGTCCGATCGTTTCACCGATTATGCTTACCTGCTCGAACTGGCTCAGGGATTGAGGCCCGGTCAAAACATATTCCGCTCCGTGCCCGTCCTCACACAAGGCGCGCACCGCGACTGCAGCAATATCGCGCTCATGGATCGGCGCAGTTGGCGCCTCTGCGTAGGGCCAGCGCACGACGTCGGTGTTGCCCGAATCTTCGGCGCCCACCAGCGTAGCGCATTTGCGGCAAACATTCCTGGCCGTAGGAATGTCCGTTGGAGTCCGGAGGTCTCAATCAGTCGCTCGATTTCCGCGTGAGGGTGCAGCGCCGCAGCCGGGTTGGCCTGCTGGAAGAATGGGTGCTCGGTCCGGTGCGGAGAGGAGAGGAAGACGACTCGTTGGGCGGGACCCGGAAATCCGTGGCGATCAGTTGTGAGGTCACTTGGCGCCCGACGGTACTAGTGGCGCCGATAACGAGGATTCGTTTCATACCAGACCAGCTTAAGCGCCATGACCGGGAGATGATAATCGCCAGGCCGGACGCCGGCGAAATATCGGCGTTCATCCGCGGCCGATGAATATGTTTCTCACCCGCCCTCACCTCTCCGTAATCTTCCGGAACACCCGCAGCAAATTCTCACCCAGAAACTTGCGTATGCGCTGTTCGGAATATCCGCGCCGCAGCATAGCATCCGTGATCAGGGCCAAGTCGCGAATATCCCGCATACCGCGCGGCGGCGTGGGCCCGCCGTCGAAATCGCTGCCCAGGGCGACATGGTCCTCGCCGGCCAGTTCGATGGCGCGATCCACCACGCTCACCCAATCGTTAACCGACATTTTGATATCGTCGGGCGCATCTACCCCCACCATCGGGAATTGCGGCGCGACCAACTTATCGACATCTTCGATCGTTTGCGGCGCTACGCCATGGCCGATATCGCTGGTGTCCCAGAAGACTTTGCCGGCATGCTTGGCCCGCCATTCAAACACCTTCGGATTGTGAAACTCGTTGCCGATCTGAATGCCGATCACACCCCCGTGCTCGGCCAGTTTCTTCAACAGCCAATCGGGCATGTTGCGCGGAATATTGTTGAAGCTGCGTAGACCATGATGCGTGGCCACAATCGGGTCCGAGCTGATATCGATGGCTTGCGAAATGGTCTCGTCGGAGCCGTGCGAAACATTGATCACCATGCCCAGGCGATTCATCTCCCGCACTACGGCCCGGCCGCGTTCGTTCAACCCGTGCCACTTCGGCGGAGCGCAACAGGAGTCCGCGAAATTGTTGGTCCAGTTATGCGCCGGAAGCTGCGCGGAACGCAGCCCCAGCCGGTATAGATCGCGCAGCACGCCCAGGTCGCCATCCAGGTCGAAGCCGCCTTCCAGGTCGAGCACCGCGGCCATCCTGCCGGACCGGTTGATGCGCTCGATATCGCTGGCGTTCAGGGCCAGCTCGATCTGGTCGTGGTTCTTCGCAAGCTGGGTGAGTGCCAGGTCGATGAGGCGCAGCGTCTGCTTGGTCTCAAAGCGCTGCTGATAATACTCCTCAGTGACGAACAGGGAAAAGAACAGGGCCTTGATGCCGCCCTCGCGCGCACGCGGCAGGTC
Organism: Bryobacteraceae bacterium; assembly: GCA_049514955.1. Classification (GTDB taxonomy): domain Bacteria; phylum Acidobacteriota; class Terriglobia; order Bryobacterales; family Bryobacteraceae; genus Bog-159. Next base: position 8,513 of record JBEKUO010000143.1, on the reverse strand, counting down.
GAACTGGCCGTCCGCCACGCGCTCGCCGATGTCGCCGCCGCGATAGAACTGGCGGTCGATCGCGTGTACGTGGGCATCAAACACGAAAGCCTGTTCGTGTAGTTTTCGCGCGCGGTCCGAAACCTGCGCGAACAGCGGCAGTCCCCCCGCCAGTAACAGAACCATCCAGAAAGACACGCTCCCAGCATTATAATGGGGCTGACCATGCGGATCTCCAGGCGCGAGCTGCTGGCGGGCGCGGCGGTAGCGCCGTTCCTGCGCGGCGCCCAGCGGCCCAAACTCGCGGCCATCACCACTACGTTTTTCCAATATTCGCACACGCAGCATATCGTCGACCGCTTTCTGGAAGGGTACGGATGGAACGGCGAATATCACCATCCTCCCATGGATCTGGTTTCGCTCTATGTGGACCAGGTTGGGGAAAACGATCTAAGCCGGGACCGTGCGCGGCGGTTTCCTTCCATGCGGATCTACCCCACCATCGCCGAAGCCCTGACGCTGGGCGCGAGCAAGCTCGCGGTAGATGGCGTGGTGCTGGTCGGCGAGCACGGCAACTACCCGAAAAACGAAAAAGGTCAGACACGTTATCCCCGTCACGAATTCTTCGAGCAGATCGTCCAGGTATTTCGCGATAGTCACCACTCTGTGCCGGTATTCAACGATAAGCATCTATCGTGGAACTGGGGTTGGGCGAAGCAGATGTACGACCAGTCCCGCGAGATGGGCTTTCCCTTGATGGCCGGCTCCAGCCTGCCTATAACTTGGCGCATTCCGTCGGTCGAGATGCCGTTGGGCGCGACGATCCGTGAAGCTATTTGCGTGTGTTACGGCGGCGTGGATAGCTACGATTTTCATGGTTTGGAAACTATTCAATGCATGGTGGAGCGGCGCCAAGGCGGCGAGAGCGGCGTCAGGTGGCTGCAAGGCTATCGCGGCGAACGCTTCTGGCAGGCTTACAACGACCGCGTTTGGCCGCACGAGTTGGTGCGGGCCGCTCTGTGCCGCAGTCATACGCTTACACCGTCGCGGCCCAGCTTGAATGACAACTTCCCGGCGCTCGAAGACATGCGGCGCCTGGTAAAGGATCCGGTGGCCTATCGTTACCAGCATCACGACGGCTTGTTCTCAACTATGCTGTTGATGACCGGCCTGGTGCAGGATTTCAATTTCGCCGCGTCGATCGACGGCCGCGCGGAACCGTTCTCCGCACAGATGTACCTGCCCATGCCGCCCGCGCGCGCCAGCCTGGCGAGCTTCTTCAGTCCGCTCGTGCACTACATGGAAGAAATGTTCCTGACGGGTAAGCCAAGCTATCCGGTCGAGCGCACGCTGCTGACCACGGGACTCACCGCAGCCGGGATGGAAAGCCTCTTCCGCAACCAGGCGCGAAATGAGACGCCGCACCTGAGCGTAAGCTACCAGCCGCCAAAAGAGTCCGCCTTCTGGAGAACGTGATGACGCGCCGCGGAAACTCTCCATTATCAGGGCCGCACGCGCCAGCAAGCGGGCAGCGGCAATCAGAGCCGCGCGCGTCAGCAAGCGGGCCTCCGGCGAGGTCGGCTGCATGACGCAGCGCCTGGCAGTTGTCACCACCGTTTACCGTTACCTTTCGCACGCCCAACACATCACCGACCGCTTCCTGATCGGTTACCCGCGCGAAGGCCAGTGGCGTCGGCCCGACATAAAGGTAGTTTCTCTGTACGTGGATCAAAAGCCCGAAGGCGATCTAAGCGCCCAGCGAGCGGCCGAATTCGGATTTCGTGTCTACCCGACCATTGCCGAAACCCTGCGTTGCGGCGGCGAGAGGCTGGCCGTGGATGCCGTGCTGATCGTCGCCGAGCATGGCGATTATCCCCGCAATGAGAAGGGCCAGATCCTATACCCGCGCTACGAATTCTTCAAACAATGCGTGGATGTCTTCGAGAAGGATGGGCGGACAGCACCAGTTTATAACGACAAGCACCTGTCGTACAGTTTCGAAAAGGCTAGTTGGATGGTGGAGACCGCGCGCCGGCTTCGCTTTCCCATGCTGGCCGGCTCCTCGCTGCCGGTTACCTGGCGGCTGCCCGATATTGAACTCCCGCTCGAGTGTGAGATAGAAGACGCGCTCATGGTGGGGGCAGGCGGATCGGATGCCATGGATTATCACGCGTTAGAGGCGATGCAGTCGATGGTTGAGCGGCGCCGCGGCGGCGAGACTGGAATCAAAGCCGTGCAGATGATCGAGGGAGATGAAGTCTGGAAAGCCGGTATTGACGGGCGTTGGTCGCGGCAACTGCTGAGCGCCGCGCTCTCCCGTAGCGATACGCCGCAAGGCTTGACCCTCAAAGATGGGCGTACGCAAGACCTCGCCACCAACGGCGAGCTGCCCAAGCTCGTGGCGAAGCCCGCGGCCTACTTCATCGAGTATCGCGACGGCCTGCGCGCCAGGCTCCTCATGCTGAATGGCGCGGTCAAGGACTTCACCTTCGCGGCGCGCGTCAAAGGCTTCGGTATACAGTCGACACAGTTTCTGCTTACGCCCGAACCGAACGTGACCTACTCCGCGTGCCTCGTCGGCAAAATTGAAGAGATGTTCCTCACAGGAAAGGCGCCGTATCCCGTGGAGCGCACTCTGGTGGTCAGCGGCATGCTCGAGAGCTGCCTGGATTCCCGGTTTCGGAGTTGCAGGCGGCTGGAGACACCCCACCTCAGCGTGCATTACCAGGCGCCCCGTGAGAGCCAGCATTGCCGGACGTAACAGGGCGGCCCGATGTGCCGCATATAAATAACCGGCGGCCGTTCACGGCTACCGCGCGTCGCAAAACACAGCGACAAGAACGGTACCTTCCGAAGTTGAGAAAACATAATCACTCGGCCCCCTATAAACGCAGGTGAACGCTGGTTTTTTTCATCCGCGTTGATCGGCGTTCATCTGCGGCTTATAATCTCTTTGGGTTGCAGAATACTGTCACTTGACCAACCGGTTGCGCCCGCGGATCTCCTCACTGCAGGCGCGAGCATCCCACTTGCCAGAAAGAAAATCGCGACAGTCGTATACTGGCTTGCGCCATTGCGACTTTTTTGGTGCCGGTGGCGACTATCGCGGTCTCGATACTCGCGTCAGCGTGCTCTCTAGCTCAAATCCGGCGCTACTTCATCGGCGAAAAATCCGTCGGATGCATGTACGTCGAGTCCACCCTTTCCACCAGCTTGTCGGTCTGCTCGGATTTCACCATCTCTTGAAATCCCGGGTCGGCGTGCATCGCGTCCCAGTTCTTTTTCGCTTCCTCCCGGCTGGGATGCGCCACGATATAGATGAATGTGTTGTCAAAAGCGGAAGCATCCTCGGGCACCCAGTAACCCACAGCTTTCAGATCGTGTTTGGTGAGTAGCTTTGAAGCCGTGTCGCGAAACCGTGACTCCAACGCCGGCACCCTCCCCGGCACAGCATGATAAACGCGAAGTTCGAACACCCGATTGCTATCCGCCCTCACTTGGTTGACATGCGCCAGGCGGGCCGTAATGAGCGATCCAGCGGCAAAGGAAACCAGGGCGATGCCGCAAACAGTCCATCCCGCACCTTTCATGAATGACCGTCGTTGCATGATGCACCTCTGGCAAGTAAACGAATCGCGGCGGGGATCGGATCTGGTATTTAACACTTGTTAAGTTATACGCGCCGCGCGGCGGTTGGCCAATGCCAATCAAAGCCGCCGCTGTGGCGCGCGCCCGATCCTCTACCTGCGCGGCCGGCGCTTCGCGAGCCTGAAGCCCACGGCGAAGATTCAGCGTTGCGCGTCGCTCCGTGCCGCGGAACGTAATCCCTCCCGCCCACGGCTAATCCTTGAAGCGCACCAGCATCGCGACGACGGAGATGCGCTGCTTGTCCCAACTGCCCAGCCAGCAGACGAGCCAATGTCCGCAAACGGCCGCTTCTTGCGTAAGGCGTTCCTGCGGAGCCCGATCTGTAGGCCAGCGCACAGACCAACGGGCATGGTGGGTGTAATGTTAAAGGTATGGACAACAGACTCGCGAAGCGGCATAAGCGTCAGGTTTCCCGCGCAAAAATGAAGATCAGGCTGTCGGAGCCCGACGTCAGGACACCGGAACAGGTTGCAGCCGCCAGGGAAGCGAGCCGCCCTGATCGTAGCCGTGACGGCAAACCCACCGGCACGCCAAGATGAGCGCTCCCGGAGCGGTAATTTCGGACAGCGTAAAACTGACGGTTCTGTGTGAATCGCGCCGCTGTAGAACTGCCTTACCGGTGCTCTCTCCGGGCGCCACTTCTTCCTGGATGCACACCACAATCATCGCCAAGATCGAACATGGCGCGAAGTGCTGCCTTACGTCTTAACCCGGCGTTTCGGAAGTTGGCAAAGTCGATCCGTATGGGCAGTCGCCTCGGCGATGGCTGGATCGACCGAGTTTCGAGCTACGGCAGCCAGAGCCGCCCGGCGCGCACGCGCTAGATCGACGCCGGCGGAAATTCTGCGAGCGCTTCCGCTGGCACCCCTGCGAAGCAATCGGGGAACGGAGCTGGGCGAAGCCCGGGCGCTGTAGATTTCGTGCGGCGTACCAATTGCCTCTAGCTGGCGGCGATGGCGCTCATCTGCGAGTTGGTGATGCTCCAGATCGAGCTGACGTTGATGCCGGAACTGAAAAACAGGGCCGCGGAAGCCAGAGCCAGAAAAGCCATCAGCAGCGCATAGTCGAGCAGGTCCTGGCCTTGATCGTCCGTCCACAGGGTGCGCAGAGAATTCGTCATGATTAATACCCCTCCTTTACATCAAGCTTCGTGTTGTCGCTTCCACATTGCTGCGGCCGACCCGCATGGTAGTGCACGAAGATTGTCATGTCTGAATTCTATGCATATATGCCCGCCGCAGCGGATACCGCAAGTACGGGTAAAGGTACACCAAGGGACACGGGCATACCGGCCGTTAACGTCCGACGCTCCCAATGGATAACCCCAGGGAGACTGAGCAGCGGCACCGATAACGGCCTTCATGCGGAGCGGGGATACAACCCGCTTAACACCGCTCGCGCATCGCTCGAATCGAGGTCTGCACTTGACGCGGCCGTTTGCCCCGGCAGGCATCTCGAAAAGCGCTTCAAGGACTGGATAGCCGCCGCCGGAGGTTCGCCGCGCGGATCGCTTCATATCCGGAGTTGGATACTTCCGCTCCGTTCGGAGCACGACTGTTCCAGAGGGTTAGCGAGCGGGTGCCAGGGGTGATGGAGTATTGACGCTCGTATGCTGGAAGTGACGCGACTAGCTGCTAGTACACCGGCAGTACGGACAGGACTTGGCGTTTCGCTTCTCCCGCCGCAGAATCAGATAAGGCGAGGGAACGCGCTACTGTGACTTCAAACCACCAATCTACCGAACAGCCACGCCGAGCGTGGCTGACACCGACTGAGCTGTTGCTTTTGATAAGCGCGGCGGTCATCCTCTTTCTGGCCGCCTATAGTGGCAATAAAGTTGTGCTGGGATCAGTGGCCTTGGGTGCCATTCTGGCTCCGACGCTCTATTATGTCTTTGACCGCCGGAGGTATCGGGCCCGGCGGAGACAGACTGAAGTGGCTGCCTTCAGTCACCTACGGCTGTACCTCGACAGGCAGAAATCCGAATTGTGAAGGACCGGCACCCCTCCGCAACCCGTGCCAGAGCGTCACAATGGTGCCAAATATCACACTCAGCGGCGGGGCATAAAAACCGCGCTTCTGCCTCTGCGAGCCCTTCGATGGCGCGCTCGCGAAGCAAACGTGGAACCCTTACTGTTCGAAGCTCAGTGGCTCGGTAGATTTGCTGCCGGCGCGCTCCGTGTCGGCAGCCGCTTCAGCAATGGCCGGATCGCCGCATAGGTTGGACGGCGTCAGAGGGGCGGGTGGCTTAGTAGCTTCAGAGTTGAGGCCCTTGACTGCAATACGGCGGACCTAGTACGAATAGCCAGTACTGAATAGCCTTTCTCCGCAGATTCAATCGCGCTACACTGCCGCACAGGGGGAAAGATAAATGGCATCAGCCCCACTGTTGTTGGAGCATTCAGAAACCGAGGACTTCACGCCGGAAGAAATCGCCATGCTGAGGAAGATCCGCGAGTTGGTGGATTCGAAATACGAGAGTGAGACTACCGGCGCGCCCGTCGAACCAAACCGTTAACGCTAACGCGGGGCGAAGAGGTGCAGAGGCCTGCGCCAGCTTTGAGAACTTTTTCAAGTTTGCACAATTAAGACTCATGACATGAGTCCGGCGTTCGACTGGAGAGTAAACTCGGTGTGCTTCCGCTAGGGTCTTGCGGGCGGCATGCCGGCTACGCTATACGGCTTCCCCTCCCTGCCCGACCCGTGCATGGACGGCGATGAACCCAACGGGCTCGTCTACGCCACCGGCGAGGACTTCTGTGGGACAGCCGCGGTTGGCGGGGCCAACTTTGGTGGGACGGTCTTCAATTTTCCCCGCGTGGCGTTTAGGTGAATACCGCAGCCTAGAAGCCTGGACAAAGGTAGTGCCCCAGCCGGGGCTTCGCGTGCTTTTCTCGTTTCGGGAACCTCTGTGCCCAGGGAAGCCAGAGCGTGTAGTTATGGCGGTAGAGACGCCGCGGCATCACATGGCCTGGGCCGCGGAGATGGCTTTCTTCGGATCGATCAGGTTGCGGCGGCCGTCAGCCGTTTTCTCGGCGGTCTTACGGATAATGTCGATTACTTGCGGTGGGGTAAGCTTCGGATTCACCACCAGGATCTTGGCCGCAAGATTAGCCACGTTGGGTGAGGCCATGGAGGTACCCGAGAACTTGAGGCGGTCGCCGCCCGGGATGTAGCTCTCCACTTCGTAGCCGTTCGCATCCACTACCACGGTCGGACCGTAGCTGGTGAAGGAGGCCTCGTCGCCGGCCTTATCGACCGCTCCTACGGTAAGCAGGTTCGGGACCTTCAGGGCGGCCGGGATGGCTTCCTCAAAGCTCGAATCGGCATTGCTGTTGCCGGCGGCGGCCACGAAGAGAATCTCCGGCGCGGAGAGCATTGCTTTTTCCAGTGCGCTTTTCTCGACTTCGAACCATTCGCGGGCGGTGCTTTTCCGTTCCTCAATGTCCTTGCCGATGGCGCACTTCTCCATGCCATCTTCGTAGTCCTTGACCGAACCGCCCCAGCTCATGTTCACGACCCTTACATTGTTCCTCTTGAAGAAGTCCACGTAGTCTCGAACGGCTACGGCCTCGCGGTCTGTTTGTGCACGCGAGGGGCAGGGGTCGGGAATCATCTTCCAGTCGAAGGTAATGCGGCCGGCTACCAGGCGCGCATAGGGATTGCCGGCTGTTAGGATGCCCGCCACATGCGTGCCGTGCGCGTACACACTGTATAGGGAGAGTTCTTCAATGAAGGGCTTCACCTGATCCGGCTTGAGCTTGGCTAGGGCCTGCTTCAATTCGGTGGATTCGGGGCTTTCCACGTTGGCTTGCAGATCGGAAAACCCCTTCATTTCCTTCTTGGCTTCCGGATAGCGCTGCGATTGTGCGGCGTTGAGCGGATACAGATTGCCAGTGGTCTTACGGCTCTCGATGTCGTAAGCCAAAACCGCCGGCTCGCCTTCGGAATTTTTCAGCACGCGGTCCCGGAATATGGCGAGGTCGACGCCGCTATCCCATACGGCCACGTTGACAGGCTGGTATTTCTCGCCAGCCTCCAACGTGACTTCGCGTGCGGCCCAGATGTCTTTCTTCTCCTTGGCGTGCGCGGAGAGATAGACGCTCAGCGCCTCGTTCAGAGTGTCCTTCAGCGGGATTCTCTCAACCAGCATTAGTCGTATGCTGGGCAGAGCGTGTGCCAGGTCGGAACTGAGCCCGCCGGTCTTTTCCACGGGTCGAAGCTCGCCTGTATCTGGCCAACCACGAGCGCTTCTGACGCAATCTCGACACTGGCCTTGGTGGACTTCAGATCGTTCTGCACGACATCGAACGGCAGGCCGTCGAGAGCGCGCATGACCGCGGCGTAGACGGCCTTGCGGAAGGCGGGCGAATGGGGGTCGCCGGATTCGCGCCGCGCATCGAGGATGGAGCGTGTGATCAAACCGCTCAAGGCCTTAGCCGCGGGCTTCTCTTCGAGGGCTTTGATCTGGTCCAGCCGCCGGCGGGCCGCATCGTCGTGGCCTTCGAGGATATCGAGTGCAACCAGCGTAGCGAGCAGGCCGCGTTTGGTGGCTGCGTCGTCGATCTCATAATCGCGCAGCACGGACTCCACATTTATCCTGACCTGGGCCGCAAACGGGCGGAAGGCCTGTTCGGAGCGGACAAGGTCCTCGACCTTCCCGCTGATGGAGTATTGGAACTGCGGGACATCGGCCGCACGCGTGATCTTCTTCTTCGGCGGCTGGGCTAAGAGAAGGGCCGGAATCAGGCAACAAGCGAATCGAGTAACGAGTCTGGTGTGCATGAGTTTTAATAATGCATGTTTTGGGGAGGCGGCGCAAGTGGGCGGGTGCGCGCTGTGCGTATGCTGTTTAGTATAAACAAGGCTCTTTCCGAAGGAGAAGC
>JBEKUO010000142.1:0-12477 GCA_049514955.1 Bryobacteraceae bacterium | reverse complement strand
CAATCTGCGTTAAGTTCGCGCTGCCGCCTCGATCCGTTCTCTTACCGGTGCATTTACCTGGTCTTCGTCGGGCCGTCATGTTCTTCGCTCACTGCGGCCGGTGCTCGCGCATACTTGAGACTGCGTAAGATGAAATGCTTGTACTTACTTACGACGGCGATCCAGTTTCAATCCCGTAAGCCGCCGCATCGCGGCCAGCCAAAATGATCTCTCCCAAGACTCTCACACGGCTTGCGCCCGCACATCTGTGGTTTCTTCTGCTCTGCCTCCTGTCAGTTGCAGTGTCCTGGACGTCGTGCAACGCACTGGTGCGCCTCTCACTCCATGATGAGCGCTACACGCATCTTGTGGTGGTGCCGATCGTCACCCTGGGTGTGCTCTGCCTGGAAAAAGCGCGTATATTCGGCGAGTCGCGGTATTGTCCTGCTGTCGGCGTGCCTTTGCTGCTGCTCGGGCTCGTCGTGTACTTCTGTGTCGAAAAGCGACTCTTGGTGGCGGGCAGCCTGACTCTCGCGGTCGTGGCGCTCGTCATACTTTGGATGGGAGCGTTTATTCTGTCATATGGTCTGACATCCTTCCGGAAAGCCGCCTTTCCTTTGTTCTTCTTGTTCTTGATCGTTCCCTTGCCTGCCGAGTTTCTGGCCAAAATCGTCCGCGGACTCCAGTCTGGCTCGGCGGAAGTCACCTACCGCATGTTCCATCTGGCGGGCGTTCCCGTGTTGAAAGACGGCGTGACCCTTTCCTTGCCGGGCGTCGAAATCAACATTGCGCCCGAATGCAGCGGCATACGGTCGAGCTTCGCTCTTGTCATGGCTGGAATGTTGGCCGGCCACGCGCTGCTGCGTTTGACCTCGCGGCAGATCTTGCTGGCAATGTGCCTCGTACCGATCGTCATTCTCAAGAATGCCGTGCGGATTTTTTGCATTTCGATGCTGGGAATCTATGTGGACCAGCGCTTTTTCTATGGCGACCTGCACCATCGGGGCGGCGCGGTGTTCGCCGCCTTGGCTCTGTTGATTTTGGTCCCGTTGCTCGTCTTACTGCAGAAATCCGAAGCCTCCGCTGCGAACCATGCGGGCCGCACCTCCCGCTGGACCGGCCTGATTGGACACGGGCATCGGCCGCCTTCCGAGCGGGAGTCGGAGTCATAAAAAACAACCGCCGCGTGGCGGATGGCGGGGCCGGTGCGATCGCGTCTTTTGAGTCGTTCCGTTGAATTCCCGCTGTCGAAACTGAGAAGATGACGTACAGGGTCGCAACGCCGGACGGATTGGTCATGTTTGTGGACCAAGCCGATCTCGAAGTAATAAAGGCCTATCTGGTGCTGCACGGTTACCCGGAGTTGACGGTAGATGCAGTAAACACGCCTCTGCCGGAACTGTGCAAGCTGGACCTCAAGACGCCGTGATGCCTGTTCCTGCTTCGAAAAACTTGCGCCGCGGCGCTTTTATACCTTCGTGCTGCGTTCCTATACCGCGTGAACTTCAGGCAGTACACCCGAACGCCCGCTTCCGACCCACGGATACGCTGGGCGCTCGTCACGCCGTATGTGCGGGCGCCCCTGCCGCCAATCTCTAGGCCAGAGAAACGTCGTGCCGGTTGGAGCCGCAGTTGGCGCCATAGGAAATCGGCGCGGCTGATCGGGAACCGGAGGTTGCGGGCTGCAAGTTACGTCTGGTTCATGCAAAGACCGCCGTCACCAACCCGCGCGGCGGTGTGTCAGATCGAGCATCCCCCGCAGGGCATATCGTCCATCAGCGCCTAATTGCCACACGCAACACTCCTGAGAACGATCTGAGATCTCGGTAACAGGTCACAACCTGAGGCTTCGGGCCGTAAGGTCGAACAACGCCACGCCGGCGCAGGGTTGCCGAAAGCTCGCAGATCTGCATGCAACTCCGCTAGGGCAGCCTTAGCCACGATCGCCAACGGGCAACGCCGATGAACCCCGCCCGATGGCCCGCAGCGTAAATCCCCCCGCGCCACGCCCTCCCCAGCAACATCCGTTCGACTCCCCATGTTATCCTGAGTCCGGATGTTCAGTCAGCAGCGGAAAGCCCGTGTTTTATTCGGACTATCCGACCTCATCCTCGCCACATTAGCCTTTGAGGCGGCCTATCAGACACGCGCCGTCCTGCGTCTTCACTTCCTGTTCTATCTGACCGTGGAGCAGAAGGCCCTCCTCCTGGGCTTCGCTCTGTTCTCCTGGGTCATGATCGGGCTGTGGCTCGGAGTTTACGAGAAGCTGGATTCCGGTAATCCGCGCGTCATCCTGCGCGACGCCGCCCGCCAATGCGCTTACGGCGCTCTGTGCGTGGTGGTCTTCGAGTACAGCCTGCGCATGGATCTGAGCCGCTTTTTCGTCGTCGTATTTTCGACTTATGCGTGGGTCCTGCTGCTGCTGTTCCGGCTCACTGCTGGACGCGTGGTGGGAGTCATCCGGCGGGAGTTTGCCGCGCCGCACTACGTGATGGTCGTGGGTACCGGTGAACGCGCCATCCGCATGGCGCAGGAGCTGGAGAGATCCGCCAAGTATGGCATTCGCTTATGTGGCTTCCTCAGTGAGCAGTTCGAGAACGCGCCAGCCGAAATAGCCCTCGGCTCGCGGCACCAGGTCCGGCCCATAGCCCAGTTGCCCTCCATTCTCCGGCAGCATGTGGTGGATGAGATTATCTTCGCGGTGGGCAGCGAGAGCCTGGCCAATCTGGAAGAGATCTTCCTGATGTGCGACGAGGAAGGTGTGCGCACGCGCGTGATCGTGGATTTCTTCCCGCACGTCAACAGCACCGTATCCCTCGACCACTTCGGTGCGACCACGCTGCTGACGTTCTCCGCGGCGCCTTACGATGAAATCCGGCTGCTGCTCAAGCGCCTCATCGATGTCCTCCTCGCGGCCGCCGGACTGCTGGTGCTGGCGCCCCTCATGGCGTCGATCGCCATACTGATCCGGCTGACTTCGCCCGGCCCGGCCATCTTCCGGCAGGTGCGTTGCGGGCTGAACGGCCGCCGTTTTCTCTTCTACAAGTTCCGCTCCATGTGCGAGAACGCCGAAGCGCTCCGCCCTGCACTGGAGCACCTCAGTAGCCGCAATACCGCCTTCAAGATTCCCGGCGACCCCCGCCTGACTCCGCTGGGCCGCTATCTGCGCAAGTTCTCCATCGACGAGTGGCCCCAGTTGTGGAACGTTCTCCGCGGCGATATGTCGCTGGTCGGCCCGCGGCCCGCCCTCCCCAGCGAAGTGGAGCAGTACCAACGCTGGCAGCGCCGCCGCCTGCGCATGCGTCCCGGACTCACGTGCCTGTGGGCCGTCTCCGGGCGCGACAACGTGGATTTCGAGACCTGGATGCGGATGGATATGCAGTACATCGATAATTGGTCGTTGGCGCTCGACTGGAAGATCCTGCTGCGCACCATCCCACGCGTGTTGACCGGCCGCGGGGCCAACTGAAGTAGCTCGGCACGGGGAGGCGGCGAACCCGCGCTCCGCATTATCGGCGAAAACGGCCAGTAATCCGGCCATGGCCCGGGGGGTTGAGCGAGGATGGCTAACCAAGCCAATAGCCGGGAGAATGCATCTCAGCCTGTAATTCCGAATTAGGGATATGCCAAAGAATTCGGCTTGGCCTTGGGCCCAAGACTCTCGGCATCGCGTTAGCCCCATTATCGCGAGCCTTGCGGCAAACGGTGACGAACCAGCGCGAATTCAAGCAAATCCAATTTCCGGATGAATACGGGGGTGTTGGATCGGGGACAAAACCGTCGCCGCTGGGATCTGGCATGACGTTTATCCTGAGCAGCGGCGGCGGCATCCGCGACAGAGCGCGTTTTGCCTAAAAAGGCGCGTTTATCGAGTTGTCGATCTCCCGCCCTGCATTGCTTGAGAACCGCCGCCCGCTGCAAGACGACGCGTAAACAGCCCACCCCTCTGGCCGACCGCTCGCCCCGCGAATTTACCAACATCCTCCAGGAGCTTGCCATTCCCCAGCCCATCCTTATCGGAATGGCGGAACCTGAAAATCGAATCAAAACAACTGCGTTACCGTTGCCAGCCGTATCGGAGCTGGCCGGCGCCACCAGCCGAAGTCATCGTGCGTCAGCTTACACGACTCTAAGGATTATCCTCTCCAAATGCAGAGCGGGGCGTTTAGGGAAATCCGCATCAATTAATCCATTTAAGATAAAGAAATAGCAGAAATCGCCTCTTGCCTGACAGACCAAGTCCGTATACGATTCCAGAAGGTGGCTGGCTGCCGTCTTCATTTGGGCCGCCAATGGCTACGTCCCCGGAGCATGGTCATAAATAGAATTCGAATTTCACGATTGCTGTTTCTACCAGCCTTTGCTGTCCTCGGAGTTGTGCCCTCGTCCGGCATCGTCTGGGCGCGGACGCCGCCTCCGGCCGATACGTTTAAAGTAAGCTACTTTTCGAACGCCAACACTGCCGGAGTGCCCGATGGAACGGTGTATCTGACCAATCCAGGGACTTCGGGCGGCAACATCTGCGCGATGATCTATGTGCTCGATCCGAACCAGGAGCTATCAGAATGTTGCGGTTGCAGCCTGAGTCCGGACAGCTTGCTGACGCTTTCGATAAACAGCGACCTTACATCCAGCCCGCTGACCCGCGAAGTTCTGACCAGCGGTACGATTATGATCGTCTCGTCTTCGGGCGCGCCGGCTTGCAATCCGTCGAAGCCTGTCCCGACGCCGGCTGTCCGCGGTTGGGCGACGCATATTCAGTCCCTGGCTGGTTTCCCTCCCTATGTTACAGAGGCCGCCTTCCAGGACGCGGCGCTGAGCACACATGAGGAAAGGGATCTGAAAAACCTCTGTTCGATGATTGTGAACGGCAGCGGGTTTTCCGGCATTTGCAATTGTGGGACCACCGGCGAATAAACCGGAAGACGGCTGCTGGCTCTGGCTTGGCGGTGGGCGGCGATATGTCGCTGGTGGGCCCGCGGCCCGCCCTCCCCAGCGAAGTGGAGCAGTACCAACGCTGGCAGCGCCGCCGCCTGCGCATGCGTCCCGGGCTTACTTGCCTGTGGGCCGTTTCCGGACGCGACAACGTGGATTTCGAGACCTGGATGCGGATGGATATGCAGTACATCGACAATTGGTCGCTGGCGCTGGACTGGAAGATCCTGCTGCGCACCATCCCCCGCGTGCTGACCGGCCGCGGCGCCAACTGAAGTAGCTCGGCACGGGGAGGCGGGTGAAACCGCGCTCCGAATTATCGGCGAAGGACGGCCAATAATGCGGCCGTGGTGCCACGCTTTTTGAGCTACCCGTGGTGCCGCGTAATGTCGCTTTTCCGCTGGAATTGCTAAGACCGGCCAGCCCCCGCTTTTCACTGCACAGTCAGCACCAGCGCCGGCGACGTGCTTCCACCAAGGTTGGCAGCCCCGCTATACACCGCCGTGATCTGGTGGGAACCTGCGCTCAGGGCCGACGTGCCGTAGCTCGCCTTGCCCTTGGCTAGAGTTCCCGCTCCCAGCTCTGTGCCGCCATCCATGAATGTCACCGTTCCCGTCGGGGTGGTGGTTGGCGACGTCACCGTGGCCGTGAACGTCACGGCCTGTCCCACCTTGGATGAATTCACCGAAGCCACGATGGACGCTGTCGAGGTTGCCATATCCACGACTTGCTTCAGAGCCGCCGACGTGCTCGCTGCGTTCGCTGTGTCTCCGCCGTACCATGCCGTGATCGTCGAGGGACCGGCGGGCAGAGCGGATGGTGTAATCTTAGCCACACCGCCGCTGACACTCGCGTTGCCGAGCGACGCGCTTCCGCTCTTGAAAGTCACGGTTCCGGTCGGGGTCGATCCCGCCGAACTCACAGTCGCCGTCAACGTGACCGCCTGGCCGTAGCTGGAAGGATTCGCGCTTGAAGCCAGGGCCGTGCTTGTCGCGTATTGCCCGACCACCTGCTTAAGTGGCTTAGATTTTGCGGAGTTGAAGTTATCGTCACCCGAATATCTAGCCACGATCAAGGCGGTCCCGCACTTCGTAAATGTGGTTGTCAAGCTGGCGCGCCCATCAGTCAGCGTCACAGTCCCCAGAATGGCCTCTCCTTCTGCGAACGTTACCGACCCGGTCGGAGTCCCCTCGGTAGCGGAGACCACCGCCGAATAGGCCGTAAAGGTCACGGACTGGCCCACGTACGAAGGGTTGACGCTGGAACTCAACGCCAGCGCCATATTCGCTTTATTCACCGTGAGACGCACACCCAAAGAGTTGCTTGGCGCAAAGTTACCGTCCCCTTGATAATACGCCACGACAAAGTGCGAACCAACGACAAGTCCGGTAGTTGTAAGTGAAGCTTGGCCGTCGGAAGCGACGGGAGCGTTTCCGATTGGGACTCCATAATCAAGAAATGCGACCTGGCCAGTGGGCCCTCCAGGGCCCGTATGCCGAACCTGGGCGGTAAATGTGACCGGCTGAAATGCTAAATCCGACTGAGACGCCGAGGGGGAGATCGTTGTCGTCGTTGCCGCCTCGGTTGCGCCCACGTTCAACAGAACGCTTACACCTGCATCGTACTTCAATGAGCCGGCCAGATCGGGCTTGCCGTCGTTGTTGAAATCGCCAACAGCAAGAAATGTCAGCATGATGTCGGTCAGGTTTTGTGTGCCATCTATCATGACAGAGCCACCGGGGCAATCGAGAGTATCGCCGCAAGTATTTGCAAGGACAGAAGTCAGAGTGCCGGTACCAAAGAAATCGGCAGCTACAACCGATTCGGGAGGTCCCCCTTCTGTGTCAAGAGAGGGCCCCGCCGTGAAGGTGCCATCGCCCTTGCCATACATGATCCGGCCGTGGCCCCCGCAGTCCGAGCAAACGTCGCCCCCCTCGGCGAGGGCCAGGTCCAGCATGCCGTCGTTGTTGAAGTCTCCGACAGCGATCGCCGCGACGCCGCCATCGTCCTCGGGTGTCTCGAACACGATGGGCGGTTGAAAACTACCGTCCCCGTTGCCCAGCAAAATGTTCACGAAGCTTGGCTGAAACACCCCAGGTGTAACTACGCCAACCGCTAAATCGACATTTCCGTCGTTGTTGAAATCACCGGCCACGATGCTTACAGGATTGCTCGAGGCTAGGCTTATTGTGTTCAACAGGCTGAAGGTTCCATTTGCGTTCCCAAGAAAGATACTGACCGAACCACCCGCCGAACACGAGCTGTCCGTACAATTGTTCAGAACCGCAATATCGAGGTTGCCGTCGTGGTTGAAGTCAGCCACCGCCAGGGACTCTGCATAAAAGCCGCCGGACGGCAATGCCGTTGGCGTCTTAAACGTGCCGTTCCCGTTTCCTATCGCGATCCATAGCTGACCACCGCTGGAGCAACCCGCCGCAGCGCACTCCATTACCGCTGCGACATCCGGGTAGCCATCGTGGTTGAAATCGCCCGTTGCTACGGCAACTCCGCCCAGGGAAGCGCTTCCCACGAAACGCAGAGTGCCGTCTCCATTACCAAGATAGACGCTCCCGTCAGCCAAGACCACGTCGGCGTTCCCGTCGTGGTTGAAGTCATTAACGGCAACGCCGCCCGACCCGCCAGACATATTTAATTCCGCCACCGGGAATGTGCCGTTTCCTCTGTTGATGAGAACGCTCAACTCCGGAGTAGTCCAAAAAAGGCCACTTTGGCCACTCAGCACGACGATGTCATTCGCTCCATCGTTGTTTAGATCTCCGGTAGCCATAGACGCCGGATAAGTACAACCTCCTGAATCGTAAACCGTGACTGGCTGGAACGTACCGTCGCCAATTCCCAAAGATACTCCGGTAGTTCCGAAATCCGATGTGCCGCACATGTCGTTGGCATAAAGCGTCAGCAAATCGACGATCCCATCGCCGTTCACATCGACTGCTGCGACGACGCTTGCGCCAGGCACGGTTGAAAAGGTGCTTGGCGCCCTTAGAGTGCCGTCCCCATTACCAAGGAATAGCTGGCCATTTGGAAGGGCCACGTCCTGAAATCCATCCCGGTTATAGTCCGCAACCGCTATGGCGTTAAGGTTAAAGAAGGTGGGGGTTACCGAGTAAACACTCGTTACCGTGAACGTTCCGGCTCCGTTGCCCAACATGATGCTCAATGTGTTGTAACCATTCGTTACCGCTAAATCAATGTGGCCGTCATTGTTGAAATCTGCGGCGGCGATGGACTGAACAGTACCGGGGGAAGGTATAGGCGCTTGGAAAGTCCCATTGCCGTTTCCCAACAGCACACTGACACCGGCATCGGTATTGAGAATCAGGTCCGGAATGCCATCGCCGTTCACATCTGCCACAAGAACACGGGCAAACACGCTCTCGTTCGTACCACCCGAAGAAAAAGTAGCGCCCGCTCCAAAAGTCCCGTTTCCATTGCCGAGGTACACAACCGCGCCGCCGGAAATTGCGAAAACCACGTCGAGCTTGCCGTCGTGATTGAAATCCGCCACCGCGACCCCGGTTGGAGCCGACGAGATAGTTCCTATCTCCACGGCTGCCTGCAATGTCCCCTCGCCGTTGCCCAACAGAAGCACGGGGGGATTGGCGGCAACAATAACATCGTTCTTGCCATCCGAGTTGAAGTCGCCCAGAGCCAGGTCGAACGGGCTAGAACCTGCGGCGTACATGGGTGGAGTTGTTAGAAATGGGGAATTCAATGGGGGAGAAGATGGGCTCGTAGCTGTTACAAGGTGGTGGTGCTTTCCCGCTAACAATCGTTGCATGACCGGGGACTTATAGGACATTACTGGAAGCGAAGGAGCCGCCACTCGCTGTGCTGACGGCCGAGCAACATTCTGAGCGGCCTGGGCGCCGGAAAAGGGAAAATGAAATTCAGTAAATAAGAGTGTGGTGGTCAAACATTGAAACACGCAGACCATGGATGTGTGCTTCATAAGAATTCTCCTTTTGTCGCATCCGAGTCATATCCAGGCTCTACAAGGATCGCATCGCTGTCTTCATTTCCGTCCTGCTCTTGCATTGAATCAGTCGCATTAGGGATGCCAATTGCTCAGCGGTTCCCGCACAGCTTGCCTTTAGCCGTGAGTGCCCGGTTGTACGCACGAAACTTTGCCTTGCGGATATCTGGAGAGCAGGAGTTGTCCCCGCGGGCGGCTGCCGCGAACACACAGGACCCATAGCGCCTGCGGACGGAGCGACGAATCCCAATACCGCTCTCATCGTTTTTCCTCTTCTGCCCATCAGACGGCGCGCTGCCCATCAAATCCCTGCGCATTGGCCTGCGCAGCGAAGGACTTGGTAATCAGCGACTTAGTGTGCCACCGCTAAAGAACATTTGCAACGTTTTTCTTGATCTCTGATCGAGAAATGAACCTTCTAGTACTTTAGTACTGATGGTAGGACGCGAGTGGGCGCCATTTTTGAACTCGAAACAAGAACTCGACACGTTAACGGCTCGGAGTTTTCGTTTGGCAATGCAGGAAATGGCCCGGTTTCGCTTGCTGCCCCTGCCGTAGAGGTACGGTCGACATGGCCCCTGATCCCCCTAAACGGCCACTAAATAAATGGGTTAACCGCTGTTGAAAAACGCCGTGGACTGCGGTGTCTGGTCGCGCAGCGGGCCTTGTCTGGAGCACCTCAAGCCTCGCTCCTCCGGCGGCATGGCAGCCACAACCAGTCCGTAACATAAAGAAAATAGCAGAAATCGCCTCTTGCCCGATGGAGCAAGTCCGTATACCATTCCAGGTAGGTGGCTTGTTGACCTTTGGCCGCCAATGGTTTACGTTTCCGGAGGATGGTTTATGAATAGAATTCGAACTTCACGACTGCTGTTTCTGACAGCCTTTGCTGTCATCGGAGTTGTGCTCTCGTCGGGCATCGTCTGGGCGCAGACGCCGCCTCCGACCGATACGTTTAAGGTAAACTACTTTTCCAACGCCAACACTGACGGAGCGCCCGATGCAACGGTGTATCTGACCAATCCAGGGACTTCGGGCGGCAACATCTGCGCGATGATCTATGTGCTTGATCCGAACCAGGAGCTATTAGAATGTTGCGGTTGCAGCTTGAGTCCCGACAGCTTGCTCAGGCTTTCGGTAAACGGCAACCTTACAGCCAACCCCCTGACCAGAGAAGTTCTGACCTTCGGTTCGATTAAGATCATCTCTTCCACCGGTGCGCCGACTTGCAAACCGTCGAATCCTGTCCCGACGCCGGCCATCCGCGGCTGGGGAACGCACATTCAGCTCCCGGTCGGTTTCGGTCCCTACGTCACGGAGACCGACTTCCAGGATGCGACGCTCAGTACAACTGAGGAAACCCATCTGAAAAACCTCTGTGGCACGATTTTGAGTAACGCCAGCGGGTACGGCATCTGCACTTGCGGCGGCGGCGTCGAATAAGCCGGAAGACGGCTGCTAGCGCCGGCTTGGCGGCGCGGGCGCCTGCTGTTTTCGAAAAACCTGCGTCAGGCCCGGCGATTCCGCTCGTGCCTGGCGCAGAGTTTTGTTGAAAGGAATTCTCTAGCAGGTCAGCAGTTCTCGGCCCGCTAACACTCTGGGAACAGGCTGCGCGAGCATTTGCTGAGTTCCCGGTGGTTAGCGGTGGTATTGTGCGATTGGCCTATCAACGCTCACCAGATAGCCCAATCCCGGATCATGAAAATTGGGTTCAGTGTCGGCCGACGTGGGCTTTTGGTGCTGGCGGCAAGCAAGACCGAGGTTCCTTCTGGAGGTACCGCATCCGTTTATCAAAACAGGTACGGCCAGCGCGTAGACACCCCAGATTGGCGCATCGACCGTGAGGCACGGTAATCGATTGGGATCTGGCTCTTGCTGCCGCAAGTCGGCCACCCTTTCATGAGATTCTAAAGATCCGATATACTACGTTGACCGCACGTAGACTTTTTGATTGGAGAAAATATGGCCACATGGCGCGTAGCGCTCACCACTTGCCGGGTCCTCTTGATAGCGCTCCTGCTTTCGATGTCCTATAGCGCCGCTCAGGATACCAGCCCCCAACTAACCAAGCTCTACAATTTTACAGGCGGGAACAGTGGAAATTATCCCGACGCAGCGGTGGTGATCGGCAGTGGCGGCGTGCTCTATGGCACCACCTACGGGGGTGGAACCTCGAACCTGGGCACGGTGTTCTCTCTGACTCCGCCTGCGACTCCAGGCGGCACGTGGACCGAGACTGTGCTCCACAGCTTTCTGGGCCCCGCCAAGGACGGTAGTAATCCCTACGCATCTGTGGTGATCGGTAAGGGCGGAGTGCTTTACGGAACTACGGTGTACGGCGGAACCTCGGGCTTTGGCACGGTGTTCTCATTGACCCCACCGGCGTCTTCAGGCGGCGCGTGGACCGAAACCGTGCTTCACAACTTCGCTGGCGGCAGCGATGGGACCTATCCAAGCGGCGCAGTGATCGTCAAGGGTGGCGTGCTCTTTGGCACCACATACGAGGGTGGAACCTCGAACCAAGGTACGGTGTTCTCATTGACGCCGCCGGCATCTCCGGGCGGCGCGTGGACCGAGAATGTGGTCCACAGCTTCCTGGGCGCCCCCAACGACGGTGGTAATCCCTACGCAGCTCTCCTCGCCAGTGGCGAGGTGCTCTACGGAACCACCTACTACGGCGGAACCGGGGGCTGTGGCACGGTATTCTCTTTGACTCCGCCGGCATCTCCGGGCGGCGCCTGGACCGAGGCTGTGCTCTACAGCTTCACTGGTGGTGGCGACGGGTCGTATCTCAACGCACCTGTCGTGATCGGCAGTGGCGGCGTTCTCTATGGAGCAACCGTCATTGATGGAACTGGTTCGTGCCCTGGAAGCGAAGGCTGTGGCGCGGTCTTCTCGCTGACGCCGCCGGCATCTCCAGGCGGTTCTTGGACCGTGGAGGTGCTCCACCTCTTCCTGGGCTCCCCCGGCGATGGTGGTAATCCCTACGCAACTGTGGTGATCGGCAGTGGCGGGGTGCTTTACGGAACGACCTACCATGGAGGAACTGACGGCGGTGGCACGATTTTCTCGCTGACACCGCCGGCATCCGCGGGCGGTGCGTGGACAGAAACCATCCTTCACAACTTCACAGGCGGCGATGGAAAAGCGCCCTCCGCGGCGCTGGTGATCGGCAAGAACGGCGCGCTTTATGGCACCACCTACTCTGGCGGAAAATCGGGCTATGGCACGGTGTTTCGGCTGACGCCATAAGCGCCTCTCCGCTTCCCGAGCCCTTCTCGTAGCAGCCAGGGCCTCCCCAGGCCGCGTCGCGGATCACCGGCCACACCCGCTCATCGACGGCGGGTGGACGGTGGGTGCGCGACATAAAAGTGGAGAAGCTGGCGTTATGTGGGGCAGGCTGGCAGCCTGCGCGGCGGTTGGCTACCGCCGCTGTCTGGTGCCAACGCGGCAGGTGGCCGATTGACAATCGGCAGCAGCTAACCAAGCTGCCCCACAATGGCACCTGCGCCTTGCGTACCACATACGCTCAGATTCCACCCGTGCTGTTGATGAATTGCGCCGGT
>JBEKUO010000141.1:0-12629 GCA_049514955.1 Bryobacteraceae bacterium | reverse complement strand
TATTCGCTTCTGGAGCGCGTGCGCGAAGATCGGCGGGTCCGGTTGTTGTGGTGTCTTCCGCCGCTTACGGTGCTGTGGGTCAACCTGCATGGCGGCTGGTTTGTGGGGGTCGTGCTGATCGGCATATACGCCATCGGCGAACTGGCCAGCGGCCTCCTGGACGCGCAGCCCCGGGCGTGGCGCCCGGCAGCCGGGCGCGCTCTACCCTACGCGGCGACTGCCTCGCTGTGCTTGGCGGCCAGCCTGGTGGGACCGTACACCTACCATTTGCACGTGCACATCTTCGAGTACCTCACGGATTCCTTCCAGCGCGAACACATCATGGAAATGATGCCCATAAGCTTCCAGAACCCGGCGGCGCGCTATTTCGAGATCATGCTGCTGGCGGGCGGCGCCGCGGTACTCTGGCACGTGCGCCGGCGGCGTTTCACCGAATGCCTGCTGCTGCTGTTGTTCGCGCACCTGGGGTTGATCGCTTCGCGCAACATCCCGATCTTCGGGATCGTCGCGGCGCCGGTGGTGGCGCTGGCCCTGGTGGAGTGGGTTCGCAAACTGGGACAGGCGCCGGTGGCCGCCTGGCTGCAGCGCCTGACGAGCGGCCTGGATAGCTTGGGGACCTCCATGGCGGAGAACGAAGCCATTCCGCGAGTGCACCTGCTGAGCGCCGCCGCCCTGCTGCTGGTCACCGCCATTTTCTACGCACCCGCGCCGCCGCCGGCCTTTCGCGCGGCCTTCGACGCCAAGAGCTTTCCGGCGAAGGCCCTGGCGAGTCTGGGCGGCCCGCGAGCGCAGGGCCGCATCTTCACCTCCGACCAGTGGGGCGATTTCCTGATCTACAACCTGTATCCGCGGGGTCAGGTTTTTATCGATGGAAGAAGCGATTTTTACGGCTCGCGATTTGTCGGAAAGTATCTGGATATCGTGAATGTCAAGTACACCTGGCAGCGGCTTCTGAATGAATACGGTGTGGATACCGTTCTGCTTTCGCCGGATGCGCCGCTGGCCGGAGCACTCAAGGAATCGAGCCGATGGCATGTCGTCTATGACGACGGTCAGGCCATTGTTTTCCGGACCGGCACCCGGCCGGAAAGCTCACAAGTTTCCGCCGCCGACAGCGGCGGAACGGAGCGTGATCGCAAGATCACGAATTCGGGACCCCGTGATCGCACGATCACAAAAACCAAAACCTAGGAGATAACCAACGATGACGACGTTTTTGCGCAACCTGTGGAATGACGATCAAGGCCAGGACCTGATCGAATACACGCTGCTCATGGCCTTCGTGGCCCTGGCATCCGCGGCCCTGTTCATCAGCTCGGGCACCAGCATCAGCAAGATCTGGAGCACGACCAACTCGCAGTTGAGCGTCGCGGCCAGCGCCGCCGGGAGCTAGAGGCAAATACGCCTGGGCTGCGTACCTGCATCCCTGGCGTACAGGCCGGCTCGCCGCCGACGCGGCGGGAAACCATGGGAAACAACAACCCGCTCCTCACGGACCCAGAGGGCGCCGGCTCGGTGGAGAAAACACCGAGTCCGGTCCGGTGGGTCCGTGAGCGAGCGGTCTATCACGGCGGCCTGCCTGCCGCCGGTGGCGGAAAACAGAAACGAGGAGTTTAAATGAATCAGCGATTCATCTCGGTCTTGGTATTCGCGTTTGTGGTAGCCGGCTGCGCCAGCCTGCTGCTCTACCGGCTGACCGTGAACCACATGAGCACGCAGGCGGCGCCCGCGACCACCAAGGCTATCGTGGCGGCGAAGAACCTGGAACTGGGCGCGGTGATTCGCGATTCGGATGTAAAGGAAACCGCCTGGCCGGGACCGCTTCCCACTAATGCCGTGAAGAAAAGGGAAGACGTGGTAGGCCGCGGCGTGACCACTACCATCTACGAAGGCGAGCCATTGCTCGAGAACCGCTTGGCCCCCAAGGGCGCCGGCGGCGGCCTGGCGGCCATGATCCCATCCGGCATGCGCGCGGTGGCCGTGCGTGTGAACGATGTAGTGGGCGTAGCTGGATTTGTAGTGCCCGGTATGCGTGTGGACATCCTGATCTCCGGAAATCCCCCGGGAGGATCTTCCTCCATGCAGGGCAGCTTGACGCGCACGCTGCTGCAGAACATTGAAGTGCTCTCCGCCGGACAGGATTTCAAGAAAGATAACGAAGGCAAGCCCGTGGCGGTGCAAGTCGTGAACCTGCTGGTGACGCCGGAACAGGCCGAGATGCTCAGCCTTGCCAGCAACCAGACCAGCATCCAACTGGTGCTGCGCAATCCGCTGGACACACAGGTCGCCAAGACGCCCGGCACGGCCGTGGTCGAGTTGTTTGCCGCCGCCAAAGGACCAAAACGCCCCGAGCCCAAGCCGAGCGTAGTGAGAGTGGCCGCCAAGCCGGTTCCGCCGCCGCCACCGCCGCCGCCAGTCGTGAAGCCTCCCGTCAAGGAAACTTTCGTGATGGAAGTCATTAACGGCGGCAAGAAGAGCGAATCGACATTCCAAGTCAACCCGGAGGTCAAATAGATGTCCCGTATCGTTTCCGTCCGGCACCTGGCCGTTTCAGGCGTGTGGCTGGCGTTGGCCGCCGCACCCGGCGCGTTGTTCGCCGCGGAACTGCAGGGTCAGTCCCATGCGACCCCGCTGGTGGTTACCGTCGGCAAAGCTCTGGTGCTCGACAATGCGTTGAACATCCAGCGTGTGTCGCTGGCCAACGGCGAGCTGGCCGAGGCGGTGGCAGTGAATCCGCGCGAGGTGCTGATCAATGGAAAAGCCCCCGGCGAAACCACTTTGATTATCTGGCAGCAAGGCGGACCGCGCCTTTTGTACGACCTGGCGGTGCGGCCGAGCACCACCAAACTGGAAACGGTTCGCCAGCAGATCGCCCGGGAAATGCCCGGACAAGACATCGCCATCTACCAGGAGGGCGAGAACGTGTTGGTACGGGGCACGGTCAAAGACCTGACGAGCGCCGAGCGCGTCGCCAGCGTGGCCGGCACTCTGGGGAAAGTGATCAACCTTCTCAACGTGATGATCCCGCCGGAGGAATCGCAGATCCTGCTCAAAGTGCGCTTCGCCGACGTGGATCGCAGCGCCACCTCGCAGCTTGGCTTGAATATCTTCAGCACCGGCGCTGCGAACACCATCGGCGGCGTGAGCACGCAACAGTACCCCTCGCCTTTAGTCACGCCGGGTGTCGGCGGCTCGCCCACCACCTTCACTCTGACCAATGCGCTGAATCTGTTTATGTTTCGGCCGGACCTGAACCTGGGCGCCGCCATCGAGGCGCTGGAAGCCAAGAATCTGCTGGAGATTCTGGCGGAGCCGAACGTCCTGGCGATGAATGGCAAACAGGCCAGCTTCATATCGGGCGGCGAGTTTCCGGTGCCGGTGGTGCAAGGCGGCTCGAATATCGGCGCGGTCACGATCCAATTCCGCGAATTCGGTGTGCGTATCAATTTCCTGCCGACCATCACGCCGCGCGGCACGATCCGGCTGCGGGTGGCGCCGGAGGTGAGCTCGCTCGATTACAGCAACGCCGTGGTGCTGAACGGTTTTACGGTGCCCGCCATTGCCACGCGCCGCGTGGATACCGAGGTGGAGCTGGAGAGCGGCCAGAGTTTCGGGATCGCGGGGCTGCTGAATAACAACTTCAACGAGACGGTGGACAAAATTCCCGGACTGGGAGATATCCCGCTGCTGGGCAAGCTGTTCCAAAGCCGCACAAAGAGCGTAACCAACTCCGAGCTGCTGGTGCTGGTGACGCCGGAGCTGGTGCGGCCGATCCCGGCAGGGCAGGCGCTGCCAACCTTGCCGATCGTCAAACCGTTTCTGAAGGGCACCTTGAAGGATGCGCCGCGCACGCCTGGAATCGAAACTACCGGTCCGGTGCCAGTCAAACCGGAGCGCGAATCGATGCCGCTGGAGCGGTTGCTGGACCTTCAAAAGAAGGAACAGGCTCCGGTGCCGGGAAGCGCCGCACCGCAATTGCAGTGGGTCCCGATGCCGGTGACTACGCCGGGCCAATCCATCAATCCCGGATTGCAGCCGACGTCGCCTCCCCCGAACGGAACAGGCCAGTAGCCTGTCTGGAGAATCATGTATCCACTGACGGTAGGCCTGGCCATCGAGACGAAGCAGCTTTGGGACGAACTGCAGGCGTGCCTGCCGAGTTTGTCTTTGCGCACGGTAATCGAGCACCAGGAAGTATCCAACATGGGCCCCTTCCTGGACCGCCTGGAACGCTTGCGGCCGGAAGTAGTGCTGCTGGACGTGGCGCAGATCAAGGAACCGCTGGACGAACTGGTCCCGATGATCCGCGCCAAGGCGCCGGAGACTACGATTGTGGCCTTGCACGCCACCGCCGATCCCGATGCGATCCTGGGCGCCATGCGCGCCGGGGTCAACGAGTATGTCTACCCGCCGCTGGAGCCCTCGTTGCGCGCGGCGCTGGAGCGGAGGTCCACGGACCGCCGCCGGCACAATGGAGTGCGTTGGGGAGGCAAAGCCATCGGGTTCTTTTCCTCCAAAGGCGGATGCGGCGCCACCACGGTGGTGTGTCATCTGGCCGTGGAGCTAGGGCGCGAGGGACAGAAGGTCTTGCTGGCCGACATGGACCTGGACGCCGGGCTGATCGGCTTTCTCACCAAGGCCAAACCCGGCTACTCCATCTTGGACGCCGTCAACAACCTGCACCGGCTGGATGCCAGCTATTGGAAGGCGCTGGTCTCCAACGGCATTCCGGGTGTCGAGATTATCGCGGCGCCGGCAGCCACCGCGGACCGCACCTATCCCCGGCAGGAGCAATTGCGCCACCTGTTCGGTTTCCTGCGATCATGCTACGACTTCACCCTGATCGACCTGGGACGCAGCCTGACGCGGGTGGGAGTTTCCGCGCTGGAAGAGATGGACGAGGCTTACCTGGTGAGCACGCTGGAGGTGCCGGCGCTGCACCAGGCCAAGCAAGTACTGCAAATCCTGATGGACGGCGGATACGGCAAGGACCGCCTGCGCTTGATCCTTAACCGGGTGCCCAAACGTTCGGAGCTGGCGCCGGGGGAGATCGAAAAAATTCTGGGGCTGCCGGTCTATGCCGTGCTCCCCAGTTGCTATCCGGAACTGCACGAGTGTTATTCGATGGGCAAGCTGCTTCCGGAGCGCAGCTACCTGGGCAAACAAATCCACGAACTGGCGCTGCGGATGGCCGGAATCGCCGAGCCGCAAAAGAAGAAGAAATTTCTGGGGCTCGGGTAGGGCCGGCAGAAGTCCCATATGAGATATCGAGGCGGCCGGCAAGAAATGCCGGCGCCACCGGAAGGATCGTGAGCAGTGGGAACCATCAACGGATCGCTATATAAGGCCGGAGAGAAGGAGACAGGCTGGGTCAGCCGTCTGTTTACCCAGGACCGCGCCGGGCTGGAACACCAGGAACTGAAATTCGCGTTGCACCGCAAGCTGCTGGACCGCATCAATCTGGAAGCTCTGGCGGCGCTGGGCGGCGAACGGGTGCGCACGGAAGTGCGGGGAGCGGTCGCCAAGCTGCTCGAGGAAGAGAAGACGCCACTGAGCCTGTTGGAAAAAGAACGGGTAGTGGAGGAGGTGCTGGACGAGGTTTTCGGGCTGGGTCCGTTGGAGCCCCTGCTGGCAGATCCCACCATCTCGGACATCCTGGTGACCACGCCGCGGCTGGTATACATCGAGCGCAACGGCAAGCTGTTCCGCACGCCTGTGGAGTTCAAGGACAACGCGCATCTGCTGCGCATCATCGAAAAGATTGTCTCGCGGGTAGGGCGGCGCGTGGACGAATCCTCGCCGCTGGTGGATGCCCGCCTGCCCGACGGATCGCGCGTGAACGCCGCCATTCCGCCGGTGGCCGTAGATGGGCCGCTGCTTTGCATCCGCCGGTTCGGCCGGAACGTTCTGCACGGCAAGGACCTGGTGACAAAGCTGACGCTGACCGACGGCATGCTGGAGTTGCTGCGTGCGGCCGTGCGGGCGCGCCTCAATCTCCTGATTTGCGGCGGCACCGGCGCCGGCAAGACTACCCTGCTGAACGTGCTTTCCAGCTATATCCCGGAAGACGAGCGCATCGTCACCATCGAAGACGCGGCGGAGCTGCGGCTGCAGCAGACGCACATCGCGCGGATGGAAACGCGGCCGGCGAACGTGGAAGGCCAAGGCGCCATCCGCATACGCGAACTGGTCATCAACGCCCTGCGTATGCGCCCCGACCGCATCATCGTGGGTGAGTGCCGCGGCGAGGAAGCCCTGGACATGCTGCAAGCCATGAACACCGGTCACGATGGATCGCTGACCACCGTACACGCCAACAACCCGCGCGACGCGATCTCGCGCATGGAGGTCATGGTCGGCATGGGCAACGCCAATATGGGAGTGCGCGCCATCCGCCAGCAGGTCTCCGCGGCGCTGGACATGATCGTACAAGTGGCCCGCTTCAGCGATGGCAGCCGCCGCGTCACGCACATAACTGAGGTCACCGGCATGGAAGTGGAGACGGTCACTCTACAAGACATCTTCTTGTTCGAAAAGACCGGAGTGAGTGAAGACGGCCGGGTGACCGGGCGCTTCCGGGCTACCGGCATACGGCCGCGATCCTACGAGCGGATCAAGGCTTCCGGCATCCATTTGCCGGCGTCGTTGTTCCAGACTGTGGTGGAGATCGAATAGCGTTATGTCTCTATTTGTAGGCGGCATCTTTCTTCTGGTCTTCGCGCTGATCATGGCCTGCGCGGTCTTTGGCTTCCTGTACCGGGAGAAGCATCGGCAGAAAGTCGTCAAGGAGATGCTGCAGACCGTAGTGGGCAGCCGGCCCATGCCGGTCACCAAGATCCTGAAGGATGCCGTGGTTCCGGAAGTCAACCGGTTTTACGCGATGCTGGGATCGGCGAACCTGGCGCGGCGCACCGGCGAGATGCTCAAGCAGGCCGGGATGACGTGGTCGCCCTTGACACTTTTCATGGCCAGCGCGGCGGCCTTTGTGCCCGGGTTTGTGCTGGGGCTGCGGTTTCCCTTTATCATCAATGAAGCCCTTACGGCCTGCTTGCTAGGGGTGGTTACCGCGTTGCTGCCTACGATGTATGTGAGGCGCACGCGGCGCAAGCGGCTGTCGGATTTGGAAGAACAGTTCCCGGAGGCGCTGGACTTCATGGCGCGCTCGGTGCGCGCCGGACATGCATTCCTGATCAGCCTCTCCATGGTCGGGGAACAAGTGCCGGAGCCGCTGGGGACGGAGTTGCGCACTCTGTTCAACGAGATCAATCTGGGCGCGCCGCTGGAGACGGCCCTTCTGAATCTCACGCTTCGGGTACCCCTGCTGGATTTCCGCTTCTTCACGTCGGCGGTGTTGCTGCAGCGGCAAACCGGAGGCAACCTCAACGAAATTCTGGGCCGCCTGGCGCATGTCATCCGGGAGCGCTTCCGCTTAAAGGGCGAAGTGAAAGCGGCCAGTGCGCATGGCAGGTTGACGGCCGGAATCCTGACGGTCCTGCCGATCCTGACGGCGCTGGCCCTGCTGGCGGTCGCGCCCGGTTACTTGCAGGGCATGGCCAAGGATTCGGATGGGAAGTACATGATTCTGGCGGCGGGCGGGATGGTGCTGCTGGGCAATTACTTCATCCGGCGCATCATCAAGATCAAGGTATAACAATGCCTATTTATCTCATCCTCGCATTCTTCGCGGCGCTGACGGTGGCTATCGCGATCTTCGGTTATCAGCGCTATGCGCGGCCGGGGCAAGTGTATGAGCGGCTCGGCGAGCCGGTCATCGAGACCCCCACGGCCGGATCGCCGATAGACGTCGAGCCACGCCGGCCGCGCGAATACAAGCTGCTGGAGAGGGTCGGCGGAATGATGCCGGTATCCTCCGACGAAAGCTCTATTACCCGGAAGATGCTGACCTATGCCGGGTACCGCTCGGATAACGCCGTCAAAATCTATTTTGGCCTGAGGGTAATCTGCGTCGTGGTGGTGGGGAGCCTGGGGCTGATGTTGCGCAACGCCAGCGACAACCCCTCGATGCACGTCATCCTGCCGCTGGCCGCGGCGCTCGGGGGGTATATCGGGCCCAGCTTCCTGCTTGGCAAAAAGATCAAGAAACGCCAGGATACCTTGCGCCTGTCGCTGCCCGATGCGTTGGACCTGATGGTGATCTCCGTGGAAGCGGGCTTGGGCCTAGACCAGGCGATTCAGTACGTCGGCACGGAATTGCGCTTCTCACACCCGGACCTTACCGAGGAGCTGTCGCTAGTCAACCTGGAGATCCGCGCGGGCAAGCGGCGCAGCGACGCCCTGCGGAACCTGGGGGAGCGCACCGGAGAGCCGGAACTGCGCAAGCTGGCGGCGATTCTGATTCAGAACGACCGTTTCGGCACCAGCATCGCCGAATCGTTGCGCGATCATTCCGATTTTATGCGTGTCCGGCGCCGTCAGGAAGCCGAGGAGCGCGCCGCCAAGGTGGGCGTAAAGCTGGTGTTTCCCATTTTCTTCTTCATCCTGCCCGCCATGATGCTGGTGTGCGCCGGACCGGGCGTGCTTCAAGTTGTCAAGTATCTGATCCCGTTGATGAAGGGCGCGATGTAGACGCCGGACGAGGGACAAACGAGTTAGCTGCGCGGTTCAATCTTAAGAAAGGAGACAAGATCAAATGAACGGCATGACGATACAGATCCTGATCTGGGTTGCGGCTGGCGTTGTTTTATTGCTGCTCCTGCAGCGCCGCCGGCGCCGCAAAGTAATGCGGTAGTGAAGGTCTTTTGATTTTGTTGCTGGCTCGCAAGCATTTCGCGCGGGGAGGCGCTGCCCGTGGCGCCCCCGCGCTGGTTTTTCTCCGGCGCGCGGCAGAGACCGAGAGGCCGTTTGCCGGCTGATGGAAGAAACCGATGAGTACGGAATGCGCCCCCGGCGCCGAGATCGAGAACAGTTCGCTGGAGACCATTCGGGCGGCTCAGAATCCGGATGGAGGATGGCCCTATCACAAGGGAGGCTCGTGGACCGAGCCGACCGTTTACGCGCTGCTGGCGCACCACGCCGGCCATACCGCCGCACCCGGCAGCGATCGGCCCGCGGCATGGCTTTGCGCCGCCCAGCGTCCGGACGGTGGATGGCCGCCACGCCTTTCAGTGGAGCAGAGCACCTGGGTTACCGCCTTGGTGGCGCTGCTGCCTTCCGAAATCATCGGAGCGGAACGGCACGCGCGCGGCGTGACGTGGCTTTTGAACCAGACTGGGATGGAGTCCAGTCAGGCATTCCGTTTGCGGGAGTTTTTGCGCAAAGGCGAACTGCAGGACGGTCCGGAGCAAAGCGGTTGGCCGTGGTTTCCAGGAACAGCGGCGTGGGTCACCCCGACCTGCCTCGGCATCCTGGCGCTGAAGAAGGGTTATTGGCGCCAACCTTCGACACGGCTGCGGGAGCGCATCGAGGCGGCCCAGGCTTTCCTGCTTTCGCGGCGCTGCGCAGACGGCGGCTGGAATCACGGGGCGGCGCGGGCCCTCGGCTACAACTCCGATTCTTATCCGGAGACGACGGGCCAGGCCTTGCTGGCGCTGGCGGGCATCGATCCGGTGCTGCTGCGGGATAGTTTTGCCTTGGCGCGAGGCTTCTTACGGGAGTGCCGGCCGTCGGGGGGAGCCGCGTGGTTGCGGCTCGGGTTGCTGGCTCACCAGCAACTCCCGGCCGGCGTTCCCTCTTTTTCGATGCCCTGCCGCACGCTTACCGATACGGCTCTGACCTATCTGGCGCAGCGGGCGGAGCAGGGATATAACGTCTTCGTCGATTAAAGATGGATTGAAGATGGATTGAGGCATGCACAGCGGTATGAAGCGGCGCGATTTCCTGCTGGGTTCGTTGGGGGCGTTTGGCTTGGCGGGTTGCGCCCGTCCGCCGGCTATCCGCCGCCGTTCGCTGGTTTCCATCGTGCGCGCCCCGGAATACTCGCAAGAGGTTTATGGCACGATGCGGCGCGTGCTGGCCGAACACAAGCTCCAGGTGCGCGGCCGCCGCGTAGTGCTGAAGCCCAATCTGGTGGAGTTTGAGCCGGCCAGCACCATCAACACAAATCCGATCCTGGTGCATGCCGCGCTGGAAGCGTTCCGGTCTTTGGGCGCCGAGGTGGTCATCGCCGAAGGGCCCGGCCATCGCCGCGGTACTCTCGATCTGGCCGACGCCGCCGGATACTTCCGGGTGATCCCGGATTTCGAAAACATCTTCACCGATCTGAATCTGGACGAGGTCTCGCGCGTGCGGCTGCCCCATCCGGTGTCCCGCCTGGACTCGCTCTACTTGCCCCACACGGTGCTCGCCTGCGACCTGCTGGTCTCCATGCCGAAGATGAAGACACACCATTGGGTGGGCGCCACGCTGTCGATGAAGAACCTGTTCGGGGTGGTTCCCGGAGGAGTCTACGGATGGCCCAAGAACGTTTTGCACTGGGCCGGCATTTCCGAGAGCATCGTGGACCTGCACTCGCTGTTTCCGCGTCCTTTCGCCATCGTGGACGGGATCGTTGGCATGGACGGAAACGGGCCGATTCAGGGCCGGCCGAAGCCGGTGGGCGTGATCGTATCCGGACACGACCCGGTCGCGGTGGATGCCACTTGTTGCCGGATCATGGAGATCGAGCCTTCGCGGATCGACTACTTGACGCTGGCGGGGGGTCTCGATCGCCTTGAGGCGAAAAACATCCAGCAAATAGGTGAAAAGCTGGAGGGCGTTGCAACCCCCTTCGACCTGATACTGGAATTGCGATCGCTGCGGAGGGTGTCTGCGTGACGGCTAGTGTTGAGCAGGATGACGTCGGCAGGAGTGTCTGCGCCACGGCCCCTGTTGAGGAAGTTTGCGTCGGCACGAGTGCCCGCGCCGCAGCCCGCACCACAACGTTTCCGCGTTGGATCGCTTATGTGGGGACTTCCCTGCTGGTGCTGGTCCCCTGCTTCTGGCAGTCGCGCATCCAGGCTGGCGATCTCTCCAGTCATCTGTATAACGCCTGGCTCGCGCAATTGATCGAGCGCGGCCAAGCTCCCGGCCTCACCCTGGTGCGGCAATACAACAATGTTCTGTTCGATCTGCTGTTGAGCGGCCTGCTGCGGGCCTGGGGCCCCGGACCGGCCCAACGCATCGCCGTTTCGTTCGCGGTGCTGGTGTTCTTTTGGGGTGCCTTCGCGTTCGTTTGCTCGTGCTCGCGCGAGCGTCCGCGGCGCACGCCATGGCATCTGGCAATCTGCGTGGCAATGCTGGCCTATGGCTGGGTGTTTCACATGGGCCTGTTCAACTTCTACATCTCGATGGGCCTGTGCTTCGGAGCGCTGGCGCTGGCGCGCCGCGGCTGGCCGTGGGCGCTGGCTTTGGCGCTCCCGCTATTGGGAATCGCCTACATCGCGCATGCCTTGCCGGTCGGCTGGGCGCTGGGAGTTCTGGCCTACTATGGGGTGGCCCGGGCGCTGGCGCCGCGGCATCGGATTCTGCTCTTCGCGGGGGCGCTGGCGGGATTGGGCGGGATAGCGGCTCTTCTCTACGCGCGATTTGGCGGCTGGTGGGTCGGCAGCCAACTGATGGCTCTCAGCGGCGCGGAACAGACCTGGGTCTACGCGATGCACTATGCGCCGATCGCGGCCGCGGTGCTGACGCTCTGGATTCTCTGGTTCCAGCGCATCCTCGAAACTCGCGGCGCTGAGCGGACGGTTCTGGATGTACGGTTCCAGCTCTGGCTGCTGTGTGCGGTGAGCGTGGTCGTCATTCCGGGCGCGGTTTTGCTGCCCGGGATGCGGCACAGCTTGAACGTCATGGCCGAGCGTATGTCGCTGGCCACGGCGGTGATGTTCTGCGGCCTGGCGGCCTCCGTGCGTCCCCGCTGGTTTGAAACAGCGGGCTTGGCGGCGATCGCGGCGTTGTTCTTCGGCTTTCTCTATGCCGATGAGCGGGCGTTGAACCGGCTGGAAACGCAAATGGCGGCGGCGATAACGGGGCTTCCTCCGGGCCAGCGCGTGGTCAGCGTACTCGCCGAGCCGAACAGCCGCGTGAACTGCCTGGCACACTTGATCGACCGGGTCTGCGTGGGCAGATGTTTCAGCTACGCCAACTACGAGCCTTCCACGTCGCAGTTCCGGGTGCGCGCGGATCGCGAGAACGGAATCGTGGTTTGGCAATATGGGCAGTCGTGGGGGATGCAGGCCGGAGGCTACGTGGTCGAGCCTCGCGACCTGCCCCTGTACAAGCTCGACACGTGCGGGCCGGGCAGGAGCGGGCTCTGCGTCACGCCGCTGAAGGCCGGTGTCACGCTACAGCCGACTTATGTGCGCGTTCTACCCCTGTTATGGAATGAGAAAGGCAGGACAGGATCATGATCTGGCGTTGGAAGGAACTGCCGTGGTGGCGCGTTGCTTTGGATGCGCTTCTGCTGCTGAGCATGTTGCTGGTGACGTCCAGCCTGCAAGCGCCGCGGTAGGTGGATATTGAGGGTTGGCAGGCGAAAGCGCCTGCCCCACGAGATGCGCTTCTGCTGCTGAGCATGTTGCTGGTGACGTCCAGCTTGCAAGCGCCGCGGTAGGCGGACATTGGGGTTGGCAGGCGAAAGCGCCTGCCCCACCAGAGCGCTTCTGCTGCTGAGCATGCTGCTGGTGACGTCCAGC
>JBEKUO010000140.1:0-12656 GCA_049514955.1 Bryobacteraceae bacterium | reverse complement strand
CTCCGTCGGTATGGCTTTCTCATGCCCTCGGATCTAGCGGGTCGTTAAGGCGCGGGTTTCAACCGCCGGATGCGGAAAACCGCACGTCCGGTGGTGTGGGAGGGTGGCGGGGCGCAATCCCTGTCACCCGACCTAATCTTCCTTGCAGCCTGCATTGCTCTCCGCAGGTGATACACTCTCACCATGCTACTGGCCCTCTTCCTCCTGGCCGCCGCCCCCAGCCCTTACGACCTCGTCATCCGCAACGGACATATCATCGATGGCACCGGCTCGCCGTGGTATTCCGGCGACATAGGCATCCGACAGGGGAAGATCGCCGGCATAGGTAATCTGGCCGGCGCTCCCGCGAAGCGCACCATCGAAGCGCGCGGCATGGTGGTGGCCCCCGGATTCATCGACATGCTCGGCCAATCCGAGCTGACGATTCTGGTGAATCCGCATCTGCCTTCGAAGATTTACCAGGGCATCACCACCGAGATCACGGGCGAAGGCTCGTCGATCGCGCCTGAGAACGACGCGCTACTCAAGGCCGATCGGTTGGGGTATGAGCACTACGGCATCCAGCCCACCTGGCGGACTTTCCGCGACTACTTCGCACGCCTGGAGAAGCAGGGCATGGGGATCAACCTGGCGAGCTATGTGGGTGCGACGCAGGTCCGCCGCATGGTGCTGGGCGACGAGGATCGCGCGCCGAACGCCACCGAACTGGATCGGATGAGGGCGCTGGTGCGCGAGGCGATGCGGGATGGCGCGGTGGGCGTTTCGACCTCGCTGCAGTACGCGCCCGCGCCGTATGCCACAACCGAGGAACTGATCGCGCTGGCGTCGGAAGCCGCGAAGTTCGGCGGCGTGTATGCGACGCACATGCGCAGCGAGGCCGACGCCATCATTCCGGCGCTGGACGAAGCCATACGCATCGGGCGGGAGGGCGGCCTTCCGGTGGAGATCTGGCACCTCAAGGTGGCGGGCAAAGCTAACTGGGGCCGCATGCCGGAAGTGATCGCGCACATTCAGAAGGCGCGCGATTCCGGTCTGGACATCGCCGCGGACACCTACGCCTACCCCGCCGGGTTCAACACGTTCTCCGCGATTATTCCGCCGTGGGCGCACGATGGCGGCGATGCGAAGCTGATCGAGCGGCTGAAAGATCCAGCCACGCGGGCGCGCATCCGCAAAGAGATGGAGACGCCGGGCGGCAAGTGGGAGAACGAATGGCAGGAGGTCACCGGGCCGGAATCCATCCTGGTAGGGGCGGTGCAGAACCCGAAGCTGCTGCCACTGCAGGGCCAGACGATCGCGCAGATTGCCAAGCTGTGGGGCAAAGATCCCATCGACACTGTCTTCGACTTGTTGATCGAGGACGAGGCGTTCACCGAGGTGGCGCTTTTTATGATGTCGGAGCCGGATATTGCGTTCGCGCTCCAGCAGCCGTGGGTTTCCATTTGCAACGATTCCGAAGGCACCGCGCCCGATGGGATCCTGGGTAAGGAGCACCCGCATCCTCGCGCCTATGGAACGTTCCCACGCATCCTGCGCAAGTATGTGCGCGAGGAGAAAAAGCTGACGATCGAGGATGCCATACGCAAGTTCAGTGCGCTGCCCGCGCAGCGCATGCGGCTGGCGGATCGCGGCGTGTTGAAAGAGGGCATGTGGGCGGATGTGGTGGTGTTCGATCCGGAGACCGTGCGCGATGTGGCGACGTTTGAGAAACCCAATCAACTTTCCGAGGGGATGCGCTTCGTGCTGGTCAACGGCGTGCCGGTGATAAGCGACGGGAAGATGACGGATGCGTTGCCGGGGAAGGTGCTGCGGGGGGCGGGGCGGTAGGGCGTGCTTCGCCGTGGCTGGTGGTTAGTGGCTGGTGGATGGTGGTTGTGCACAGCAGTATGTCAGCAATCGAATCCTGATATCCTGCTGTTTTTGAAATCCCGATGTCTTCGGGTCTTGCCCTTCCGGGCGTGCCGCAAGAAAATATTCAAATGCCAAGGCTGGCTCTCAAACCGGATTCGAGCTTCTTCCGGAAAATCGTGATCGGCGCCGTCGGCGCTCGATCAGTCTGCTCCGATCTGGCATCGCATGGCCACCGGATGATCGAGCTCGAGCGCGGGTCGACCGATACGAAGCTTTGGAAAGAGGTGAAGAGGAAGCGCGTTCGTATCCCCGACTTGGTGTGCGTCCAGTGCGGCCAGCGTGCTGAGAGCCGAGCGAAGACAAATGCGGAACTCGCAATGTTGCACAGCGCGACCGACGAAGCTCGCGCGTGGGACTTCGGGATGATCGACAGCGACCTGATCGGTTTTCCGATCTGCCAGGCAGTTGAAGAGCAGTACTGGAGCACCGGGCGACTCAGCAATGCCGCTTCGTACTGGCATGAACGGAACTGGGTTCGGTGGCGCTTGGCAGGGAAGATCAACTACTTCCGTGTCGCCACGTTCCGCAGCACGAAGTTTTCGAAGAGCAGTCTGAAGGGCGTCACCGAAGGATCGGAGACGAGCATCTGTTGGGATGCCGTCTTCTCGAGCAGAACGGGAACGGTCGAGGGCTGCGACGGCAATCGAGTCACCATTCGCCGCGAGTCGGATAACCACCGTTACACTCGGACCATCCCGCCGAATCTGAAGCTGCTGGTTGCGACCGGCGATCGCGTAGAGTTCAATCAGGTCATCGCATCGCCGTTGACTCCTGTGGCTGATACCGAACTGGCGTGTACCCAGGTGCTTCCCGCACACCACATCCAGACCTTCTGGCCTCGCGAGAGAGGACGCAGCGTTTTACCGGAGTGAAGCTGGCTCGCCTGCGCCGTGATGGCGATCACTGCGGTGCCGTGGCCAAGCTCGCTGCCGATAGAGAGGAAGACATCTACATCCGGCTTGAAGGTCTGTCGTACTTGGCCGCCGTTTGCGGGCGGGCGCCGGCAGAGATCTTCTCTGGATACCTCGACAGTCCCGACGACCAAACACAGCTTGAATCGGTGATTGCTATCGGCGAGGTCGGCACTCCTGAGGCCGTCGAGGTCCTCTCAGGGGTGCTCGGTGATTCCACTGTTCCCTATTTCCTTCGGAGCGCGGCCGCATGGTCTCTGGCACGCATCGGAACAGAAACCGCGATAAGCCGGTTAGTGAAGTCGTTCGCAGATATCGACATCAGCATCCGTGAGGAAGCATTGGGGGGCATCACCTCTATCGGTGGCCCTGCGGTGCCGATCCTGCTCTCCGGCCTTCGCGGCACTGCAATGGATGTTGCGGCCGGTTGTGCGGAGGCGTTGCGGCAACAGGCCGGTCTCCCAGCCGAGGTGGTTTCAGACCTGTCCCAGGGCATCCAGGGATCGACCCCTTCGGACTGGGCCGTGTGGCTGCTCGGCCACCTTCCCCGCGAGCGGGTTGCACCCGCAATTGTCGGCCTACAGGGTTCGGCACCGCAGTTATACTATGCCATCAGCCTGCTTTGGTCATTTATGGAGAGCTGGATTGCGCGCCGGTGGGAGGTTTATCCTGGACCTGTGGGGACGGAAGCTGGAAACGCACATGGCGCTTGAGTTTGCTCGCGACCTGCAGGTATACAAGACGCGCCGCGGCGTTCAACTTTGCGCGGATAGCAGGACCGTTCTCCAAACACTGTCCGCGGACTCGGTCGATCTGATAATCACCAGTCCGCCATTCGCGCTGCTTCGGCAGAAGAGCTACGGCAACGAGTCGCAGTCCGACTATGTGGCGTGGCTCGGCGAGTTTGGGGAGGCTGCTTTCCGGGTACTCAAGCCAACTGGCAGCTTCGTACTGGATCTCGGTGGGGCGTACGAACGTGGGCGACCGGTTCGTTCTCTTTACAATTTCCGGGTGCTCCTGGACTGGTGTGACAGGATTGGGTATCGGCTCGCCGAAGAGTTTTTCTGGTACAACCCGGCGAAGCTCCCGTCGCCCATCGAGTGGGTCAACAAACGCAAACTCCGAGCCAAGGATGCCGTAAATACCGTTTGGTGGTTTTCGAAGACTGACCATCCCAAGGCCGACGTCACTAAGGTCCTGGTGCCGTATTCCGAGCGCATGGAGACCCTCCTAAAGGATCCGGACAAGTTCTATACGCCTAAGGAGCGCCCATCGGGGCACGACATCGCCAAGGGTTTCGGCAAGCGGAATGCCGGTGCTATCCCCTCAAACCTCCTTCAAATCCCCAACACCGACAGCAATTCCCACTACCTGCGCACCTGCAAAGTCCTGGGCCGGGAAAGCCATCCAGCCCGTTATCCAGGCGACCTGCCGCGCTTCTTCATCAACTTCCTCACCGACCCCGATGATTTGGTGCTGGACATTTTCTCCGGCTCCAACACCACGGGCCGCGTCGCAGAGGAGACCGGACGGCACTGGATCAGCATTGAGTCCGAGCGCGAGTTCGCGGTGCTCTCCGTAGTCCGGTTCATGACAACTTTGGATGACGGGTCAATTGAGACTGCCGTAACCGACCTCGAGAATGGTCGAGTCATCGATCTCGATGCCGGCTTGTCGCTGGGGCCAACCAGCGAAGCCCCGCGTCCAGTCGGCTCGTTGCAGAAGCGACTTTTCGGATAGCGAACCAGTCAGCGGCAGTAATCGCAATCGGTCCCGATTCGCCTGCTGGGCTCGCGGCGCGATTTGACGAAAGCAGTGGCAGCAGGGTGCTCTCAGTTTCGAATCCGGTGGCTAAAATGGTTGGAGCGATGAGCAAGAAGCAGATGAGCAAGAAGCATATGGGTTCCAGCATCGACGATTTCCTCAAAGAAGAAGGCATCTTTGAGGAGGCGCAAGCGCAGGCGGTCAAGGAGGTGGTCGCGTGGCAGCTTGGCGAGGCCATGAGGAAACAGAAAATTTCCAAGAACAAGATGGCCACACTGCTCAAGACGAGCCGCACACAAGTTGACCGGCTGCTCGATCCGAAAAACGACGTCACGCTTTCAAGTCTGCAGAGGGCAGCGGCGATCGTTGGGCGGCGCGTCACGATCGAGCTGGTTTAGGGGAGGGAAGTAACAAGAAGTGTCACGGTTTGGCAGGCGAAAGCGCCCGCCCCAGCTCTTCGAGGCTCCCTCGCTCCGGCTTCCACACAAAGAGCCGCTCACCAGGAGGCGGGCTCTCCGGAGTTTGCGGCAGGACGTGCACGCGGCTGGCTGGTTGACCGGAGTTCATAGCCACGCATTCCGGAAATCCGTTCAACAGGAAGAACACGCCCTGCTGTTTGTAGGGCAGATCGCTGACGGACACCGGCCGGGGATCTGCCGCCAGTTCGCTCCCGAGTGCCCTGCAAACGGCGGCCGCGGCTGCGGGGGTCGTCCGCCACGGCCCGAGGTTATGCTGCAAGGCTGCAAGGTTGAATGCGATGAGAACCGCGGCCATGGTCCACCGGAGCTTGGAATGCGCAGCGCGCTCCAGCAGCGCGCCCCAAAAGATGGCCAAGCCTGCCACCGGAAGGTACAACATCCTGGCTCCCGCAAAATCCAGGGACAACAGCAGAAGATGCTGGACTGGCAAAGCTGCTGCAAGCACAAACGCGATGCCCGCCAGGAGGTGTGCCCGCGACGCCGCGCACCGTCCCGCGCAAACCACAAGCACGGCGATGAACAGAACAGCGGAGGCACGCAGCCACCACTCCTGCGGCGCAGACCAGTTCACCGGGAAGAACAAGAATGCCCACTGCCGGTAAAACAACGCCTCCGACAGTTTCAGCGGCGCCGAGTGTAGGACGGCGCGAGCACCCGTGCTGTCGATGTATCCGCCGATTCCCGCGATCGCGTACCAGCGGTAAACAAACAGGAGAGCACATATCGAAGCGAGCACCAGGCTGGCCTGGATGGCTCGCCGGCGTTCTTCGCGCTGCAAAAAAGGCAGCAAAGTGGCCGGCAGCAAAGGCAAACAGAATGCGGATTCCTTCGTGTACACGGCCAGGACTGCGCAGGCGGCTATGGGAAGGTAGAACGCGCGCCTGCCCGTGCGACAATGTTCCCGCACCGCAAGCAGTGCGCCGAACACGAAGAAGGCCGCCAACAGGTCGAAACCGGCAGCCGTCCAGGCGACGGTTTCCGCCCGCGATCCGTGAAGCGCAAACAGCAGCGCGGCGACCAACGCCGCTATGCGCCCCATGGGGAGCCGCCGTACGAGCAGATACAGCAGACAGCTATTCGTGGCATGCACGGCCAAGCTGCAAAGATGCCAGCGCCTGACTGCCACACCGCCCCACTGATAGTCCAGCCAATACGGAATGAGCCCAACCGGGCGAAAGAACAGATCGTGCCTGCCGGGCTCTGGTTTGAAGGTATCCACTAGAATCCGCCAGGTAGCGTGGGAGGCATCCCCGAGAAGCTTGTAATCGTCGAACACAAACGGCGAGCCGAGGTTTCGCCAGAACGCGATGGCTGTGGCCGCGGCTACGACGGCGAGAATCGTCCAATCTTTCATT
The DNA here is from genome assembly GCA_049514955.1 of Bryobacteraceae bacterium. Lineage (GTDB taxonomy): Bacteria > Acidobacteriota > Terriglobia > Bryobacterales > Bryobacteraceae > Bog-159. The sequence continues at coordinate 6,236 of JBEKUO010000140.1, read as the reverse complement.
TGCAGGGCTACGGCGGGCGGCTCCTTCGGCGAGCGGACGATGGCAAGCCGAATGGGCTGAACGCCCGCCGCACCACTCAGTGTCAACAGCACGAACGCGACCGCCACGATACCGGCGGCGTTCACAGGCGACTGCACCGTGACTAGTATGGAGCGGAACGGCCCCACCACAAACCGTATGGCGAGCAATCCAGCGGCGACGGCCATCAGGGAGTAAAGCGTCGAGAAGAGGAATCTGCGCAAAGCAGCGGCTCCTGTGTCCCAGCGGACGATCGTCTGTCCAGTCGTACCATAACGAACGGCCACGCTGCGGAAGCCGCTTGACCCCCGCATGGTAAAATTCGAGAAGTCCTCATGGACTTCCTCAAAGGCCTGAACCCCCAGCAACGCGAAGCGGTCACCTGCACGGAAGGACCCCTGCTGATACTGGCGGGCGCGGGCAGCGGCAAGACGCGCGTGATCACGCACCGCATCGCGCACATCATCACGTCGCGTCACGTACCGCCTTCGCAGATCCTGGCGGTGACCTTCACCAACAAGGCCGCGGACGAGATGCGCGGGCGCGTGGCGGCGCTGCTGAGCGAGGTGACGCTCTCTTCGGCCCCCAATCTCTCGACGTTTCACTCCTTTTGTGTGCGGCTGTTGCGGCGGGATGGCGAACCGCTGGCGAAGCTTCGCCCGGGGTTCACGCGGCGGTTCACGATCTACGACGAGGACGACCAGCTCGCGGTGATCAAGGCCGCCTACCGGCACCTCGGGCTGGATGAAAAGTTCCTGCAATACCGCGCGGGGCTCTCGCGCATCAGCCACGCCAAGAACCTGAAGCAGACACCCGAGGAGTTCTATCGCGACGCCAAGGATCCGGTGGCCGGCAAGCTGGCGGTGATCTGGGAAGAATACGAAAAGGCGCTGCGCACGGCCAACGCGCTCGATTTCGACGATCTGCTGCTCGAAGCGGTGCGGCTGCTGGAGCACGATGAAGCCACCCGCAGTATGTACAACCGGCGGCTCAGCTACCTGATGATCGACGAATACCAGGACACCAACCGCAGCCAGTACGAGCTGATGCGGCTGCTCTCGGAGGCGCACCGGAACGTGTGCGTGGTGGGCGACGAAGACCAGTCCATCTATAGCTGGCGCGGCGCGGACCTACGCAACATACTGGATTTCGAGCGCGACTTTCCGCGCGCGCGCACCATCCGGCTGGAGCAGAATTACCGGTCCACCAAGAATATTCTGGCGGCCGCCGGAGCGGTGGTGGCGAATAACAAGGCGCGCAAAGGCAAGAATCTCTGGACCGAAGCCGGCCACGGCGAAATGCTGGGGATGTACACGGGGTGGGACGCGGAGAATGAGGCGCTGTTCATCGCCGATACCGTCGATCGCCTGCTGACCGAGGAACCCAACGACCGCGTGGCGGTGCTTTACCGGACCAACTCGCAATCGCGGCAGATCGAAGAAGCGCTGCGGCGGCGGGGCCGGAAATACCTGGTGGTGGGCGGATTCAGTTTCTACCAACGCGCCGAAATCAAAGACGCGGTGGCGTACCTGAAGCTGGCGATGTCGAACCAGGACTCCGTCAGCCTGCTGCGCGTGATCAATACGCCGGCGCGCGGCATAGGCCGGACGACCGTGGACCAGGTGGATGCGTTCGCCAGGGAACAGAGCCTAAGCTTGTGGAACGCCGTGTCGCGCATGATCGACCAGCGGTTGTTTCCGGCGCGCGCGCAGTCGGCGCTGGTGGCTTTCCGGACCATGATGCAGGACCTTTCGCTGATGGTGCAGACCGAGCCGCTGCCGGATACCATACGGTTCATGCTGAAATGCACGGGTTACCGGGAAATGCTGGTGCAGGAGAATACTCCCGAATCCGAAGGGCGTCTGGAAAACCTGGGTGAGCTGATCAACGCGGCGGAGGACGCCGCGGAGCGCGGCGAGACGATGGGCGACTTCCTGGATCATGCGGCGCTGGTGGCGGACGCGGACGCTGTGGACGAGCATGCGCAGGTGAGCCTGCTGACGCTGCACAATGCGAAGGGGCTGGAGTTTCCCATCGTTTTTCTGGCCGGCATGGAAGAGGGGCTGTTTCCGCACCAGCGGTCCCAGGGCTCGGCAGCGGCGCTCGAAGAGGAGCGGCGTTTGTGCTACGTGGGGATGACGCGCGCGCAGAAGCGGCTGTATCTGACCTGGGCCAAGTATCGCAGGCGCTTCGGAGGCGGCGAGCAGGAACGCACCATGGCATCCCGTTTTCTGGGAGAAGCGCCGGCGGATCTGATCGTCAACCTTTCGGAAGAGGAGGCGATGCCGGAGGTGGATCTGCACGCGGAGAGATACGAGGCGCGGCAGAGCGTGCAGCGCTACAGCGGGGCGCCGCAAGGGGTGGGCAAGACTTATAATTCTGTGGAGAGCATTTCACAGTTTTTTGCCGAGCGTGGTTTGCCGGGTCCTCCGGGCGCTCCACAGAAGAGTCCGCCGGGACCCGGGGCGCTCCCACCGCAGCCTTCGGTTGCGGCCCGTAGCCCAGTGGTGCAGCCGCCGCCTCCGCCGGTGCGCAGAGGGGCGCGCGCGGGGATGACCGTGGAGCATCCTAAATATGGCACGGGTACGGTGGTGCGGCGCGAGGGCGAGGGCGACGATGCTAAGATCACTGTCAGCTTTCCGCGCTTCGGGGTGAAGAAGCTCGTCGAGAAATACGCGGGGCTGAAGAGGGCCTAGCCCGCCAGCGGGCGGTCCGGAAAAATCAACGATGAATACCAAAACGATTACCGATAGAGTCGAACGAAAGAAGCTGAAGCGGGCGGCGCGAAAGAAGGCGGCACCCAAGGCCAAGCGCGCGGCGGGCGTGGCGCGCGGCTCGCTGAAGAAGAAAGTCAAGAAGATGGTGCAAGGGCAGCGCAAGCGCTAAATCGGATCGCAGGCGGAACCGCCTGCGCCACCAAAAGCAGATCCATACGGGGGCAGGCCGTTGAGCCAACTATTCCGTACCAAGAGCATCGACGCTCTAATCAAGGCTTCCGAGGAGCCGGGCAAGCGCCTGAGCAAGACGCTGGGCCCCTGGAGCCTGACGGCCTTCGGGGTAGGCGCGGTTATCGGCTCCGGCATCTTCATCCTGACGGGCACGGCGGCCGCCGGCGAGACCCTGAAGAACAACTCGATCCTGCACGCCACGGTGCTGGATCTCATCATGCACGGACCGCATGCCTTGTCCACCTTGGGACGTCCCGGGGCGGGTCCGGGCATTTCGCTATCGTTCCTGCTGACGGCCATCTGCTGCGGCTTTGCGGCGCTGTGCTATGCGGAACTGGCGTCCATGATCCCGATCGCGGGCAGCGCTTACACCTACGCGTACGCCACGCTGGGGGAGATTATCGCCTGGATCATCGGGTGGGACCTGATTCTGGAGTATGCGGTTTCGAACATGGCCGTGGCGGTGGGCTTTTCCGCCTACTTCAACGACATCCTGGATGGGATTTTCGGCTGGCACCTGCCGGACAAGATATCCGGGCCGATTATCGCTTCGGGCCAGTTGACCGGGTCGTGGTTTAACCTGCCGGCGCTGGTGATCCTGGTGATCCTGTCATATATCCTGGTGCGGGGAGTGCGCGAGAGCGCCAGCACCAATAACGTCATGGTGGCGGTGAAGATCGCGGCCATTCTGATCTTCGTGGTGGGCGCGGCGCATGCGGTGAAGCCGGCGCACTGGTCTCCGTTTTTGCCCAACGGTTTTCCGGGCGTCCTGACCGGCGCGGCCATTGTGTTTTTTACCTACATTGGTTTCGACTCGGTGTCCACGGCGGCCGAGGAGTGCCGCCGCCCGCAACGCGATCTACCAGTGGGCATCATCTCGACGCTGGTGATCTGCGCGGTGCTGTACATTTCGGTTTCGCTGGTGCTGACGGGCATCGCAAGCTACAAGACGCTCAACAACGCGGCGCCGGTGGCCAACGCGCTCAAGGCGCTGGGCTTCAATCGCATTCGCGGGTGGGTGAGCGTGGGCGCGATCGTGGGGATGCTGTCCTCCCTTCTGGTGTTCCAGTATGGGCAGGCGCGGATCTGGTTCGCCATGTCGCGCGATGGGCTGCTGCCGGGCGCGTTTTCCCGCGTGCACCCGCGCTTCAAGACGCCGCACATCAGCACCTGGATCGCGGGGCTGGCGGTGGGCATTCCGGCGGGCGTCTGGGACATCGGCACGTTCGCGGACCTGGCGAATATCGGGACGCTGTTCGCGTTCATCGTGGTGTCGGCGGGCGTGATCGTGCTGCGCCGCCAGCAGCCGGACCGGCCGCGCAGCTTCCGCGTGCCGGGATCGCCTATCTTGCCGGCGCTGTCGATTGTCTCCTGCCTGGTACTGATGATGGCACTGCCGCTGGAGACCTGGGTACGCTTCGTCGTCTGGCTGGTGATCGGCTTCGCCATCTACTTCCCGTTCGGGCGCAAGCACAGCAGGCTGGCGATGGAAAATGCGGCGGCCGGGAAGGATCGCATCTAGTGACGGTTGGCCAAATCGAGACTAGCGCGGCAGAGTTGGCGGAGTTCTGTCGGAGGAACTCCTATCCGAAGGCTGGCATTGACCCATACTTCATTCGGAGCTACACTGTTGCATGTAGTCCGTTTCCTCACAGAATCGCTGATTAACTAAAGCATTCTATTCGCTCACGTCGTGAGCGGCTGGTCTAATTCACTGGGCGCTGGTTCTCTTCGGAGCGGCAAAAGGAGAAACATATGTCCGTCCCAGATGATCGACCTCAGACCAGCCGCCGTCGAACAGCGCACCGTGCTGGGTTTCGCCGGCGCCCAGGAAGAACTCGACGTGCGATGTGATCCCTATCCCTTTGCCAAACGCACTCGAAACGATTTTCTCCATCCGCCACCGCAGCGGAGCCAACGCAGTCGAAACGATTTTCTCCATCCGCCCCGGCAGCGTGACCAGGTGGTCGTATTCGGAAAGGCGAGCCTGTTCACCATCCGGGTGTATCGACTGATGGACAGGCGCTACACGAAGAGAAGGAATCACACTTTTATGCAAATTGACCGAATTCCCGAAGACATGCGCCAGTATCTTCGGGCGCAGTTTGGCAACGTTCAAGACGAGGCGAGTCCCCTTTCTGATTACTATGTATTCAGCGTCGCCTTACCTTCAAGTCAGAGGCGCACACTAACAGTGCATCGTTATTTTTTTATATTTCCAGATTTCGTACGAAGCTGCTTGAGTGATGATAAACTTGCGGAGAAGCTTCGCAAAGGCGACGTAAAATTATCCAAGCCAGAAAGGGGTACAAAAGTGGCTTAGCTCGTGTCGGCAAACTTCAGTGCGACACTAACCTGTACTGGTCACTTTTCTCGAATCTGCTGCGTCCGCCACGCCGTCCAGTAGCGGCCATCAACGACACAACCGAGGATCGGCGCTCACGGAACGTTTCTCGGACTCCTGCGACGCGGACGTTTTGGTCGAGTTCGAGCCTAGTGTACGTGTCGGGTACCCCCGAATGGCCGCCAGAGAGCGCGAACTTCCCGAATATTTGGCGGCCACAAGGTTGACCTGGGGACATCGGGCGAACTGAGCCCATATTTCCGCGACGGAGTTCTGCGGTACGGCCGCCATTCAGTCTGCCGCCGAACGATTTCCGCTTGCGCCACATGTTCTTTCAGACACCAGCCGCGAGCTGCGGCTTTTGCTCCCGGCAAAGATCGGGAGAGCCTCAAGCGCGATCGGTTCTGATGCTTTCAACTATTCATCGGCCGATGTCCGCGTCACGCAGTCAGTCACTCATCGCCCACAGCGCTCCTGAGGGATTTTGCTCAGGTCTTTTTCATGCCGGCGTCACCTTGAGCGTGGGCCGGATGGTGGATCCGGCGCACGTGGATTTCCTTTTCGCGCTTGCGGGTCTGCGCGATATCGTACGACGCCTGCATCCGCATGAGCGTGTCCATCTTAACCCCGAAGGCCTTTCGACACGTAGCGCCATGTCGCCGGAGAGGTCAGCCTTGCTGTTGAGAAGGTTGGATAGCGCGGGGCGTGAAACGTGAAGCGCGGCCGCTGCCGCCGTCACTGACAGGCCTGCCGGTTCGATAATCTCAGTCCGGATGAAGTCTCCCGGATGGGGCGGGTTCTTGATAGGCATGGCGAATGCTCCTTCCTCCTAGTGGTAGTCTTCCAAATTCACGTCACAAATTTCAAGCTCTGTGGGATCGATGCGGAACGTGAGGCGGCGGTTACGAGTGACGCTCAAGCTCAAC
>JBEKUO010000139.1:0-12678 GCA_049514955.1 Bryobacteraceae bacterium | reverse complement strand
CGTGTTTTCCTTTCACCAGCGGAGCGCCCTGGTAAGTGACATGGCGAAGCACCCCGGGCGAATGGCACACCAATGCGATGGGCTTGCCGGAATTGTAGAAGGCCTCCAGAAGGGCGACCGACGTAGGGCTCTCCGCAAGATCCCACATCGGGCCGTGCCCACCGGGATAAAAGACCGTGTCGAAGTCTTCCGCCTTCATGTCCGCAAGTTTGACCGTGTTGGCGAGAGCCTTTTGCGCGGTCGCGTCCTTCTTGAACCGCGCCATCGCCGGCGTTTGATTTTCAGGCAGATCGCTTTTCGGATCGAGCGGAGGCTGCCCGCCTTTCGGAGAGGCGAGCGTCAGCTCAATGCCAACATCCCTGAATACGAAATAGGGGGCCGCGAATTCCTCAAGCCAGAAACCAGTCGGGCGGCCCGTGTTCCCCAGTTGGTTGTGCGATGTCAGGACCATCAGTATTTTCATATTGTTCTCCTGTATTCTTCGCGACGCGCATCCCGATTGAATCGGGCGCCATCACGCCAGTAGCGTCGAGCATGAGTCGGATCGTGAGCAAAGAGACAGGATAGCAGGCGTTCCCTGCCGGTGAAACGTTACGAAGGGATGGTTCCAATCCCAGGGCGCCGGTGCGGGACGATCTGGCCCGCTGTTTCCCGGCGTGAGAGGCATGAAAAAGTTGGTGCGGGCGGAGGGACTTGAACCCTCACGGACCTTGCGGTCCAACGGATTTTCTTGCCACTACGGCTTTCGCCGCCCCCGCTTGATTGCAGCAAGGTTTGGGGTCTGGACTATCCCTTCGCCATGCCCCGAATCAGCTTCGGGATTAGGCGCTGCCCGTCTAGTCTCTACACCTTCCCAACCGGAACGCCGATTGCTCCGGCAGGGCTTGGCTCGGGATCGCCATGTCACAGGGTTCCCCGACTTTGAGCAGTTCTACCATCGCCGGTTTCCCGGCGGGCACTCAAGTTTTCGCTTAAGTCCGGTGCGTCTGCCGATTCCGCCACGCCCGCACGGCTTCAAAGATAGCACGAAACAACGACTGACCCGATCGGACTTTTAAGTCCTTTGCGTCAGCCGATTTCGCCACCCGGGCACATGCCCTACGAGCTTTCATTATAGTGGACCCCCGCAGGCCGCCTCAGAACACGGTGCGCTCGTGCGTCTCTGCCTTCGTCGCCAGGGAATAGCGCGGGTCCACCGGGCCGCCCTGCAGCATGCGTGCCGCGACATACTCGCCGGCCGCCGGACCATGCTTGAAGCCGTGCCCCGAGCCTCCGCCCACCAGCCACACGTTGTCGAAATCCGGGTGCCGGTCAATCAGGAAATCGCCGTTGGAAGTGTTCTCGTACTGGCAGACGCGCGCCTCCAGCAGGGGCGCATTCCGCAGCGCGGGGAAGCGTTTGCCGAGGATATCGCGCGCGGCGGCCAGACCCTCGGCGGATGGGACGCGATCGGCGCTATCCGGATCGATGCGCGCGCCGTGCTGATCGAGCGCGATTTTGACGCCCCGGTTTTCCAGATCGGGGAAGCCGTACGGCCCGCGCGGATCGCTGAAGTCGATCCACGCCGGCAGCGCCGGGGGAGCGAAGCGCACGTCGCCGGGCGGCGCACCGAAGAAGAAGACTTCCTGGCGGGTGGGCTCGATCCGTTTCCCCAGCAGGTCCGGAAACACAGTGGGCAGCCAGGGACCACAAGCGAAGACAAACGCGTCTGCCCGAATGTCGCCGCCGCTGGTACGCACCGAATCGAGCGCTCCCCTGCCGGCCGGTGCGGCGACCGCTTCCGGCACAAATGCCACGCCATTCCGCACGGCATCCGCCACCACCGCCAGCACGGCCCGCCGCGCCATCAGCGCGCCACTCAACGGCTCGTAGATGCCCCAAGCGCCAGGCTCGAATTCCATTTGGCTATATCTGGATTTCAACTCCGCCGTGGAGAGCGTTTCAAACTGCACGCCACACCTGGCGAGTGTTTCGCGCGTGCTTTCGGTGTAGACATCGCCGGCCGCCGCAGTCCACAGGACGCCCGTCTGATGAAACAGCGGCTCGCCAGTCTTATCCCAGAACTCCCGCCAGAGCGCCAGCGAGCGCATGGCACTGCGAGTGTAGATCTCGTCGGCGCCATAGCCCATGCGAATGATGCGGGATTCGCCGCCGGAGCTGGCGCGCGAGTTGGCCGCGCCATAGGCGTCCAGCAGCACTACCCGCCGGCCCGCCTGGCGGAGATGATGAGCGGTCCACGCGCCGAACACGCCGGCGCCGACCACCGCCACGTCGTAGCGCAAGGGCATGCGTCCCTGACATTCTAGCTCACGAGTGGAGATCGCCTTCAGGCAGCAGGAATTTGAAGCAACCCACCACCACCATCATCAACGCCAGGCAGGCCACCGTGCCGGGATTGAAAGCCAGGTCCGTTTCCAACTCGCGCAGCAAGGTTCCCAAAGCCCGTGCGACTGGCGCGAGCCCCCACGGGCGTCACTGCGTACGCTGCATGTCCGCCACGACGGGCTTCCCTGCCTCGACCGTAAACTCGCTGGTCCAGTCGGCATATCCCGCCAAGGTCATGGTGACCTTAAACCGCCGTGCTTCAAGCTTCAAGACGCACGGGGTGTAGCAGGCGGCCATGCCGCTGAACGAGACCAGCGCGCCTGGGGGATTCGATCCGAACGGTACGTTTAAGAGTCCGCCATCTGGTGCGGCCGGCAGCGGCCGTGGCGCTGGCGGGGCTGCAGCGGTGATGGTTATAGCGGGCGTGGGCTTGGTGAACTTGTCTCGGTTAAGCTCGGTCTCTCCCCTTACCTGCTGACGTAGGATAGGGATCTTGCATTCCTTGCCGTCCGGGTCCAGCACCCAGAGATAGCCTTTTTCCTGGGAATACTTGATGTCTTCGCCCACAATAAATCGACATCCGTGCTTCCTGTTGGCGAGCGCGTTCATAAGCAGAGCGCCGGGAATGTAGCTTCGTGAGTCCCGGATCACGTAGAAGTACTTATCCGCGACAATCATCAACTCGTTGGATTGCACCGCGACCCCCGTAATCGCGGTGGAACTGATGGACTGGCCCGTGGCGGTGGCAGTACCGCTCAGAACCGTGCTACTGTTTAGGCTCGTGGTGTTCCCGAGAGTCATTGCGCTGCCGGTGGTGCTCGCCATTCCACTACCGGACGCCGTAGCCGTTCCGGTTGTATGCGTCACTGAGCCAGTGACAAAAAACGAGCTGCTCAGCGCGGAATCCAGCACGCGCCCCATCTTCCAGTCGCGTTCTTTTGTGGCGCCGAAGGCCGCCAAGACGCAGCTCAAAAAGAGTGCGCTGATGAGCGTCGCAAAGGGTAACAGTATGCGTTTCATACAATCCAAGACTTTATACCCGCGTCCTGGCGAATGCAATCCTATCCTCCGGCAATGGCATAGTCTGGCGGGTGCTGTTTCGCCTGCTTCGCCTGGCGTAAATTAGGTCAAGGGGAAAGGCAAAGGACCCCCGGTAGAAGATGGGCAGTTCCAATGGTCTTAATTAGCGGCAAAGCCGGTTGCGTCCGTACAGGGCCCGAAGGTAGAAGGCCCCGCCAGTCTTATCGAAGAACTCCCGCCACAAGCGCATGGCGCTGCGGGGTGTAGATTTCATCGGCGCCATAGCCCATGCGGATGATGCGGGATTCGACGCCAGAGCTGGCGCGCGAATTGGCCGCGCCATAAGCGTCCAGCAGCACCACCTGCCGGCCCGCTTGGCGTAGATGATGCACCGGACACGCGCCGAACACGCCGGCGCCAATCACGGCCACATCGTAGCGCAAGGGCATGCGTCCCTGACATTCTAGCTCACGAGTGCAGGTCGCCTTCAGGCAGCAGAAATTTGAAGCAACCCACCACCGCCATCATCAACGCCAGGCAGGCCACCGTACCCGGATTGAAAGCCAGGTCCGTTTCCAACTCGCGCAGCAGGGTGCCCCAGGAGGGCAGCGGCTCGGATACTCCCAGCCCCAACAGCCCCAGATTGGCCTCGGCAAGGATGAATAGCGGTATGGAAGTGAAGAACTGGGCGAGCAGCACGGGCCGCAGGTTTGGCACAACCTGCCTTAGCAGCAGGCGCATGCCGCGGCACCCGCAGGCCCGCGATTGCAGCAGGAAATCCGAGTTGCGTATGTCGCGCACGCCGGCGCGGATCACGCGCGCGGGAGCGGCCCACCCGAGCACGCTCAGCAGCGCGAAGACGATCAGCACCGACGCGGCCGGCGACACGTTCAGCGGCAGCATGGCGCGGGCGGCGATCAGCAGGAAGATCCACGGCAGGGAGAGCATCAGATCGATGGCGCGCGCGGCGATGCGGTCCACTAGGCCGCCGCAATACCCGGCGAGTCCGCCGATCAACGCCGCGAGAATCGTGGAGAACAACGCCGCCGCGGGCGCCAGCAAAAGCGACAGGCGCGTAGCGACCAGCAGGCGCGCCAGGCGGTCGCGGCCCAGAGCATCCGTTCCCAGCGGAAATCGCCACGAAACTCCGGCGCGGGGGAAATCGCGAAACTGGTGGGCGTAGGAAGCGCCCGGCAGGAAGTCCGAGAATAGCGCCGCCACAAACAGCAAAGCCAGAGCGGCCCATGCGAGCTTCCGCAGCCGGGTCACAGGTGGACTCCTCGCCTGACGGTGAGCGCGTCCGCCAAAGCATTGGCCATCTGAGTGACAAGAGTCACTAGCATTGTCAAAGTGACCAGCAATGGCAGGTCGCGGGCCAGAGCGGCTTTCCAGGCAAGCTGGCCGATCCCGGGAAAGTCGCAAATCACCTCCACCGCAACGGCCGCGCCGAATGCCATACTCACCGACACGCCAGCCAGCGCGAGTGCCTGGGGCGCGGCGGTGGGCACGATGTGCCATAACAGGATGCGCGCCCGGCTCACTCCCCGCGCCCTCGCCGCCAGCACGTGCGGCAGCCCAGCAGCCTGTGACAGCATAGCTTCGAGATACTGGAAGACTCTTGGAAACACGGCCAGAGCCATGACAGCGCGCACCGGCCCGGCGTATAGGAAGATCAGGAGCGCCAGGGCCGCCGATGGCACGCACAGCAGCGAGCCGCTGAAAATCGCGGCGAGCGCGTTTCCTAACCGCGTCGGATAGACCACTCCCGGCAGAGCGAGCGCCAAGGCCAGCGCCCATCCGCCCAGGATTCCTACCGTCATTAGTTGCGCGGTCACCGGCCACCGTTCCCGCAGCAAGCCGGAAACCGGGCGATTCCAGTTTCGCGAGAACCCCAGATCTCCACGAAACATCGCGGCGGTGTGCCGCAGACAGTAACCGGCGAAATCGCGCTGCTCCGGCCGGGATGCCTGGAGCGCCCGCAGGGCTGCTACATCGCGCGTGGGATCGAGCTCATGCTCGTCCACTCCGAAACCAGGACTCAAGCGCACCAGGGCTGCAGTCAGAACGCCTCCCACGACGACAGTAATCGCCAGCGAGAGCAGGAGACCCGCCAGATGCCTCCAGGCGCGCATCATATTACCCCGCCGGGCCGGCCGGCCACACCCAGAACGGGCGACAGGATGTGTATCCCGTTGGCTTGCCCGGCCTTGTTCAGATGTTTCGATTTATACATGCGGCGATCGGCCTCCGCGAGTAACTGTTCGGCATCCGACCCGTCGTCCGGATAGAACGCCTCGCCCACGCTCAACGCCAGGACACCCGCGCCGGCATCCGTTTGTATGCTGCCGCAGGCGATGCTATGGAACTGTGCAATGCGGCGCCGGATGGTTTCCCGATCGCTCCCCGGCAGCAGGATCACGAACTCGTCGCCTCCCATGCGCGCCACGTAGTCGTACTCGCGGCAATTCTCGCGCAGCGCGCCAGCCACGTGACGCAGCACCTTGTTGCCTTCCAGGTGGCCGAACCGGTCGTTGATCTCTTTGAAGCCGTCCAGGTCGCAGACCAGAACCGTGAGGGGCTGCAAGGTCCGCCGGCATCGCGCCAGTTCGCTATCCAGGCGTAGAAACAGCGACCGTGCATTGGGAAGACCGGTAAGGTAGTCGGTGGTGGCGGAGTCCTCTGCCAGACGGAAGCGCAGCGCGTTTTCGATGGAGAGCGACACTTTGGAGCTGATGGCCAGCAGGATGCGGAGGTGGTCGCGCGAAAAGGCATCCCGTTCCGCGCGGTAGAGCGTCAGCACTCCGATCACGCCGTGTACACCTTCCAGAGGCACCGCCAGCGCCGAGCGCAACGTGCTGAACTTAGCTGGGTCGTTCAGATATCCGCACTCCACCGACGGGTTGCCGTTCAGGATACTCTTGCGGTTCGCGGCGACCCAACCGGAGAGACCCTCGCCCATGGGGATTGCCAGCGACGAAAACAGGCGATAATTTTCGCCGTTCACATAAAGCGGAATCAGGCTCTTATCGCGGTCGACATACACGGCGATGGCATCGTAAGGCACCATCTTCTTCAAGCGGATGGCCACCACCGACAGAGTCTCATCCAAGCTAAGCGAGCTGCCTAAGTCCTGGGTCAGTTCAAACAGGAGCTGCACCTCCTGGCGGGCAGCCGCGATGGATGACAGGAAATCGTATTCACTATGAGCGCCGTTTGCATGAGAGACTTCAAAGCCGGCCGCGGGCTCCTCTCCCTTGGCGATCTTGATACCCGTGGATAATCTGGCTTCAGGCATAGGCTGCGCCTGAACCATTTTTTCCAGTTCCAGGTAGCGGCGCGCCAGCACCGTCACTACAGCCGGGTCCAGGCTCTTGCCGGAGAGCCCGCACACATACTGGATAGCTTCCGGCAACGGGAGGGCACGCCGGTATTGGCGGTCGGCCGCCAGCGCATCGAAGCAATCCACCGCCGCCAGAATCCGAGCGCCCAACGGGATCTCTTCGCCCTGGAGGCCATCGGGATAACCGGTGCCGTCCCACCGCTCGTGGTGGGCGCGGACCAGCGGCACCACGGGGTACGGGAACGAAACACGCTCCAGGATTTCGGCGCCCACGACCGGATGGATCTTCATTTTTTCGAACTCTTCGGGAGTCAGACGCCCAGGCTTCGAGATGATGTGCTCGGGAATGGCCAGCTTACCGATGTCGTGCAGCAGGGCCGCGGCTCTGAGCGCCTCCAGCTCCGGCTCGGAGAGCCCCATCTCTTTCCCGATTTCCAACGCATAAGTGCGCACGCGGCGAAGGTGCGCATGCGTCGTATGGTCCTTCGCTTCGATGGCCAGCGCCAGGGCTTCGATGGTGCGAAGATGCAATCCGGCCATTTCTTCGACGTGGCGCTTTTCGTCGCCGAGACGGTCGAGATACATGCGATAGGAACGGTGAATGAAGTATACGATCGGCAGCAGCAGCACCGCGCCCTGCCAGTGAGCCTGGCGGCTGAACAGACTGATCATCCAGGCCACCGATGCGCCCAGGATATAGAAAGGAAAAGACCAAAAGTAAGCGCCGCGCCAGGTCTCGCCCAGCGGCTTCCGATCGGTCAGTGAACTGAGACCCGCGGCCGGAACGGTATTCAGGACAAAGTACAGAAGCGCCGCCAGCACCAGCAGGAAAGGCCCGCTATGCCCAAACACATCGATGGCGGACCAGTGATAAAACCGGTAGGCAGCGGCGGTGGCCACACCGGCATTCGCAACCCTGAAGAGGATTTGCAAAATGCCGGCCTTGCGCCTGTCTCTCCAAAAGCACTGGACAAGGGTCCCGGCGCAGCTAATGACCATGGTCTCACTGATCGACATCTCTGCGATGCCGATCAGGATGAACAGATTCGAGACCGGCAAGCTCCCTGGTATGCCGGGGAGATTGATTTGCATGCCGGAAGCCAGGCTCGCCAGGAGCAGATAGAAGCAGAACCGCCCCAGGTTCCCCGGCTGCCAGGGATAAACCGCAGTCGCGACGAGCGCGGCGCCGAGGGCAACAAACGCGGCAACGTAAATACGGGCCTTCAGCCGCATTGTGGTTTACTCCACGGAGCCGGGCCCGTTGGGCCTGGACGGCTCGCGCCGGCTCTCGCGACCACGCCGGACGGCACGGGCCTGCCGAAAGTACCCGTAGTACCCGGTAGCTATTAGTGAACGGCGGACGCCAACTAAAGTCGTAACAATTGGATGAGAAACATATTGCGCTTGTATCGCGGCTGCCATATAGTTATGATTAGTTCGAAAGTGACTAACTTTCAACAGTTCTCGACTGAAGTGAAGTACTTAGTGTACCAGGCAAGCTGTTGATTTCTCGGTCCGATGTTGTCAGTAGATAGTATGCCGGAGTTCTCTAAAGTTAATCGGACACGCCGCCAAGGAGAAACTGATTAAGCATGTCGACCGAATTCGTGAACGGCGCCTCGGGTAACCCCGATCCTGGCTTTATCGCGTCTTTTCCTCTACCGGCTGGCCGGACGGAAGCCGCCCCGCCGCGCAAACTGCCGCGCTATCTGCCGAAGACGCCGGGTACACAGGAACTGACGGGGCTCCCTTCGACGATGATCGAAGACCTGTTTTTACGGCATGTGCACCTGAAGAGGTGCAATACGATCGGCAGCCTTAGCGAATCGATGGCGCTGGCCTATCCAGTCGTGGAAAAGGTCTTTCGCGAGTTGCGCACGCACCGCCTGTTGGAAGTAAGCGGCATGACGGGGGACGACTACATCTTCGCGCTGACCGGGGCGGGACGCAGCGCGGCGACGGAGCGGTGCCATATGTGCCAGTATGCCGGCCCGGCGCCGGTGAGCCTGAATGCGTACCAAGACGCCATGCGCGAACAAAAGCCGCAGGTGGCCATTAATCAGTCCTCCCTGCGCCTGGCTTTTGGCGACATGGTAGTGACCGATCGTCTGCTGGATCAACTGGGTCCCGCGCTGGTAGCGCAGAGTTCGATTTTCTTATACGGCCCGACTGGCACGGGCAAGACCAGTGTAGCCGAGAGGCTTCTGCGGGTTTACGGCGACCAAATCGTGATCCCCTATGCCGTGGAAGTAGACAATCAGATTATTGTCCTATTCGACCCCGCCGTACACGAGCGCGTAGCGATCGACATCGAAGATCTCGACCCGCGGTGGTTGGTGTGCCACAGGCCTTGTGTGATCGCGGGCGGCGAACTGGTTCCAAGCATGCTCGACCTGCGGCTGGACCCCGCATCGGGCACCTACGCCCCCCCGGTACAGATGAAAGCCAATGGCGGCATGCTGGTCATCGACGACTTCGGCAGGCAACTGATTTCGCCGCGCGACCTGCTCAATCGCTGGATCGTGCCGCTCGACCGTCGCATAGACTATCTGTCCCTGAATTATGGCGTGCGCTTCGACATACCCTTTGAACTAATGATCGTATTTGCGACGAACCTGGCGCCCAGCGAACTGGCGGATGAGGCGTTTCTGCGCCGCATTCCGAATAAGATCCTGGTGGATTCAGTCGAGAGGGAGGTTTTTGACGAGATCTTCCGGCGCGTGCTGCCCAAGTACAACCTGTCTTGCGACGACGGCTCAGCCGAATATCTGCGCAAGCTTTGCACGGACCGCGGGAATAACTTGAGGCCATCTTACCCCCGAGACATGTGCCAGATCATCACGGCGTTGAAGAAATACGAAGGGAAACCATTGCGAATTACCCGAGGCGACCTGGATCGCGCGACCGAGCTCTTCTTCGGGCCCTTGGAAAACGCATCGGAAGGGGATTGAGCCGCCCGCCGATCGAGTTGCCCTCCCGCCCGGGTCCGGAAAGAGAGTTGAACGATGCCCGTACAAAATGCAAAACCAGTCCGAAAGGACGAACGGCGGCCCTTTGAGTGTCCTGTGCAAGTGTCCTGGCAAACCCGCTTCGGAGAGGTGAAGACCCTCCGGGCAAAATGCCTCGATCTTTCCCGCCAGGGGGCTCGCATCCTGTGCGACCAACCGATCGACTTGCGCGCGAACGTCTACTTGCAGGCGTCCGCTCAGGGCCTGATGGGTAATGCTACGGTTCGCTATTGCAGGCACATCGGTATGAAGTACGCAATCGGTTTGTTGTTCAGCGCAGCTACCAGTCAGGCGGATGAAGGCAGAAAGCGCTGCCTGAGCGAGAGCCAGCCGGGCGCGGAAAGACAGTGACTCATGAAGCTTGATCAAACCATTCGCCACATGACGCGGGAGGAGAGGCAGGCAAAGCGCGACTGGGGCACGGGCGCCTGCCAAGTCCGCCAATGTACCGCGCGCGCCGCTTACCTCGCGATGCAGAGTTGGGAGGACGGCTCCAAGAGTGGAGAGTGGTGGCAGTATTGCTGCCCGAAGCACGCCAAGCGTTTCGCCGAACAGCATGGGATCGAGATGCCTGCGGCGCCCACCGCCGCTAAAAGCGTCGTAGTGTAGTCTCCCACACAGTGCCGTCTTGCGGCGCAGGTCGCTGCCCCGGTCCCGCGTTAGAATGTATTCATGCATAAACGAGGGATTCTGCCGGGTATTGCTTTGCTGGCCGTCAGCGGGGCGGCCTTCTATGCGGCGGATGTCAAGCTGCCGCCGCCTTACGCCACGCCCTCGGTCACCAACGGCCCGCGCGTCATCCCGCAGCCGGCAGGCGCGCAGTTACACGTTCCTGCGGGATTCTCGGTGGAGGTCTACGCCGAAAACTTCGATCGGCCTCGCTATATGCTGCTCGGTCCCGGCGGCGAGCTGCTGCTCAGCGATGCGGCGGACGGTCCGGATGGAATCGTCTACTTGATTCCTTTGGACAAGCGCGATGGTTACCAGGCGCATGATCGCAAAAAGCTGATCACGGGCCTGGATCGCCCGTACGGACTGGCATTCTGGCATGAGTATCTGTATGTCGGCGAGCCGGAATCCATCAAGCGCTATAAGTACGACGCGAAGGCCATGACCGCGGGGCCGGGTGAGGAAGTGATTTCCCTCAAGGGATTCGCGCACGGCCATTGGACGCGCAGCCTGCTGTTCGACCGCGCTGGCCAGAAGCTCTATGTGGGCGTGGGCTCCAATTCCAACGTCTCCACCGGCGAGGATTCCCTGCGCGCGGCCATCAATCGCTACAATCCCGACGGCAGCGGCCACGAGACTTATGCTTCCGGCACACGCAATCCCATCGGGCTGCATTGGTATCCGGGAACCGACACGCTCTGGGCCGCCGTGCAGGAACGCGACGCGCTGGGCGACGACCTGGTGCCCGACTACTTTACGCACATTCAGCAGGGCGGATTCTACGGCTGGCCGTATGCGTACATCGGTCCCAATGAAGATCCGCGCAACAAGGGGCAATCGCCGGACCTGGTGCAGAAGACCATCGTTCCGGACGTTCCGCTGGTGCCGGCGCACCAGGCCGTGCTCGATTTCGAATTCTACACCGCCAAACAGTTTCCCGCCGAGTATCGCGACGGCGCTTTTCTGGCTCTGCATGGCTCCTGGAACCGCGCGAAGCGGGTGGGCTATTCGGTGGCCTTCATTCCGTTTCACAACGGCAAGCCCTCGGGTCCGCAGCAGGACTTTCTGACCGGCTGGATGATATCGCCCGACAGCCGGGATGTGTGGGGCCGTCCGGTTGGATTGTTGATCCTGCCAGACGGCAGCATGTTGATCTCGGACGATGGCGGCAAGAAGCTCTGGCGCGTCAATTACAAGCATTAATTGCGAATTCTATTGCCGGCGATTGCGATGGTGGGAATGGCCGCGGCGCAGGCCGCGCCGTTCTCGCACCGCATCCATGTCGCGGCGAAGTTGGAGTGCGCGGTTTGCCACGCCGCGGCGCTGACCAGCACGCGCGCGGACGACAATCTGCTGCCGAGGCCGGAAGCCTGTCTGCAATGCCACAAGACGGCGGCTATCGGCGCGCCCGTCGTGACGCGCCTCGCGCGTTTCAACCACCAACTGCATCTGAAGCTCGGCAACCTGGCGCCAGTGATCGCCGCCGCCATCGACAGCAAAAAGTATCTGACGACGCCGGCCGCGAGTCTGCGCGCTTATCTGAACACCACGAATCCATGCGGCGCCTGCCACCGCGGCCTGGAGGTTTCCGATCGGCCGGATCCGAGCGCGCTACCGCAAATGGCGGATTGCCTGGTGTGCCATAGCCGGATCGATCCGCCGGACAGTTGTGAGTTCTGTCACTTGAAGGACGCGGCGCTGAAGCCGGCCAGCCACACGCCGGACTTCCTGGATACGCACACCAGCGGGAAGTTGGGACTGGATGAGACTACCTGCGCGGTCTGCCACGGGCGGCATTTCCGTTGTCTGGGCTGTCACTAGCCGCTCAGTTCAGTTCGTCACCTTGCATAGGAGGGTTCGCTCGACCGGCCCGCTTCAGAATCCGCTTTGCCCTTCTTACGTCACCTCGTTCCGCACGCTCACGAAGTACTCCTCTGTCCTTAATGCCGACAACTTCTCCGCAACAGCCACGTTGGTGAATTGGTTGAGTGCTACGCCTTCGGCTTCGGAAACCCGCGCGCTTCTTCCAGCAGCGACGCCTGCAGACGCAAGGCCACGTTACTTATTCTCATCTCGTCGTTGTGCCTCCTTCCACCGTATCGGCCTTCCCGAGGGCGAAATTGTTACCTGGAGCGTGGGGACTGGCTCTCCATGACGACGCGCAAAATGTGGTTGATGCGCGTCTGATAACCCCTGCCGTGGGCCTTGAGCCATGCCAGCACATCCGCGTCGAGACGAATCGTCAGTTGCTTTTTGACTGGGGGCCACGACACTGTGGCCTTTGTAACGAAAGCCTTGTCGAGGGGAGGAATGTCC